>JAHFUL010000006.1:0-26102 GCA_023265155.1 Acidobacteriota bacterium
TAGCGGCCCGTGCGACCCGTGAGGTCGTTCAAGGTCCAGTCGAAGGGAATGAATTCGACCTTGAACTCGTTCTTCTCCAGAAACTCCCGCTCGGTCGTCAGGAGCGTGCCGTCGATAAAAGCCAGCATCGCGCGCTCAATCGGACTGCGGGTGGCGAAGATGGGCGCCGATTTACCGTCGTATGCGGCGACGAACTCTTTCTCCCGCCACGAAAACACCGCGTTGAGCTTCACCGCGTTCGCGGTTCGATCGACCTCGGCACACTGCGCGCGATTCACGCACTCGTTGGCGATCTCGGTGAGCTGCCGTTCGAGATTCGCCCCCGTGTAAGCTTCGCTGCGCAGACGCCCGCTGCCCACGGCGCCGCGGCCGAGCGCCAGATAGACGCGGGGATCCTGAAAGCCCGGCAGAATCGTTTGCTCGATTTGATCGAGCGTGAGTGTCCGTCCCGCGACGCGATGCGTCGACCGATCGAACGCTCCCGGGACCTGGCGCACGCTGCGAGCCGGGTACTCGCGCGTCCTCTGCGTGATGGGATAGTGATCGATGACCGTCTGCAGCACGAGCGCGTTGTAGGCGTTCAGCCAGAATGCGATCTGCTCTTCGCGCGGGGCGGAGTCGATCGTCGCCGACGCCAGTCCACTGATGTACGCGTCGAGCCGGGCCCGTTGTCCTTTGAGAGCGCGGTAGTAGACGAGGCCGTCGCGCACATTGAGGTCGAGCAGCTCGTCATAGGCCTTTTGGCGCGCATTGACCTCCTGGGCCCGAGGCCGCGCGACGATGGTCATCGGGCTCATCAGGCCCACCAGGGCGGATAGGACAACGGCCGCTCCAATCTGCAACCAGCCATCTGCCATCTGCACTCTCATTGATCAGACCCTGTGGGTCAGGAACATGGCGAGGGCGGCGTTGAACGCCTCGGGCTGTTCGAGGCTGGACAGGTGGCCCGCACCAGGCAGCATCACCAGCTCCGATCCGGCGATCGCCTGGTGCAGGTCCTGACTGAGCGTGGGAGGCGTCAGCGTGTCCTCCTCCCCGACCACGATAAGTGTCGGGCAATGGACCGATGACAGCAGCGGTGTCGAATCGGGGCGGGTCATGAGAGCCGTGATCGCGCCTCCGATCGCAACCTCAGAATTCAACCGCACGAGCTCGCGAAGCCGATCGGCGACGGCCGGGTGGTTGCGGCGGGTGGTCTCGCCGAGCAGCTTCGGAAGCATATCGTCCAGTACGGCAGTCGCACCCTTCTCGCTGAGCAGCGCGAGTGTCCGCTTGCGTCCTTCGATTCCTTCAGGTGTGTCGGCCTGCGATCGCGTATCGGCGAGGATCATGCCGCTGAAATAGCGGGGGGCATGGCGGAAGACTCCGAGCGTCACGTATCCGCCGAGCGAGAGACCGCCGATGACTGCGTCCTCAATGTGCAGCGTGTCGAGGAGATCGATCACATCGCCGACGTAGTCGTCCATCGACGCCGTTGGCGGATCGTGGGCCGCGTCTCCCATGCCTCGGAGATGCGGGGCGATGACGCGCCACCCGGTTTGAGCCAGCGCCAGCTGAGCGTCCCACATGTGAGCGTTGAGCGGAAAAGCGTGGATCAGGATGAGCGTCCGGGCCGAGCGAGTCGGGCCAGACTGGCGTGGACCCTGCGGCTGCGCTTCCAGATAACGTAGACGTCCGGCAGTTGGCATGGCAGGAAGACAGACGGGCGGGTTCGCGGTGCGAACCCGCCTTCAGCAGTATGTCGTGTCCGGCGCTATGGTCGGTGAAGAACGCAGCGTTAGCGGTTGTTTGCACGCTCTTTAGCCAGGCGCCGCAACCAACCTTACCGTCCAGGAGGTGTCCCACCGCCACGTCCACCACCACCGCCCGGCGCTCCACCGCGCGCCCCGCCCCCGCCACCGCCTCGAGCGGCCATCGCATTCTCTGTGGACGGCGGCACAAGGCCCTTGGCGCGCATGTACACGTATGCCGTGCCAGCCATCTCGTTGTTGTGATCGACGTTGTTGCCGAGCATCGCCGCGCGCGCAACCTGGCCCCGTCCTACCGGCTCGCTCATGTTCGCATCGCTGAGCGCCGCATACGCATCGTCGCAGAAGGCGAACGAATCGGCGAGCGCCTTGACGAATTCGGCTTTGGTCTTCAACTCGGTCTCGAGCTGCCGGCCCATCATGGGATTCGGAACCCCCTTCACCTGGGCGCAAGTGCCGAACTGAGACTGCGCGACGTGCGCGAAGAGCTGACCGTACGTCCGCACTTCAGGCATCGCGCTCGGCTTGAAACCGTAGTCCGCCTCGGGCATCTTCTCGGCGGCCTGCGTAAAGTTGGTTTTGACCGTGGCGTACTGACGCTGCATATTGCCGGAAATGGTCGTTGGCGGCGCCTGGGCGGCCGCGGTCGTTGCCGACAGGGCCGACAGGGCTGCCAGGGCTGCCAGGAAGATTGCGGCGGCTGCGAGACTTCTTACGCGCATCTTGACTCTCCTTAGAAAAAACGTATCGAGAACGCCTTGACTGTAAGCGAAATCGGCGGGCGAAACAATGGCGCCAGCCGAGACTCTACTGTTTCGCCGCTGCCTCGCGCTCCTGCCGCGCGTCGTAACTTTCGCCGTAGATTGATGGGACTTTGGCCCCCATCGGCCGCAAGTACACGGACAACTGACCGCGGTGGTGGATGGAATGGTTCCGGGCCAATTGCGCAAACGAGAGCGCCGGCATCTGCCGGATGCCTCGGAAGTCGATCACTTTCAGCAGATCCTCTCCCGACACATTCCTGAGTCGGTCCATGTCGACGGCAAATCTCTCCGAATACCAGGCCACCACATCAAGGGGTGTTCGAACCTCTTCGGGGCGTTGGCTGGTGGCATAGTCGAACGATCCTGACCCGGCGGCATTCAGGAACAGGTGTTCCGCCGATACGAGATGCCAGGCGAGATCGAACGCGCTTTTCGCGATCGGATCGGGCCGGAAGCCGGCGTGGTCGGCCGGGATCGCCTCGATCACGCGCCTGGTCGTCGGGTGCTCGGCCGTCAGCGTCCGCAATTCCGACTTGAGAATGACGGCGGCCTGTTCGGGCGTCAGGGGCATGGGCTCACGATACTCCAAGTAGTGCGGGTGAAGCTTCATCAGGAACGCTACCGGCCAACTCGCGGCCTCGGCGACCTCTGCGGTGATCGCCGTCGCTACGCGCAGCCTGACGTGTTCCCGCAGTTCATGCACTTGTAGCAGGCGCCGCTGCGGATCATGATCGACCCGCACGTCGAGCACGGCGGGGCGTCCTCCTGGTTCTGAATGGTCGAGAACGGCATCGCCGGACCCGCCTGGGCGGTGGGAGCCGGAGCGCTCGAAGCAGCCGGCACGGATTGATCCTGCCCCGCCGGCCCATTCAGCTCCTGCCCGTTGACGCCCGCGTGGAACTGCGCCTCCGGCGACAGGAACTTCGTCGCGAGCCACCGGAAGATGTAGTCGACGATCGACTTGGCAAAGCGAATTTCCGGATTGCGCGTCATCCCTGACGGCTCGAAGCGCACGTGGCTGAACTTGTCCACCAGCGCCTGGAGCGGCACGCCGTACTGCAGGGCGTACGAAATCGCCTGCGCGAACGCGTCGGCGAAACCGGAGATCGTCGATCCTTCCTTGGCCATCACGAGGAAGATTTCACCCGGTTGCCCGTCGGCGAACAAGCCCACCGTGATGTAGCCCTCGTGGCCGGCGATGTCGAACTTGTGCGTGATCGCGTGGCGTTCGTCCGGCAGCTTGTGGCGCACCGGCCCGGCGACGGGCTGCGCGGCGGCCTGCTGCGCGATTTCAGCCGGCGTCCGGTCCTTGGACGTGTTCAGCGGCTGCGTCCGCTTGCTGCCATCGCGATAGATCGAAACCGCCTTGGCTCCGAGCTTCCAGGACTGGATGTACGCCTGCATGATCTCATCGACGGCGGCGTCCTTCGGGACATTCACCGTTTTGCTGATCGCACCCGAGATGAACGGCTGGGTCGCGCCCATCATCCTGATGTGCCCCATGTAGTGGATCGAACGCTGCCCCTTCGCCGCCTTGAACGCGCAATCGAACACCGCGAGATGTGATTCCTTGAGTCCGGGCGCGCCTTCGATGGTCTCGTTCCGATCGATGTGATCGACGATCGCGTCGATCTGCGGCGGCGTGTAGCCGAGCTTTCTCAGCGCCATCGGCACCGTCTGGTTGACGATCTTCATCAGCCCGCCGCCGACGAGCTTCTTGTACTTGACGAGCGCGATGTCCGGCTCGACGCCTGTCGTATCGCAATCCATCATGAAGCCGATGGTGCCCGTGGGCGCGAGGACCGTCGCTTGTGCGTTCCGGTAGCCGAACGCCTCGCCGATCTCCACGGCATCGTCCCAGGAGCTCTTCGCCGCGGAGTACAGATCCGACGGGACGTTGCGCGCGTTGACGTCGCGCATCCCATCCCGGTGCTTGCGCATGACGCGGAGAAACGACCGGGCGTTCTTCTCGTAGCCCGAGAAGGGTCCGCCGCAATCGCGAGCGATTCGCGCCGACTGGGCGTAGCCTTCTCCGGTCATCAGTGCGGTGAGCGCGGCGGCGTAATCGCGCCCCGCGTCGCTGTCGTACGGCAGCCCGCGCGACATCAGCAGGGCGCCAAGGTTGGCATAGCCGAGCCCGAGCGGCCGATACGCGTGGCTGTTCTTCTCGATCGCCGGCGTCGGATAGCTCGCGTTGTCGACGATGATCTCCTGAGCGGTGATGAGCGTCCGGATCGCCGCCTTGTAGGACACGACGTCGAACTCGACGTTATTGGGATCGTCCCCAACAACCTTCACGAACTTCATCAGGTTGATCGACGACAGGTTGCACGCCGAATCGTTCAGGAACATGTACTCCGAGCACGGGTTGCTCGCGTAGATGCGATCGGTTTCGGGGCACGTGTGCCAGTCATTGATCGTGGTGTCGAACTGCATGCCGGGGTCGCCGCAGATGTGCGTGCCCTCGGCAATCAGCCGCATCAGATCGCGCGCTTTATACGTGTCGAACACCTGGCCATCGCGCACCGCATGCGTCTCCCACGTGCTGTCGTCGAGCACGGCGCGCATGAAATCGTCCGTCACGCGCACGCTGTTGTTCGAATTCTGGAAGAACACGGACGAGTACGCCGGGCCGGTGAACGATCCGTCGTAGCCGGCATCGATCAGCGCCCACGCCTTCCGCTCTTCTTCGACCTTGCAGTTGATGAACTCCACGATGTCCGGATGGTCGGCGTCGAGAATGACCATCTTGGCCGCGCGGCGGGTCTTGCCGCCCGACTTGATGACACCCGCGAAGGCGTCGTATCCCTTCATGAAGGACACGGGGCCCGACGCCGTGCCCCCGCCCGCAAGCAGCTCCTTTGACGAGCGGATGGGCGACAGGTTCGTGCCGGTGCCGGACCCGAATTTGAACAGCATCCCCTCGGTGCGGGCCAGCGTCAGGATGGAGTCCATCGTGTCCTGCACGGAGTTGATGAAGCACGCCGAGCACTGTGGCGCCTGTTCGAAGCCGCAGTTGAACCAGACAGGGCTGTTGAAGGCGGCCTTCTGGTAGACGAGGATGTGCTTCAGATCGTCGCTGAACGCCTGAAGGTCTTCCTCGCACGCGAAGTATCCATCCGCTCGCGCCCACTCCGTCAGCGTCGTCACCACCCGTCCGATGAGCTGTCTGATGCTGTGCTCGCGGTCGGGCGTGCCGATCTGACCGCGGAAATATTTCGAGACGACGATGTTGGTGGCCTGCTGCGACCAGGACGCCGGGATCTCGACATCGCGCTGCTCGAACACCACCTGGCCTCGTTCGTTGCCGATGACGGCGTCGCGGAGCTCCCAGCCGATCTCGTCGAAAGGATCGACCCCGGCCTTGGTGAAGAACCGGGGGAACGCCAGCCCCTGCGCCGATGCCGTTTTCGCACGGCCGTCGGAAGGCTCCGAGCTTGTCGAGCGCGGCGTGACTTGATCGGCTTGAGGCTCGGCAAAGCCCGGAACGCTTTGGGAGCTTCGGGTCTCTACCGGTTGCTGGCCGGCACTCGAGGCTTGGTAGGCTGCGCGATCTTTCATGTCCGACTCCGTTCACGCGGGCCCTTGCCCGGATCAGAGGACCGCGCAGCCGCCCCAGCGGCGCGATCGTGAAATGCGGTCCGGGCCGTCCCGGAACTTGACTGGAATTCGCTCTCGGCCGAGGTGGTCGACTCCGAGGCCACGAGGCTGCAGAACCTAAAACCCCAGGGCGATCCACGAAAAGCTGGGAGGTCTTCGTGTCTCGCTTGTCTTCTGCTCCGGCGGACAAATATGCGCGTCACCAGAAACTTTGTCAAGCGAGAAAAGCACTATATATTGTGCTTCTGTTTTAGGTCACTCGCAAGATGTGGACGACTGTGGACGCCTGTGGGAATTTCAGCGTCCGAGCTGAGCCGCGATTGTGGCGGCCTTTTCAGCCAGGCTTTTCGCAAAGGCGAGATTTTTTGCTTTGAGGGCGTCTTCAGCCTGCAGAACGTAGCTCTTGGCAAGGTCGTACTGACTTCGAGCGTCAGGGCTCAGCTTTTGGTAGTCGACCCGGTTCAGGTTGGTCGAGGCGCGCGTGATATCCGCGCGAATGCCTGCTTCGACTTCTCCCTCCCGCTGCGTCGGCGTCGTCTGCAGCGGAGAGGAGATCTGGGTCGCCCGCGGTTCATCCGGTGGCTTGACAGCATCAACGGCGACGGCATCAGGCTTGGGCGGGTCAGCCGGCTTCGCGGTTTGCGCTGTGGGCCTGGAAGGAACGGTCGCCGCCCTGACCGGCTCGTCGCGATTCAACCCATCGATGCCGCTCGGCAATTCTGGCGGTGCGCCCACCGGCTGCGGCACTTCCGCGTTTGTCGTCGCGATCACCCTGGGTGGAGGCACCGGCATGTCGAGCGCCGGCGCATCAGGAGTCACTTTCGCTGCGGTGCGCGCGCAGCCGGACGCCAGTGCCGCCAGGAGCAACGGCACCGTGAGCCAGCGACATCTCGTCCAGGCGTCCATGATGTGTTCTACGCCTGAGGCAGCAGCACGCGAAACGTGGTGCCTGCCCCAGGTACTGACTGTACCTCAATTTCGCCGTCGTGCATCTGCACCGTGCGATAGACCATTGAAAGACCGATCCCGCTGCCTTTCGCTTTGGTCGTGAAATACAAGTCGAAAATACGCTGCAGATGCTCCTGGCTGATCCCCACGCCTGTATCGGAGAAGTCGACGGCCACGCGCCCGTCCCGGGCGCCCTCGCAGCGGATGCGCAGAGCCCCGCCGCCTGGCATCGCCTGGCAGGCATTCAACCCGAGGTTCAGGAACGCCTGTCGGAGCATGGTCGGATCGCAGTTGACGTCGGGCGCTCGCTCGCACTCCACCGATAATGCCACGCCGGCGCGATCGGCTTCCGGCTGGAGTATGGGGACGATTTCGTGCAGCAGGACGGACAGCTGCACGGGCTGCAGCTTCAGATCCTCGGGCCGCGCGAATTTCAAGAAGCCCTGCACGACCTCGTCGAGCCGGCGGATCTCGCTCGCGATCACGTCCACGTGATCGAGCGCATCCGCCGAATTGGCCGGCAGCACGTCGGTCGTGGCGAGCGCGACGCCACTGGCGCCGTGCGAGGCGCGCCCCGCGCCCGGCGCTCGCGTCGTGAACACCTGCCGCAACAATTCCAGGTGAATCATCATCGCGTTGAGCGGGTTCTTGACCTCGTGCGCCACGCCCGCCGAGAGGCGGCCGAGCGCGGCGAGCTTCCTCGAATAGCGAATGGTCGATTGCACCTGGCTCAGGTACTCCAGATTGCGGACGATCAACATGATCCCGACGAGACCGCCGCCGCCATCGTTGACCGGGTGCGCGAGAATCATCCGCTCACCGGAATCAAACGCGGCGGAGACCGGACCGGCCGACTGCCGACTGGCGAGTGTCTGCTCGAACAGCTTGCGCAGCGGATGGCCGGTTGCCACCAGATCCGTCAACGCTGCGCCGCTCGACACCGTCGGAAACAGCGCACGCGCGGCGGGATTCGCGAACAGGAGATCGCCCGTCGGGCTGAGGATCGCGACGGCGTCCTCGAGATGCTCGACCGCCGATTCGAGATTCGCGACCTGTCCGGCCATCTGCGACCGATCGGCAGCGAGCTGGGCACTCACGGTGTTGAAAAAAGTCCCGAGCTCGCCGAACTCATCATCCTGATCGATATCGAGACGGACGCCGGACTCTCCGCGTCCGAGCCGGGTCAGGCCGCTGCGGAGCACATGAATCGGCCGCAGGATCAACTGCGCGAGCAGCGTCGCGACGAACACCGCGACGGTCAGCGCGATGAGCGCGACCCACAGGGCCGGACGGAGCGATAATTCCAGCTCATCACGGATGAGCAGCGTCGATACGCCGATGCGAATCGATCCGATTTCGGTGTCGCCGATGAGCAGGGGCTGCCGCACCTCGAGATTGCGTCCCTGTCCCGTATAGATGGCGCGCAGCTGCGAAAACGGCGATTGTGAGAGGAGCGCCTGCAAATCGGTCGTGTAATCCTGGCCGGCGCGAAGCGTCGTCTCCTGAAGCGCTGGATCCGTGGCGATGAGCGCGCCTTGCGAGTCCACGATCGCGGCGAACGTGAGGTTCTTGGCGGTCAGACTTGATGCCAGGACCGTCCGGAGGCCCGGATCGCGGCGAAGCGCCTCATACGGATTGACCCCTGCAACGACGACTTCCCGGGCGCGCTGGAAGATGAGATCCGCCGTGTACTGCGCACGCGCATGACTTTCAATCAGACTCACCTGCGCCAAGCGAGCAAGGAACAGGAGGCTCAGGACCACCACGAACACACCTACGATCGAGGTGACGTAGAGAACCTGTTTTCCCTTAATGCCTAGTCGCATCGTCGTCTGGCGAACGGCGTTACTCCGCCACCCCCATCACCCCATCATCCCGTCATAACCGTCATCATTCCGCCCTCCGGGGCCTCAGCCGAAGCTTGTTCAGCTTGTTGTGGAGGGTCTTGAGGCTGATGCCAAGAATCTCGGCGGCGCGGGTCTTGTTGTCGCGCGTGTGCTCCAGCGTCATCATGATCAGCCGCCGCTCCGCTTCTTCCACCGTCGTGCCGGGAGCCAGCGCGACCTGCGGCCGGTGCTCGACAGCCCGCGTCTCGGTCAGCGGCGGCGGGAGATGCCGTGGCTCGATAAACGGGCCGGGCGCGAGGATCGTCGCGCGTTCGATGACGTTCCTCAATTCCCGCACGTTGCCGGGCCAGGCATACTGATCAAGCAGGCGCCTCGCCTCCGGATCCACCCCCGCAATCGACTTCTGATTGCGCGCGTTGAATTCGGTGACAAACGCCTGTACGAGCAACGGCAAGTCGTCCTTCCGCTCACGAAGCGGCGGCAGCCGCAGCGCGAAGACGTTGAGCCGATAGTAGAGATCTTCGCGCAGCTTTCCTTTCTGGACCGCTTCGGCCGGATCGATATTGGTCGCCGCGATGACGCGCACATCAACGGACTGCTCGTTGCGCCCGCCGAGCCGGCGGAAGGTGCGCTCCTGGAGCACGCGGAGCAGCTTCACCTGCGTGGCCGGCGTCATCTCTCCGATCTCGTCGAGAAACAGCGTCCCGCGGTCTGCCAGCTCGAAGCAGCCCTGCCGACGGTCCGCGGCGCCTGTGAACGCTCCTTTCTCGTGGCCGAAGATCTCGCTTTCGAGGAGCGTTTCCGGAATCGCAGCACAGTTGATGGCGACAAACGGAGACGTGTTTCGCGGGCTGAGCTGGTGGACCGTCTGAGCCACGAGCTCCTTGCCGGTCCCTGATTCCCCTGTAATGAGCACCGAGGCCGATGTCGGCGCCGCCTGCTCGATGACCTCGTAGATCTTGCGCATTTCGGCGCTGTTCCCGATCATCGAACCGAACGCCCCGAACTCGCGCAGTTGCCGGCGCAGGGCCTTGACCTCACGCAGCGTGCCCTGACGCTCCACAATCTTGTCGAGGAGTATCTTCAGGCGCTGGATGTCGACGGGCTTCGTCAAGTAGTCGTAAGCGCCTTCCTTCATCGCTTCCACGGCGGACTCAACCGTTCCCTGAGCCGTCAGCAGCAGCGTAGTCACGTCGGCGCCCTGGCTCTGGAGCGCGCGCAGAAGCTCCAACCCATTCATCCGCGGCATGACGAGATCGGAAATGACGATGGCGGGCCGGAAGCTCGTGAGCTTTTCCAGAGCCTCCTCACCGTCCGCCGCCGATTCGGCAATGAAACCCCAGGTTTTCAACAGCTGCTCGAGCCCCGTACGAGCCGAGGCATCGTCTTCCACGATCAGCACGCGCTCGGAAACCGCAGTTTCGACGTGAGGACCGATGGCCTCCTCGCCTACAAGGTTCATCCTCGGTCTCCTCTATCCCGGTACCATGTCATTTTTACATTGTGAGCGCGCCCGGAGGCTGCTGCAAGCTGATTCCGTCGGAAGTGCTGATGAACACTGGTGAGCTCGTCTACTGGCCGGATCCTTGCAGCCTGTTCGATTATCTGGAGGAACGAATGCGAACGATTGGTGTTGCGTTGCTGATAGCCGGGATAAGTGGAGGATGCGGCAAGACGATGCCACCGGCAGGTGCATCAAACGATGTTCCACTTGCATCTTCGTCATCGACCCCCGAGGGTGCGATGGCCGCCACAAGCGGCACGGCCCCGGCCGCGGACTCCTCGAAAAGCGCTCCAGCCACGAACGCTCCGGTGATCACGTGGCGTGAAGTGACGATTCCCGCAGGCACGACGCTGGCGCTCGCGCTCGACACGGCGGTGGGGTCCGACACCAGCCGCGTGGAAGAGCCCGTGCAAGCACATGTGACCCGCGCGGTTACGGTTGACGGTGTGACGGTTGTCCCGGAAGAAAGCGCTGTGACCGGCATGGTGACCAGCGCGACGAGAGCAGGAAAGGTTCAGGGACGCGCACATCTCGCGATGCGCTTTGACACGCTCGTGCCACGAGGGCAGAACGAACACTACCAGCTGCAAACGAACACGTTCGGCCGAACCGCCCCGTCGGAAAAAAAGAAAGACGCAGCCAAGATCGGCGTGCCTGCGGCGGGAGGTGCCATCATCGGTGGGATTGTCGGCGGCAAGAAGGGCGCGGCGATCGGCGGAACCATCGGCGGGGGCGCCGGTACGGCGGTGGTGCTTTCCGATCGTGGACAGGAAGTGCGGATGGCGAAGGGCGCGGCCGTTTCGCTGAGGCTCACAGAACCGCTCACGATACGTGTGAGAGGCTAGCAGTCCGTGGCGCAAGTGCGTTGCCGCTCGAAGAAGGGGTCAGACCCCTTTGCGATGGCCGAAAACAAAGGGGTCTGACCCCTTCTTCTGCCTGCGCCCAGGACTGCAACAGCCCGATATGACTTTCACCACCGGCTGCCAGGAGTAGCGCATTTCACACAGCAGATCCGATCCTTCGTGCTCTTCGTGACTTCGTGATACCCAGGCCATTCGTCCCTGCGGTAGGCTCTACCACATGGCGACCGACCCCGGCCCCGAGCCGTCTGGTCTTCGTTTCGACGTCGCTGCTGAACCGCCCGTCCGAGCACGGCCGACGCCGGCCGAACGAATCGTCGCGTTCCTCGAGGTGCTGCTCTGCTCGGACTACCCGACGCAACTCGCGCTCGGTTCGGTCCTCGTCACTTCCGGTTTTCAACCGATGAGGCCCGATGGCGGGCTGAGTCTGCAGTATGTCGCGATCCTCTCGCTCGTCGACACGGTTCTCCTCGTCGGCCTCATTGTGTTGTTTCTCCGCGCTCACGGCGAGCAGCCGCGGATCGTCCTTCTCGGACGGGAGCCCGTCGGACACGAGATGCGGGTTGGAGCGGGGCTCATCATCGCCGCGTTCGTCATTGCCCTTATCGTGCTGGGCGCGATCCTTCGGTTCCTGCCGCAGCTTCACACGGTCGAGAACAACCCTCTGAAGGATCTGATGCGCCGGCCGCGCGATGCCGCCATCTTTGCCCTGGTCGTGGTGATCGCAGGCGGCGTTCGCGAAGAAATCCAGCGTGCGTTCCTGCTGCATCGTTTCGAACGATGGCTCGGGGGCGGTACGATCGGAGTCGTCGCGACCAGCGCGGCGTTCGGCCTCGGTCATCTCCCGCAAGGTGTGGACGCGGCCGTCGCCACCGGTGTCCTCGGCGCGTTCTGGGGCGTCGTCTATCTGCGCCGCCGCTCGGCGCTGGCGCCGGTGGTCAGCCACTCTGGCTTCAATCTCCTGCAGCTCGTTCAGTTTCTGATCGTCGGACGCTAGCGAACGGGCTGCGCGGCCTCGGGCACCGCCACCGATGGTTCGACGATCTCGGCCCGCCGGCGGAGCCCGGCCACCCACTCGTCCACGAGCCGTTGCCGGCGCTCCGCGGTGGCAGCTTCCACAATCCTTGGGCGCGCCTGCTCGAACGGCGTCAGCCTGCCGTCCTCGGTGAAACTCTGTGGATGTTCGCGGTAATAGCGTCCCAGATCTTCATCGCTCGGCGCCTGTACCGTGAAGCGCTGATCGAGGTACGCGAGGATGCGCAGATCCTGTCGAAGACGCTCCCGCAGCTGTTTCTCGTCGAAGCCGACGCGGGCCAGAGCGATCTCGTACGCCTGCGCGGCCGGAAAGGTCGCCCGCACGGCCTGCACCCGCCGCTCGACCGCCTCCTCGCCTGGTTCAGGCGGGGCGTACCGCTCAACCTCGGCGAGTATGAGCGCGCGATCAATCAGACGCGGCAGGAGCTCGCGCGCGGGGACGTCCATGAGATGCAGATCCCTGGCGGCGTTCAGATCGCTCAACATGATCAGATCGCCTGAGACAACCGCCAGCACCCGATCGAGAATCTCGGATGCCATCCCGCGGCGCGCCCCGCCGGCCATGAGCAGAACGCACGCCGCCAGGCACGCAAGGCGCCTCCCAATCTGCAATCTGCAATCTGCCCTCTGCAATCTCATGGTTTTTAGAACGCCTGTCCCAGGCTGATATGGAGTGCGTTTGCGGCTTCACGACGTCCGGGCACGATCTCCCGGCGACGAGTCTTGTACCCGATGTCCACGCGGATGGGTCCCACCGGCGATCGGTATCGAAAGCCGAAGCCCAGGGCGCTGCGGAGCCGCCCGAGGTCGATGTCGCTCGTTCTCGCGAACACATTGCCCGCGTCGAAGAAGCCAACCACGCCGAGTCCTCGATAGACGGGAACGCGGAGCTCTGCGTTCACGATGATCACGCCGCTCCCGCCGATGGCGAACCCGTTCGTGTCGAGCGTGGAAGAGGTGCCGAGCTGGTCGAGCGCGAACCCTCGAACGGTCGTATCGCCTCCCGCGAAGAAGCGTTCGCTGGCGGGCAGATCGCGGACGATCTGCAGGACGGGCTGTCCCTCAGGTGTCAGAACGGCATCGCCCTGATCGGTGGTCTGCACGACCGTCCGGGGAAACCCATAGGCCGTCCCCAGCCTGCCGCTGGCAGCGAAGACCGTGCCGCGGGTGCGCGGGATCGTGCGAAACACCTGCGCGGTGAGATACGACTTGAAAAACCCCACATCGGATCCGAACTGCCGTGCCGCCAACTGGCCGTTCGCGCTGAAATAGCGTCCCTTCGTCGGATTGACGGCGTCATCGCGCGTGCTCTGCACGCCGGAGGCCGAAAACGACGAGAGCACGAGCTGCGGAAACAGACGATCGATCAGCAGTTTGTCTTCCTCGGCAATCTTCTCATCGAAGAGATCCGTGCGCTGCACCTGGTAGTTGCCGCTGAAGCTCAACGTGGGCGTCACGCGCCGGCCGATCTCGGCGCTGAACGCGCGTCTCGAGAAGTTGAAGCTGCTCCGGCTTTGCTGCTCGACCGTGCCTGTGAGAAACGCGTCGGCCGGCGTGCCCAACAGACGCGGCTCGCGAAACGCACCGAAGACGCGGTATTCGCTGAAGCCGAAGCTCCCGGTGTCCGCAGTCGACTGCCCGGGCTCGGGCCGCAGACTGATGCGCGTAAACAGGTTGATCGAGCGGTTCTTGCCGAACAGATTCCTCCGCCCGATTTCGAAAAAGGCGCGCGGCGCGAACTCCAGCTGTTCGATCGCGGCGCCGGTCAGCGCATCCGTTCTGGTGCTCGGCACGGCCTCCAGACCGCCGCCGACTCCCACGGTCGTGACGGGCGCCTCCTCGATCGTCACCACGAGATCGCGGCTGGCTTCGTCTCCGTGCGAGACCTGCGTGATGCGCACGCGGCGGAAAAGACCGAGCTCGGCGAGCCGGCGCTGACTCTCGTTGACCGGCGCCAGCCCGAGCGGATCGCCGGCCTTGATCTGCAGCTCGCGCTCGATCGTTTCTGTCTGAGTGCGCTCGTTGCCGACAATCAGCACATGATCGACGTGCAGCTGCGGACCTTCGGTCACCGTGAACAGGACGTCGGCCCTGCCGCCGTCACCGCTAATCCCGGGGTTGCCCGCGATGGTTGCGCTCTGGTACCCCCGGTTCGCGTAGTAGAGCTGCATGGCGTCCCGATCGATGGCCATCTGTGTGAGAAAGAACGGACGCCCAGGCTGCAGGCCAAGCCCCGGCAGAAGATCGGCTTCCGGCACGGACCGGTTCCCCTCTACTCGCACGCCGTTCACGACGGTGCGAACGCCTTCCGTGACCTCGATGTTGACGACGACGGAAACAGCCGCCGCTGATGGCGGGTCGGCCGGCTCAACGGACGAGGCGACTCTGACGGCGGCGAACCCCTCTCGCCGGTAGAAGTCCTCGATCGCCGACAGATCGGCTTCGAGCTTTGCGTCGGAGAACGGTTGCCCCTTGCGGGCGTCCAACCGCAGTTCCAGCGGAGCCAGCGACTCGAACCTGTTCCCCGAGAGCACGACGTCAGACACCCGGTAGAGCGGGCCGCGGGCGATCGTGAATGTGATCAGAAGCTCTCCTTGGACCTCTTCGCGGACGTGCGGAGCCGCGCCGTCCCGGTATCCGAGGCCACGCAGATACTCCTCGATGCGATTGCTCGAGTCTTCGAGAAGGTCCTCGTCGGCGGACGCTTCCTCCGCAATCGGCACGAGCTCGTTGTGCTTGTCGCGCGGGATCGGATCGCCCTTGAAGACGACCCTGACCCTCGGACCCTGGCTGGCGGTCACTGTCAGGTGGACCGTTCGATCGCCATCCTCGAGCCGCGTCCCCAGCGTCAGCTTCGCTTCGACATAGCCGCTCTGCCACTGACGCTGCTGGTATTGCTGAACGCGCGCGCTGAGGGCAGTGGGCTCATAGGCGGCGCCGGTCTTGAGGCCCAGCCGATCGAGCAGCTGCCGGGCCTGGATGCCAGCAGTGCCCCTCACCTCGATGTCGCCGACGTGAGCACGAGCCCCCGGGGCAACGGCCAGGGTCAGGGTGGCGCGATCGGGGTCGTGCGCCGTATCGATGCGCGGCGTCACAGCGGCGTGCAGATAGCCGTGCTCCCTGAGGTCCTCCTCGACCACGCGCGCGAGATCGAACCGGCGTCCGGCTGGAGGCGACGGACCGTAGCGCTCGGCGACCGCCCGCTGGAGCCGCGCCTCGTCGATGCCTGGCAACGCGAGTGAGCCCGCGAACTGAATCTTCCGGATGGGATGAAGAGGCACGAGCTCGTAGATCAACCTGACGCCGCCTTCCATGGGATCGGCCACGACCCGCACGTCTTCGAATCGTCCAAGAGAGAACAGGTGGGTGACGCTTTCCCGCACGTCCCGCATCGACAGGGGGCTTCCGCTCACGGTTTCAATCAGGCCGAGCAGGCGGGGGTCGCCGGACTGCCGTCCCTCGACCTCGACGCGCACCAGCGCCACCGGCTTTCCGAGGAAGTCGGCGACGTCGGCTCTCGCGGTTCCCGATGCGATGAGCACGAGCGTGCCAGCCAGCCAAAGCGCCGCCGCCCGTATCAGAATACGTGCCTCACGCGGACCTCGATGGCGTAGGTCTGATCTTCGTTGCGGGAGAGAATCCACGAGAAACGGTCGCTTTCGTCGTACTCCAGCAGCAGAATCTGATCGTTGATCGACGAACTGAGGCTGCGCGAAAACGTCAGGTACACGCGATCCGACAATTGTTTGCCGATCGTCACCCGTGCCGACGGGTTCACGCGCGTCGTCGACGTGGAGTGAGGGTTCGCATCGACCAGCGACGGGGAGAGCTGAAACGTATCGACGCCGAAGGTCTGCTCGACGACCCGTCCGACCCCGGCGGAGATCGGATTGACGAGCAGCTGAGTGGCGCGCGTGGTGAGGATGTCGCGCTCGCGCTCGTTCGGATTCTGCAGCGCGCGGATCTCGGCGTTGTTCTGGTCGCGCCGGATGTCGCTGAAGAGCAGCGCCAGCACGTCGCCGGCGGGTAGCGGCGGATCCGACTCGAGCGTGGGCTGCTGCAGGCGCTCGGTCGTCCCGGCCGCCCGCACGGTGATGCGGTACGTCTGGCCGGGGACGCGGACGTTGGTTTCGGCTTCCAGGTCGAAGAAGGGATCGATGCGCAGCGGATTGGTGAATTCGATGGCGCCCTTGGTCACCCGATAACGTCGCCCTTCGAACGTGACCTCTCCACGATCGACATCCGCGCGGCCGAACAGCAGCGGGCGATCGTAGGTGCCACGCAGCTGAACATCGGCGCTCGCCCAGAGGTGGAAGAGATTGTTCTGGACCCTCAGCGTTCCGGGCGCGAGGACTTCGACGTCGAACGTCAGCGGGATGGGGGACGGCGCGGGGCCCGCGGCACCGGGCGCCCGATTGCGCCCGAAATCGAACAGGCCCCCGGTGGGATCGATTGTCTTGTTCCAGAGGGCATCCCTGACGGTGACGACGCCACCCAGCATCGGCGCCTTGAAGTTGCCGCGAATCGTCAGGTCGGCATCAACCGTCGAGCGCATGTCCGCCGGATAGCGCAGGTGCATGCCCTCACCGCGCGCGACGACGTTCAGGTCTCCGGGCAGATACCCGTTCAGCCCGATGCGACCGCCAAACTGCACTTGACCGTCCCCAAGTCTCGCCGTGACATCGTCCAGCCGGATGCCGCTCGAGTCGAAGTGAACCGTCCCGTTGATCCCGTCGAGCGAGTTGGGCAGCGAGAAGTGGCGGACGCGGCCGTCGATGATCGTGGCGCTGCCCGAGAATTCCGGGTCGAAGAGCGGACCGTTGACCGCGGCCGTGAGCTCGACTCTTCCCGATCCGCGGACGTCCCGGAAGAAGCCCTGGAGGATGCCGAGGTTGGCCTCCCCCGCCGCCTGCAGCGCGATTCGCTGATCGTGCAGACCGATCGTCCCGCCGACCTTCAGACGCGTATCGTCGCCGACCAGCTCCAGTTCGTTCACGCGCACGACGTGCTGGTCGAGCGCCAGGCGAATGGGCGCGGCGTTGCGGATGGCATAGTCGAAGAGCCGCATCTCGAGGCTGTCGACGGTGCCATCCACGAGCAGGTGGTCCACATCGGCCAGATCACCCACGACGCGGATCGATCCGCCCGCCACCGCGGTGGCATACGGCATGAGCTGGGGGAAAAAGAGCCGGACATATGGATCGAGTGAGCTGTCGTGAAACCGGAAGGTCAGCTCTGAGTCCGCGTGGGGCGTCAGCGCAATGCGACCCGTGCCGGTAACCGCCATTCTCGGCGAGGCCACGTCGAGCTCGCCGCTCAGCTCTTCGCCGCGAAGCGCCAGGCTGCCCGTGACCTGCCCCACACTCTCCTCCGCCAACCCGAGATCGGTGACGCGGAACCGTACGTCATAGCGGGGGTCAGCGAACAACCCGCTTCCTCCGGCGGTGAAGTCGAGCAGGCCGGAGGGTCGAACCTCCGGGTAGGCGAAAAGGGTGACCTGCTCCATCGGAACGCGGTGCGCATCGACGTTGAACGAATACGTCGAGTCCCAGCCCACGTACGCGGCGCCGGTCATCGTCCCTGGACCTTTGGCGAGGCTCACGCCGTCCAACCTCACACCGGCGCCATCGAATCGAAGCGCCGCCGTGCCCTGGTCGAACGGTTCGCCGTACGCCGTACCCGACTCGATCGTCATGGAACCCAGGCCCAGCGGATGTTCGTATTCGCCGTTCAGGTCGAACTCGCCTGTGAGTAATCCGGTCACGGGGTAGTCGTCGATCTCGAACGCGTGCCGCAGGCTGTCGAGGTCGCGGCCGACCACCCGGAATCGAGCATCGAGCTGCTGTCCGCCGTCGCGGCGCGGATAGCCGAGCGAGAACAGCCCGTCGGCGCGAATCTCCGATCCGTCCCGCCGGACACTGCCATCGGTGACGGTCACGTAGTTGTTCTCGACGATGATCCGGGCGGATCCATCACCCCAGATCGTGTCCCACGCGCGCATGTCCTCGCCGGAAAAGACGCCCTCGACGCGCGGGCGGCGAAACGGGCCGGTCATCGCGCCGTCGAATTCGCCGCGGCCCCCGAACGTCACCGCGCCGGTCGGCGACCCGAAGTCGGTCATGATTCCGGCGAGCACCAGCTGACTCTCCTGCCAGTCGCTGCTCGTCACGTGGAACTTCAGACGGGCCTCAGAGGTCCATTCCGTGGAGCCCTCGAAGGCCACATGGGTGCGTTCGGTGGCAAAGCGCCCCTCGCTCAAATGGACCTGCTCCGGATCGAATCGATACGACACCGCGCCGGCAATCGGCAGATGCGTCGACAAGGGCATCGGTGCAAAGGGCCCCCACTCGTGGAGCGTGTGCTGCGGATCTGCCGCACGCGCGGCCGCAAGCGACGGCGTCATCGGATCGACGCCGGCCGGAGGCGTCACTGCGATCTCCCCTTCCCCGACACGCTCGCTCGTTCTGCCGAGCGGCCACTCGAGGACGTTGCGGCCGGCGGCGCTTCCCGCAAACCGCAACCCGGCGAGTTGCTGAAAATCGGTGAACTCAGCGAGATCGACGCCGGTATAGAACGCCTCGAATCGAGCCATCGGACGCACGGCACTCTGGAGAGGCTTGATGGAAAACGTGAATCCTGCGTCGCCGCCCGAGAACCGGGATCCCGCGTCCCAGACGTCAAACAGATTCTTGTTCCAGTGGAGAGACCCGTGCAGGGACGGGAACCGGTAGTCGTAGACGCCGGCCATCGCGCTGGCGAAGCGTCCCTTCAGATCGTGTCCGCCCTTGAAGAGGTGGAAGACGCCGGTGAAATCGGCCTCGCCCGAGAGCGGCCAGTCCTCGTTGGCGAAAAACAGCTCGCGCATACGCTGGAACTGGACGCGCGACTTGACGTTGTAGGTCTGCTCGGGCCAGTGGGCCATGTCGAGATCGCCGGTTCCGGTCGTCTGCGCGCCGTCAGTCTTCATGTCGATGTGTGTCAGACGGAGCATGTCGCCGTCAATGACGAACCGGATCTTCAGGTTCGACCACATCGGCACGTACTCCTGAATCGCAATGGAGCCGCCCTGCGACGTGACCTCGCCGTTGTACTTCGGGAGGTTGCCGATGTTGAGTGTGATGCCGGGGGCCACGACGGTCCAGGGCGTCTCGTGATCCTCGTACTTGAACTGCCCGCCCGAGCCGTGGAAATGCTGCACGGTCGCAACAAAGGGCCTGGGATCGGTGGACGTTCTGTTGCTCTTCTTGAAGCGCGGAAAACTGTCGCCGTCCGGCCACTTCTCGACGAGCATCTGCCAGTCGATGAGCTGAACGTCTGTCACCGTGATGGTGGGCCTGCGCGCTATCGCCGGCCACCAGTCCATGGAGACATCGAGCCGCTTCGCCGTGAAAAAGGGTCTGTCGGACGTCGCGCGGCCTTCGATCGTGAAATCTCCCAGCTCGACGCGGCCCAGAAGGAGGGCGGAGAGCAGGTGGACCTTCATCTCCCCGATATGGACGGGACGCTGCACCTGATCCGAGAGGTACCGCTCCGCCGGACCTCGCGCCCACGGACCGATATCGACGGTCAACGAGCTGACGATCAACCCGCCGAGAATGGCGATCGCCATCATCAGCCCACGGGTCATGAGCCAGATCGCAGGATGCTTCCGAAGTTTCGCGAAGAACTTCAACATCTATCTGACGTCCGCGGCGATGACGGCGAGCAGTTCGCCCGCCTCCACAGACTGCCCTTCCCTGGCGTGGATTTCTGTGACGACGCCGTCGCGCGCCGCACGGAGCTCGTTTTCCATCTTCATGGCTTCGATCACGACCACAGGTTGACGCGCCCGCACGGCGTCTCCCGGTCTGACGGGCACGCGGATGATCTTACCGGGCATGGGTGCGACGATGCGCTGGACGCCACCTCCCGGCTGCGCGCCGTCCGCCCGGCGGTGCCCGCGACGACGGCCGTTGAGCGACACCATCACGGATCGCGTGCCGACACTGACGGCCAGCTGCCCGGACGCCCCGTCGGGGGCGACGGTCACGTCGTAGCTGGAGGTCCGGCTGCCTGCCCCGAGCTTGGTCGAGGGGAAGCCGGACACCACAACCGGCGCCTCGCCGATCACCGACGACGTCTGACCCATCACCGACGACGTCTCGCCGATCACCGACGCAGTGTCCATCTCTCCAGTCGTGTCCGGCTTCCCGCCTGAAGGT
This sequence comes from Acidobacteriota bacterium, assembly GCA_023265155.1. Lineage (GTDB taxonomy): Bacteria > Acidobacteriota > Vicinamibacteria > Vicinamibacterales > CAVVIG01 > JBGOTP01. The sequence goes on from JAHFUL010000006.1 coordinate 20,508, forward strand.
CGCTCCGGCGTGGCTCGCCGACCAGCCTCCGACAAGGCTTCGGCGGTCGGCCGAAGCGTCAGCGAAGGCGGCAGCCGGACCATCTCGTCGATCAGCAACGACATCGACTGGCCGTCCACCCGCTCAGCGTCGATCGTCCATCGTCTCCCGTCGATCTCGACGATGAACTTGCCGTCGGCGCGGTGCACGGTCGCCCGCCGACGGCGTCCGCTGATCTCGATCTCGTACTGCACTTCAGGACTCGCGCGTCGAGGCGGCCCGGAGCCCTTCGAGACGGGCCCGGGTCTTCCAGCCCTGGTCGCGTCGCCCACCCGTTCCGTTGTCCGAGTGGGATGGGGTCACAGTGGACGGCGACAGCACGGCCTGGAGCGCAGCCGCGATCGTCGCGACATCCTCGTCCCCGTGTGACGCTTCAGAGAACGGGCGCCCATTGCGGGCTTTGAGGACTTCGTCCAGGTACGTGGTGTGGAACCGGCCCTCGATGAACGCCTGCTCGCCAGTGAGCCAGGCAAAGAACGGCAACGTGGTCTTGATGCCCACCACGAGATACTCGTCGAGCGCGCGACGCAGCCGGGCGATGGCTGCAGGACGATCCTCGGCCCACACCGCGAGCTTCGAGATCATGGGGTCGTAGAAGATCGGCACTTCCAGCCCGGCGGCCGCTCCGCTGTCATCGCGAATACCAGGGCCCGAAGGCGGACGCAACCGCAGAATGCGGCCGGGCGATGGCAGAAAGTTGTTGTCGGGATCTTCTGCGTAGACACGGCATTCGATGGCATGACCGAGCGGCGCAATGACCCGATCGGCGAGGAGGTCGAGCCGCTCTCCCCGCGCGATGCGCAGCTGCCAGCGGACGAGATCGACACCCGTCACCAGCTCGGTGATCGGATGCTCGACCTGCAGGCGCGTGTTCATTTCGAGAAAATAGAAACGGCCGTCCTCATCCAGCAGGAACTCGATCGTCCCGGCGTTGGTGTAGCCGACCGCGCGGGCGACAGCCGCCGCCGCTCGGGTCATCTGGAGGCGAAGGTCCGGGGTGACCGCCGGCGAGGGCGTCTCCTCCACGACTTTCTGATGGCGGCGCTGAATGGAGCATTCGCGCTCGACGAAGGGGAGAATGGTCCCGTGGTGGTCGCCAAGCAGCTGCACCTCGACGTGACGGGGCCGTACGAGCTGGCGCTCGAAGTACACCGTAGTGTCTCCGAACGCCGAACCGGCTTCCGACCGGGCGGCGCGCATTGCGCCCGCGAGGTCCGCGGGATCGGCGACGGTGCGCATGCCCTTCCCTCCGCCCCCGGCCACTGCTTTCACCAACAGCGGATAGCCGATCGACGCGGCCAGGCGCGCAGCTTCGGCATCGGGCACATCCGGGCCAAGTGGTTCCGTGGTCCCGGGAACAACCGGCACGCCCGCGCCGACAGCCGCCGTGCGCGCCGCGGTCTTGCTTCCCATCAGCGCGATCGTTTCGGGACTCGGCCCGATGAAGGTGAGCCCGGCGTCCCGGACCGCCTCCGCGAAGCTCGCGTTCTCCGCAAGAAAACCGTAGCCGGGATGAATCGCGTCGGCTCCGGCGCGGCGCGCCGCAGCGAGGATCCGATCGACGCGCAGATAGCTGTCGCGGGGCGCGCTCGGTCCGATGGCGTAGGCCTCGTCGGCATAGCGCACGTGGGGTGACAGCCGATCACATTCCGAGAACACGGCGGCGCTGGCCACTCCCGTCTCGCGGCACGCGCGCGCGATACGGACAGCAATCTCGCCCCGATTGGCTATCAGGATCTTTTGCAACTGTAACTATTCTATCGGCTTGCAGGCAGGCGTGGCTGAGCACATTCTACCGTGCCGTGGAACGGGCTTTCCGGCCAAAGTAACGACGCTTCGCCTCAAACCGCCGAGTCACGACGTGCGGATCGACGAACCTTCGTTACTAGAGCGGGATGTTTCCGTGCTTCTTCGGCGGGTTGTTGTCGCGCTTGCCCTCGAGGTTCCGGAGCGCGGTAATCAATTTCCGGCGCGTCTCACGCGGATGAATGATCTCGTCCAGATACCCTCGGGACGCCGCCACGTACGGATTTGCGAACTTTTCCCTGAACTCTTCGACTTTTTCCGCCCGGGCCGCCGAGGGGTCGGCCGCCAGGTCGAGCTCGCGCTTGTACAGGATATTGACGGCCCCCTCGGGGCCCATGACCGCCAGTTCCGCGGTCGGCCAGGCGTAGTTGAAATCGGTCCGCACGTGCTTGCTGGACATGACGCAGTAGGCGCCGCCGTACGCCTTGCGCGTGATGACGGTCACCTTCGGCACCGTCGCCTCCGCGAACGCGAAGAGCAGCTTGGCGCCGTGCTTGATGATGCCCCCGTACTCTTGGACCGTACCCGGCAGGAACCCCGGCACGTCTTCGAACGTCACGAGGGGGACGTTGAACGCGTCGCAACAGCGGACGAATCGGGCTCCCTTCACTGAGGCGGCGATATCGAGCGTCCCCGCCAGCACCGCCGGCTGATTGGCGACAATGCCGACGGAGCGTCCGTCCAGCCGAGCGAACCCGACGATGAGATTGCGCGCGTAGTGCTCGTGCACTTCGAGGAAACGTCCCTCATCTGCAACCGCGTGGATGAGATCGAGCATGTCGTACGGCTGGTTCGGCAACGTGGGCACGAGCCGGTCGAGCGCCGCCTCCTCGCGATCCGGCGGATCGCTGGTGCGTCGCCGGGGCGCGTCCTCCAGGTTGTTCGACGGCAGATACGACAGGAGATCCCGGACGAGCGCCAGGCACTCGCGATCATCGTCGGCAGCGAAGTGGGCCACGCCGCTCGTCGCGTTGTGGGTCATGGCGCCGCCGAGCTCTTCCTTGCTCACCTCCTCGTGCGTCACCGTCTTGAGCACGTCGGGACCGGTCACGAACATGTAGCTGGTGTTCTTGACCATGAGCGTGAAGTCGGTGATGGCGGGAGAGTACACAGCGCCCCCCGCGCACGGGCCCATGATCGCGGAAATCTGCGGCACCACCCCCGACGCCAGCGTATTCCTCAGGAAAATGTCGGCATAACCGGCGAGGGAGACGACGCCTTCCTGGATGCGCGCGCCGCCGGAATCATTCAGGCCCACGATCGGCGAGCCGAGCTTCATCGCCAGATCCATGATCTTCACAATCTTCGCCGCGTTGGTTTCCGACAGCGATCCGCCGAAGACGGTGAAGTCCTGCGCAAAGGCGAACACCTGGCGCCCGTCGATCAGTCCGTGGCCGGCGACGACGCCGTCGCCCGGGACAATCTGATCCGCCATCCCGAAGTCGCGGCAGCGGTGGGTCACGAGCTTGTCGAGCTCTTCGAACGTGCCGGGATCGAACAGCAGGTCGATCCGTTCGCGGGCCGTCATCTTGCCCGCGGCATGCTGGCGCTCGAGCCGTTCGGCGCCCCCGCCGAGCTCCGCGCGCCGCTCGAGATCGTCGAGGAGGTCTCTTGGTTTCATCGTAGAAGGGGTCTGACCCCTTTCTTTTCGCGCGTAGAAAAGGGGGCTGACATCTTTTTCGGGCGGCAATTGAATTGCGCCACGGACTGTTAGCCTCTGGTGGTCGCCGCCTGGGCTTTTTCCCAGTCCTTCAAGAATTTCTCGAGCCCGATATTCGTCAGGGGATGGTTGAACAGCTGATCGATGACGGCCGCCGGACAGGTGCAGATGTCCGCGCCCATTCGGGCAGCTTCCACGATGTGAATGGGGTGACGGCAGCTCGCGACTAGCACCTCGGTGCGGAACTCGTAGTTATCGTAGATGTCGACGATCTCTCGAATCAGCTCCATGCCGTTGGTCCCCACGTCGTCCAGCCGTCCGACGAACGGGCTCACGAAGGATGCGCCTGCCTTCGCGGCCAGCAGCGCCTGCGCCGCGGAAAAGACCAGTGTCACGTTCACCCGGTGACCTTCGCCCGACAACGTCTTGCAGGCGCGGATGCCGTCGCGGGTCAATGGCACCTTGATCACCATGTGCGGATCGATCGTGGCGATGTCGTGTCCCTCGCGCAGCATGCCGGCGAAATCGGTCGCCACGACTTCTCCGCTGACCGGGCCTTTCACGATGTCGCAGATCTTCTTGAGGTTCTGGCGGTAGTCCCCCGGCTCTTTCGCCAGCAGCGACGGGTTCGTCGTCACGCCGTCGATGATGCCGATGAGGGCGAGCGTTTCGATGTCTTTGATGTTTCCGCTGTCGATGAACAATTTCATGGCGACTCCGCTTCAACCGGGTTGTTCAACTCGCCGATCCCCTCCACGGTCACGCTGACCACGTCCCCGTGGGTGATCGGCCCGATGCCCGAGGGCGTTCCCGTGGAAATGACGTCCCCCGGCTCGAGCGTCATGACGAAGGTGATGAATTCCACGAGGTGCTCGATGCCGAAGATCAACTGGGACGTCGAGGATGCCTGACGCCGATCGCCGTTCACGCGCGTCTCGACCGAGCGCGCGGCTCCGTCGGCCCCTACCGCGATGCAGGGACCAATCGGCGCAAAGGTGTCGAACCCTTTGCATCGCGTGTACTGCGACTCTTTGTTCTGGAGATCCCGCGCGGTGACGTCATTCAGACAGGTGAGGCCGAAGATGTAGTCCCACGCATTCGCGCGGGGCACCCGATGCGCCCTCCGGCCGATGACAACGGCGAGCTCGCCCTCGTAATCCACTCGACCAACGCCAGGCGGCAGCCGGATGGCCGCACCCGGATCGATCACGGCCGTCGACGGCTTGAGGAACAACAGCGGCTCAGCTGGGAGCGGCTTTCCAACTTCGGCCGCGTGGTCCTTGTAGTTCAGCCCGACACAGACGATCTTCGACGGCCGGACCGGTGCGAGGAGCGTCACCGCGTTGAGCCCACCTCGAACCGGAGCGCCCACTGAGTACCCACGGAAGATGTCGCCCTTCGTGGCGTCTGCCCGGCGCAGCTCTCCATCCCGATCCACGGCGAAGAGACGCTCGCCTTCGTGCACTACCCGATACAGCCGATCCATCGCGCACATTCTAGTGCGGTTTCCCATTATCCGTAGCGCGTCGGGTTGCGGGCGGCCTATCTCGGGTCGGCGGACTCGACGTCGAACCGCCTGAAGTTCGCGTAGATGGCCTTGCCGCTGGCCCACTGGCCCGGGACCTTACTGCCGGTCACTTCCCTGTTTCGATGAAGTAGCCGCGCCGCGCTCGCACCGTGTACTCGCCGCGGCGTGTGACCTCCACTTTTATCTTGTGCGCCCCTTCGCGCGGCACGCCGCGCAACTGGTACTCAAGGAAATAGCTCTGGCGGAACTCATCGAAGATTAGCGTAAACGCACGCACCAGCTCATTGTCCCGCGCCACGTGAGCGTACCCGCCCGTGGCTTCGGCCACGTCCATCAGCATTTGCTTGAAGCCGAGGGTTGCTTCACCGCGAAGTGGATACGGAAAGGGCCGCAACGGATACTGGTTGCTTTCCCCGATGGGATGACTCTCCGTGATCTCGAGCACTCGGCGCATTGACAGCGCACACGTCGAAGGTCTCAGCATCATGGAGCGTGAACGCGAACGATGTCGAGGGTCCCGCGGCCCTACGAAGATCTGTAGCGCGGCCCTTTGAGGGCTGCG
>JAHFUL010000006.1:26202-54293 GCA_023265155.1 Acidobacteriota bacterium
GCTACGAGGATCTGAAGCCGCGTGAGCTGAAAGCCGCCGAGAGGAGTCGGCGTTCAGCGTGCGGTCGCCGCGACCCGCGTGGACGGCGCGCTCGGGTTGCCCGCCTTGTCGACCGCCCGCACTGCGTACGCGTATCGCACGCCTGACGGCACGGAGTCCTTGAATGTGGTCTCCTGAATGGGCGCCGGCGTGATGACGGCGATCGACTCGCCAGACGACATGCCCCTCAAGACCTGATACCCGGCGAGATCCTTCTCGGAGCTCGGATCCCAGGTCAGGTCGATCGCCCCGTCGGAAGCCACCGCCGTGAGACCGGCCGGAGCAGCCGGCGCGAACGTATCGGCGATCGTGACACACGTCCGCGGACTCGTCTCGCTCTCGGAAGTCAGGCGGTCGTGGCTGTCAACCGAGCTGACGGCATAACAGCGTTCCACGTCCCACTCGATTCGAGGATCGACGAACCGCGCCTCGGCAACCGGCACGCCGGTCAGCCGTGTCTCCGGATCCTTGCCGGCAGCTGCGAGCGCGGCGAGCTCGTACACGTGATACGCCACGCCAGGCGCGGCCGGCGGCGGCAGCCAGGTCACGGTCACGCTCGTCTCGTCGTATGTGACGTCTGGCTTCGACGGAGGATCGGGCGACGGGCCGAGTGAAACGGCCACTCGCCTCGAGAGCAGACCCTTGCGCCCGCTCGTGCTGATGCCGACGCCAATGTAGTAACGCACGCCGGTCTCATTGGACGCCGTCCCGCTGGCGACCGGCGTGGGCAGATCTTCGCGCACGTGCGCCGTGATTCCCTGATCCAGCCCGGACCCCTCGAGGGGTTCGAGATCGGCGTCGGGTTCGTCCGGCTCGACAATCGCGTCCGGATCGCGGGGCGCCTTCACGGGCACACTGGCGACCCTGGTCCCTCGCCTCAACAGCTCATCGTCGGACACGGTGGAGGAACCGGTGAACCCATAGATGTCCACGCGCGCAATGTTGGCCGGACGCGTGCCATCGGTGTTCGTGGCGGGAACGGTGAAGTGCAGATCGGCGTGAGCCGCGCGGCGCTCGACCGCGAAATCGGCAGGCGCGACGGGCACCCGCACCAACGGCGGGAGGGGATCGCCCCTCTTGCCACAACCGGACAGTATCGCGACCGAACAGATCAGGATCACGACTGCCGCTCCGCTGTTCACAGAATGTACCGCGACAGGTCTTCGTTCTTCACGATGTCCGCGAGCATCCGCACGACGTACGCCTCGTCGATGACGACGCGTTTCTCGACGAGGTCGGATCCCTCGAAAGAAATCTCGTCGAGCAGCTTCTCCATGACCGTATGGAGACGCCGCGCCCCGATATTCTCGGTGCGCTCGTTGACAATGGTCGCGTAGTCGGCGATTCGCCGGATTCCGTCGTCCGTGAACACCAGCGCGATCCCTTCGGTTTCCATCAGAGCCATGTATTGCTTGACAAGGGCGCTGCGCGGCTCGGTGAGAATCCGTACGAACTCTTCCTTGCCGAGCGCCTCGAGCTCGACGCGAATCGGAAAACGCCCCTGCAGCTCGGGAATGAGATCCGAGGGTTTCGAGACGTGGAACGCGCCGGCGGCGATGAACAGGACGTGATCGGTTCGCACCATCCCATACTTCGTGTTCACCGTGGTGCCCTCGACAATCGGCAGGATATCGCGCTGGACTCCCTCGCGGCTGATGTCGGGTCCGTGGCCCCCTTCACGCCCGGAAATCTTGTCGATTTCGTCGATGAAGATGATGCCGGCCTGCTCGACCCGTTCGACGGCGGTGCGAGCCACGCTGTCCATGTCGATGAGCTTCTGCTCTTCCTCCTGTGCGAGGAATTCGAGCGCTTCGGGTACTCTGAGCTTCCGCTTCTTCGTCTTGCCCTGGAAGAGTCCGGGCAGCATGTCCTTGAGGTTGATATCAACCTCTTCGACCGATGATCCGGCGATGATCTCGACCGACGGAAACGCCCTCTCGCGGGCATCCACTTCGACGACCCGTGTGTCGAGACGCCCGCCGCGAAGCTGCTCGCGCAGCCGCTCGCGCGTCTGGGTGTGCTGATCGGGCAGAGCGGCAGGATCCTCGTCGGGCGCGAAGGGACGCGTGGGCGGGAGCAGCATGTCGAGCAGCCGCTCTTCGGCGTTCTGCGCGGCCTTGCTGCGCACCTCTTCGAGCTTCTCCTCGCGGACCATATCCACGCCGAGCTCGACGAGGTCGCGGACCATCGACTCCACATCGCGGCCGACATATCCGACCTCGGTGAACTTGGACGCTTCGACCTTCACGAACGGCGACTGCGCGAGGCGCGCGAGCCGGCGGGCAATCTCCGTCTTGCCGACACCGGTCGGGCCGATCATCAGGATATTCTTGGGCGCGATCTCTTCGGCGAGCTCGGGCGAGAGCTTCTGCCGCCGCGTGCGATTGCGCAGCGCGATCGCGACGGCGCGCTTCGCCGCCGCCTGGCCAATGACGTACTTGTCGAGCTCCGCGACGATCTGTCTGGGCGTGAGCGCGTCGCTCGAGGTTTGCGTTGTCTCCGGCAGATAAATGGGCACGGCAGTTCTCTGGATCCCGGCAGCCGTCACAGCTCTTCGAGTGTGACAACCGCATTCGTGTAAATGCAGATCTGGGCGGCAATCGCCATCGCGCGCTCGGCGATCGCCCGAGCGTCCAGATCGGTGTTGCCCGCGAGCGCCTTGGCCGCGGCCAAGGCGTAGGGACCCCCCGATCCGATCGCCACGATCCCATCATCCGGCTCGATGAGATCACCGGTGCCTGACAGGAGGAACGTCGCCGTCTTGTCGAGCACGATCAACATGGCTTCGAGCCGGCGGAGGATGCGATCGCTCCGCCAGTCCTTCGCCAGCTCCACGGCTGACCGCTCGAGATTGCCGCGGTACTGCTCCAGCTTCGATTCAAACCGCGCGAACAATGCGAAGGAATCGGCCGCCGACCCGGCAAACCCGGCAAGAATGCGATCGTTGTAGAGCCGCCTGATCTTGCGGGCGCTCTGTTTGACGACCGTTGGACCAAACGTCACCTGCCCATCGCCCGCCAGCACCGCACGGTCGCGATGGCGCACGGCAAGGATTGTCGTGCTGTGAAACATGGGTTTCTGACTGTATCGGCCGAACGATCCGGGTGTCAAGAAAACGGGACGCGCGCGTGTGCTCACCCGATGACGGATGGACCGGCAGGCCGGGCGCCGGCTGATCGTTCCGCCGGTTTTCGCGCCGATTTGACCAGGCTCGACTGGCAGTGGGATTGCTCGGGGCGTTGAGGAACAGTCAGCGAACCGTGCCACAATTGGTACAAGACGACGGGGCACAACAATGAGACTTCCAGCGCTTGACGGTTGGGCTTTGGTAGGGGCTTTCACGCTGGCGCTCGTGGCTTCGCCCGACGCAAGAGCTCAGCGCGCGGTGCCGCGCGGAAATTCCGGAGGCGGCCAGGCGGCCAGCCCCGCGCCGAAGAGCAGCTCACCGGCTCCTCAGGGCGCCCGCGCCCCCTCAGCCCCTAGGGGTAACAGTGGCGGCTCGACCGCATCGCCTTCCACAACCGAGAAAAAGGGGAGCGGCTCCGGCGACTCCAACACCACGTCATCGAACGGCGGCGACTCGGGCCGGGCAGTGCCGTATGGGCGGCCTCGTGACAGCAGTCCCACGGGCACGGCAACGGTGCGCACCTCCCCACCTCCTCAAGATGGATCAGGCAGGATCCTCCCAACCTACTACTACCCGCTTGGCTATTACCCATGGGGATACGGAGGCTATGGCTTCGGCGGGTACTACGGAGGGGGCTACTACGGAAGCCTCTACGATCCGTGGGGGTACGGCGGATACGGCGGGTACGGGTCCCCGCGAAACTATTCCATTGGATATGCGGACGACGGCGCTCTTCGACTGAAGATCCAACCGAACCAGGCGTCGGTGTTTGTCGACGGATATTTTGCGGGACAGGTCGATGAATTCGACGGCATCTTTCAGCGGCTGCACGTCGAATCGGGTCCGCACCGCATCGAGATTCGGGCCGATGGCTATGAACCGCTGTCCTTCGACGTCCGCATTCTTCCCGGCCGCACCGTGACCTACTCGGGAGAGCTGAAGCGGTACTGAGGGAAGCGCGACCTCGGAATCACGCGTGCGATTTCGCCAGATGGACCAGCGCGGCAGTGGCCAGCAGGACGGTCGCACCACCCCGCATGAGCAGCAGGAGCACCGAAAGCAACATGACGTTGAGCGCTGGTGTCCCTGCCACGAACCCGCCGTTAAGGTCCTTCAACGTCATGAAAAGCGGGACAAGAGACACGGCAAGAACGAGGCCTGTGATGACCCGCGCGAACCTGATTTGTCTCACCAGCACAGAACCTGCGGCAACCCAGCTGAACCCGGCAATGAGGAGGGCGAGGCGAGAGGGATTGTCGATGACGCTCGTGAGTCCGAGTGAAGCCGGACCGGCGGCGAATAGGTACACGATGGCCTGCAACCGGTGATGGCTCAGGAGCAAGTCGACTTGGCTCCTGACCGTAGTGTCCGACCTCTGAACGCTCTTCATCCCCGACGCCTTGAACCACCAATACGCGGGAATTCCCGCGGCGATAATCAGCAGACCCGCCGCTGACGGACCCCAGGGCGTGCCGGAGCTGACTGGTCGGATCAGGTCGCTCCAGAGCGCGTTGGCGACGATCGACAAGCTCGCGATAGCGAAAACCGCCGGGGCCACCGGATAGCCGAGCGCCTTGAACGGGCGAGGCACATTGGGCTCCCGCCGTCGCAGAACGAACAGCGCCGCCACGGCGACGCCGGCAAACAGCACAACGGCGAACCCCGTGTAGTTAGTCAGCGTCGATGCGCTACCCGACAGAACGAGGACAGCGCTCCAGGTTGCCTGCGCCACAATCGCGACTGCAGGCGTCTGATACAGCGGGTGCACGCGCGCCGCGCTCTGAAAGAACAACCTGTCTCTCGCCATCGCGTAGTACACGCGCGGACCCGCAAACGTCATCGCACTGATACTCGCCGTGATGCTGACAATCGAGACAACACCCATCACGTCGCCCGCACGTGTGCCAAGCAATTGGTCGGCAATGACGTCGAGCACACTCCCCCGCACGCGCGCGAGCTCGCCCACGGGCAGGACATACAGGTACAGCACGTTCAAGAGGCCGTAGATGCCGATGACGACCAGCGTCCCGATCCCGAGTGCGCGCGGCAAATTGCGCCCCGGCTCGCGAATCTCTTCGGCAAGATACGCGGCGGCGTTCCAGCCTGAATAGGTGAACATCACGGGGATCATCGCAAGTAGCCATGCCGTGCCCCTAACGGGTCCGGCGGCCTGGCCGAGGTGGGCGATCGACCCCGTACCGACGCTCAGTCCGAGCGCGATGAAAATCAGCAGCGTCGACACCTTGAGCGCCGCCAGCAGGTTCCCGACAAAACGGCCCGGACCAACCCCCTGGAGGTGGATCCACGCCATCAGCGCTATTGCCGCCAGCGCCACGAGCGACTGTCGCGAGATCACGAGCGGTACGTAGGGGATGGGGATGGTGATGATTGGCGTCGCGTCGCCAGCTGTCGGCAGGAACCGGTCGACGTAGGAGGCGAGCACGACAGCGCTCACCGCAATCGCCCCGGAAAAGCCCGCGACAAACGAGGTCCATCCCGTGAGAAATCCCGCGAGCCGGCCGTAGGCGGCGCTCAGGTAGACGTATTCACCGCCCGCGCGCGGACGAAGCGCCGCCAGCTCGGCGTACGCCATCGCGCCGGCAAACGCGAGGAGCCCGCCCGCCAGCCATGTTGACAGGAACCACCCGGGATGCGGGACCGCCGCGGCGACGAGGGGCGGCGTGAAGAGAATGCCCCCGCCAATCACGTTCGAGATGACGACCGCGGCGCCGTCAATCGGACCGAGCCTGCGATCGAGGGAGCGTTCGCTCACATGGAAGCGCGGGTTACTGCGTGAGGAGCCGGCGCTCCACGGGGTACTCGCCAACACGCGTCCACTGCACCGATCCGTATTTGGCGAAGAGGTCGACCTTCGCGTCCACGAACTGGGCGTGCTTGAGCATCTCCGCGCGTGGCTGGAGGCCGGTATGGCCAAGCGGCGATTGAATCGTGAAGGCCCTCGAGGTCGCCCCGGGCGCAAGTCCTTCCGACTGCGCGACGATGACGTAGCCGCTGGCCCATTCCTCGGTGCTGTCGATCTTACGGAACACCGCGTTGACCTGGAGCGCGATCAACTTCTGATCCGACACGTTCTTCAGTTCGAAGGTAATGGAGGGGACCAGCTTGTTCTGACCGTTCACGATACCCAGGTCGGCCCATCCGGTAGAGGAATCGAGAACCTGAAGTCCCTTGGTGAGGTCGACGGTGGGCCCGCACGCCGCGCAGGCCACCGACACCACGAGCAGCAGTCCAAACGGGCCACGCATGCGCCGTATTCTAGAACACTTTGATGACAACCCGTTTGCGTGCTTCCTCACGCGAAATCTGGCGAGCCAGAAGGGCGATCAGGTCCTCGCCGCGCACGCTGATTTGAATGGTGGGGGACTCGGTGTCGGCCGGGCTCAAACGCGAAGCGCTCTCCTTCCCGCGGGCCGCGACGGTGAACCAGTCCTTCGCCTCGAGGCGAAGACCGTTGCTGTAATCGAGGATGGCGTCGATGATCGCATCCGCAACTTCGGTGCGATACACACCCTGGGGATCGGTCAGGATGGGATCGGCCGGGACCGTCGGGCTCCGGTCGGCAGACGTGGCAGCCGCCGACCCGCTGAGCGACTGCGCGCCAGTCAGTGTGGGCACCGCCGCGGCGGTGATCGGGGGATTCGGCACCACCGGTGCGAGCTGCATCTCGATTCGCTGCAGCGCCTGACGGTCGTTGGCATTGCCACTCGCCTCGGCCAGTGCGCGAAGCGATCGGAACGCGCTTGCGAGTCCCAGATCGTTCTGATCGAGCGTGCGGAACACCCACGGAAGGGTCTCTTCCAGATCGGGCATGTCGATGTAGAAGAACACGCCGTAATCGGCAAGACGGATACCTCGCACCCGCACCTCATCGCTCAGCAGCATGTCACCCGAAACGACCGTCCGCGCCCGGTCACGGGTGACCTTTGCACCGTGCTCCGCTGCACGTTGCAGGATGCCCTCCATGAGACCGATCTGATAGCGATCCCTGACCGCCGCCGCCTGGAGCGACTCGGGACGAGGAGGGGCCTGCGCCAACACCTGGGCCACGGCCCCGAACATCACGCCACCCGCCAACACTGCAACGATCGTCTTCATGGCCGCTCCCATCCCTAATCCCAGTCCCTGAACGCCCGAGCTGAAGCTCGGGCCTACCGATCAACCACCGCTACGGATCAACCACCGCGCCCTACTGTTTCTGGAGCAGTCGAACCTGCGACTTGACGTACTCGGGAACCTGCGACTGTATGCGTTGCACCGCTAACCCGGTGTTATTCGACAGCGTGTCAAGACTCCGGCCCATCCTGGCCATATCGGCCGCCCGCTGCGTCTGAAAATCTCTATAGAGCGTACCGATGCGAAGCGCCAGCTCGTTTTCCTGTTTCCGCTCGCTGTCGGCGACGAGCGTGCGCACCTGCCGAACGACGTTGGGGCTCGCGGCCGCTTCGATTTCACGACGCAGCGTCTCTCTGAGCGCGACCAGGTCGGCCTGCGAGACGGAGTCCGCAGCGACGCTCGGCGCAGCCACGGACTTCTCAGGAGGCGCGACAGCGCTTCCTGGGGCCTGTGCCGCGTCAAGCCAGCCGGTCCGAACGGACAGCCCATCCTGGTTGTATGTGATGTGCAGATTCGCCGCGCCTGCCGCGACGCCGAGGAACAGCACGGCCGCAACGGCCTGCATCCAGGTTGGCGCGTCGTACCAGGCGGCCCGGGCCGGCGAGCGATCAGCTGCGCGTGGGGCCCTTTGAGGCGTCAGCGCACGAGAAGGTTCGGGCGGCGCCCATTGCTCGAGCCGCGCCCGCACGACTCCCAATCCGGCCAGTTCAGTCGAGCACATGTCGCAAGTCGCCACGTGCGACTCGAACACCCTCCGTTCGGCTGGCTCGATGTCGTCGTACAGATACGCGACGAGGGCTCCTTCGCGGTCGCCTCGGTATGTGCAAAACCTGTCACTCATGACAATCCTCACTCGATCCAAAAGGAAATCGATCTACGTGCGCACGGCCGGACCATTGGGTCTGCCGCTCGCCATCGCCCCGCTCTTGACGAGCTCGCGCCGAACGACCGTGAGCCCTTGATACAGCCGCGTCTTCACGGTGCTCAGGGGACAGCCGATCAGGTCGGCGATCTCCTGAAACGTCAAGCCGTGATATTCCTTCAGCACAATCGCCGTCCGCTGCTCTTCCGGGAGGGTGGCCATCACGCGCTCGACGGCGCGCGACAAATCCCGGCGCGCAATCAGATCTTCGATGGACTCGGAGGGCTCCGCTGCGGCGGCCAGCTCCATCAGGTCGACATCCTCGGGCGGCTGCGCGATTGGAGCGCGACGCTCCCGCCGCATCCAGTCGCGGCAGAGGTTCAGCGCGATCCGGTACAGCCACGACGAAAACTTCGCTTGTCCCCGGAAGCCCGGAAGGGCCCGGAATGCCCGGAGGAACGTCTCCTGACAGATGTCGCGCGCATCCTCCTCGCGGCCGAGCGTCCGGTACGCGAGGGCATAAATCGGCCGTTCCCATCGCAGGATGAGCTGATTGAAGCTCTCAGCATCGCCGCGGATCGATCGCGCGACGAGCTCTTCGTCCGTCCACATCATGTGGAGCGCGGATGGTCCTCTTTTCTCCCTGGGTTAGACGATCCGAGACCCTGGACAGTCGGTACGCCGTCGCATCCGCCCCGGCGGCGCTGTCGACTACTGTAAGTCTTTTCCATTCTATCTGTTACCTCTTGCCACCCCACTGGTTCCAGCAGTTGGCGGGGCTCAACTGTTCGCGTTACAATCCTCTGCGCCCGCGCCTCCAGTACCTGCTGATGCCCCGTGACACACGAAGTCGACGTTTGACGCGTCCCGTCACCGGTGCGGCCACGGGCGGGTCCGCGGGTCAGGCCACCGCAGGCCACCCGCTCATCTCGATGCTCGCTCACACTCCGAAGCTCATCGACCTGCTTGCGCTCCTGCACCAGCACGCGCTCGAGGTCACGGGGGGCATCTGCTCGTTGCTGTTCGAATTCAACCCGCGGGATGGGGTCCTCCAGGCCACGTCAGGGTTCGGACTCGAGCACCTATGCACCGACCCGTGGACACCGGGACCAACCGAGCGTGTGTTGGTCAGCGAGGCGTTTTCGCACCGCAGGCCCACGCTCGTGAGCGACATCGACCGGCAGATGCCCGATCTCGCGGCTCGCCTGGGGGTGCCGGCCGCCGTGCTGATCGCACTCTCACAGGGTCCGGTGCGCTTCGGCCTGCTGGCGATCGGGCTCCCGGCCGCATCACCCGCGTCTGGAGCAGCGGTCGCCCTCAGCAGGGACCGGGCAGTCGAGGTGGCCGACGCGTTTCTCGCGACGCTCGAGGTCTTCCGGCTGCGGCAGAAGGCAGAACTGCAGCGCGACCTCCGGGAGCTGCTCGACGAGTTCGGCAGCATCTTGTCAGCGACGCTCAATCTCACGGCCGGGCTCGAGGTCTTCTGTGTGGGCGCGAACCGCCTGTTCGGCGCCGACCGTACGTCGGCATGGATTCACGACCGGCGCGGCCGCTATCTGGTGCTGCAGGCGTCCTCAGATCCCGAGCACGTCCTCGGCGGCGCAAGCGTGAGCGCGGACGACGTGCTCGCGCCGGCCGCGGCGGCGATGCGGCGCCTGCGCGCAGAAATCGCGCCGAGCGCTGGCGGTCTGCCGACCGGCACGGTGACCGTGCCGCTTCGAGGGCGACGTCGCGCGCTCGGGACGATCGTCTTCGACGGCGTGCGAGTCGAGACCGGAGGCGAGCTCGACCTTCTGGATCGGGCCGACGAGCTGGGACGTCAGCTCTCGAGCGCGGTCGAGAACATGCAGCTGCTCGAGGACGTGCGGCAGGCACACCGCGAGCTCCAGAATGCCTTCGACTCCATCTCCCATCTTGTCGTCGTCTGCGACCGCCAGGGTCGCATCGTCCATGCGAACGAGGCGTTCGCGAACCGCTTGAAGCAGACGCGCGAGCAGCTGCTCGATCGCCTGCTGGCCGAGTGCATTGGTCCCGAGCTCGCAGCCTGGCTCGCGGCACAGGAACAATCGCCGGTTCGGCCGGCGGGCGAAACGGCCGCGACCTGCGAGGTTGTGGATCCGGTGCTGCACGGCCCGTTCATGGTGACCGCCACGGATCTGCTCGACGAGAACCGTCAGCGCGTGGGGTCGGTGCTCGTCGCGCGGGATATGACCCCGCAGACCAGGCTGGAAGCCGAACGTGAGGAGCTCCGCCACCGCCTGACGCAATCGGAGAAGCTCGCCGCCCTGGGTCAGTTCGTGGCCGGGATCGCGCACGAGCTCAACAACCCGCTGCAGGGCGTGCTCGGACACCTCGAGCTGCTCCGCGCAACCGGGGCCTTTCCCAGGCAGCTTCGCCGCGAGGTTCAGACGATCTACCGGGAAGCGGATCGCGCCGCAAAAATCGTCCGGAACCTCCTCGTATTCGCCGGCTCGCGCCGCCTCGAACGACGTGCGGTGAGCCTGAACGCGATGGTGCAGAAGGTGGTGGCGTTGCGGCTGGCCGCGTGCCGCGCGCTCGACATCGAAGTCGTGCGACACTATGACGAAAAGCTGCCGCGCGTGCAGAGCGATCCGCTGCTCCTGCATCAGGTGTTTCTCAATATCGTGATGAACGCCGAGCAGGCCATCGCCGCAACAGGCCGTCACGGGCGGATCGAGATTACGACCCGGACTGCAGGCAACCGCATCGTGGCAACCGTACGGGATTCCGGGGACGGGATTCCCCCGGACGCGCTCAGCAGGATTTTCGAGCCGTTCTACACGACCAAAGACGTGGGCAAAGGAACCGGCCTGGGGCTGGCCATCGCGTACGGGATCGTCCAGGAGCATGGTGGCCATATCGCAGCCGCGAATCATCCGGATGGCGGTGCGATGTTCACAGTCGAACTGCCGGCCAATCGGCGACGGGACGCGAAGGCATGATTGACGAAACGTTCTTGACGACCGAAGAGGTGCTCGAGTACCTCCAGGTCAATTTGCGGACCGTCTACCGCCTGATCAAGGCGGGCAAGATTCCGGCGGTGCGCGTCGGACGGCAGTGGCGCTTCCGCAAACGCGACATCGACGGCTGGCTCGACAGCCAACGGCCACGCGGCGGCCGCGCGGCTGCGGCGGTACAAACCGCGTCCACGCCCCGTCCGTCGCCCGGCACGACGCGCCCCCGCGTGCTCGTCGTGGACGACGAGGCGAGCATTCGCGACCTTCTGTCAAAAACGCTGGCGCTTGCTGAGTACGATGTCGATGTCGCGCCCGACGGTCGCTCGGCGCTCGAGCGGTTGCGCATGTACGCGTACGACCTGCTGATCGTCGACCTCAAGATGCCGGGCGTGGACGGGCTGGCGGTCATCCGCGAAGCCAAGCGCTACAAGGCCGACCTCCCTGTCATCATCATCACCGGCT
This sequence comes from Acidobacteriota bacterium, assembly GCA_023265155.1. Taxonomy (GTDB): domain Bacteria; phylum Acidobacteriota; class Vicinamibacteria; order Vicinamibacterales; family CAVVIG01; genus JBGOTP01. Next base: position 37,805 of record JAHFUL010000006.1, read on the forward strand.
TTTCCACCGAATCGAGCGCGATCGAGGCGGTCAATCTCGGCGTCGCCGGATACCTCACGAAGCCGTTCCGCGTTCCGCAGGTGCTCGCCGCCGCCGCCAAGGCTCTCGGTGAGTAGGCCCGACCTTCAGGTCGGGCGCTCCTGGTCATGATCCAGCTCTGCGAGCTCACGAAGATCTTCGGCGACCGCGTGCTGCTGGACCACGTCACCTGGCAGATCGCCGCGCGCGAGCGCGTCGGCCTCTGCGGCGCGAATGGCGCCGGCAAGACGACGCTCCTTCGGCTGATGGCGGGGCTCGATGAGCCCGATTCGGGCGCCATCCTCAAGCCGTCGACGCTGACGGTCGGCTATCTGCCACAGGACGGCCTGTCGCACGCCGGCCGCACGGTGTTCGCGGAAGCCAGCAGTGCCTTCGCCGATCTTCTCGGGATGAAGAACGAGATGCACGCGGTGGAGAATCGGCTCGGCGACGCGTCGATTCCGGAGCGCGAGCACGAGGAAATGCTGTCGCGGTACAGCGACCTGCAGGATCGCTTCCGGCTGGGTGACGGCTACAGCATCGACCTCAAGACGGGAACCGTACTTCAGGGCCTGGGCTTCAAGACCCCGGACTTCGAGCGTCAGACCGAGACGTTCTCCGGCGGCTGGCAGATGCGAATCGCGCTCGCGAAGCTGCTGCTGGGGCAGCCGAATCTGCTCCTGCTCGACGAACCGACCAACCACCTCGATCTCGAGGCGCGCAACTGGCTGGAGGAGTACCTCAACGCCTACACCCATGCCGTGATTCTCGTCTCACACGATCGCTTCTTTCTCGACGCGGTCGTCACGCGAATCGCCGACCTGACGCTGCGCACGCTGACCGACTATGTGGGCAACTACAGCGCCTACCTCGTCGCGCACGAGGCGCGCATCAACGAGCTGCGCAAAGCCAAGCGCGAACAGGACGAAGAAGTCGCCCGCGTCAAAATGTTCATCGACCGTTTCCGCTACCAGGCAACGAAGGCGTCGCAGGTGCAGAGCCGCATCAAGATGCTGGAAAAGGTGGCGCCGATCGAGGTGCCGCCCGAGCGCAAGAAGATTCACTTCAACTTTCCCGCTTGCGCGAAGAGCGGCCGCACGGTCCTGGAGCTGAAGCACACGCGAAAAGCCTACGGCGAGCTGGTCGTCTTCGACGATCTCCATCTCCACATCGAGCGAGGGGATCGCATCGCCCTCGTGGGGCCCAACGGCGCCGGGAAGTCGACGCTGATGCGCATGCTGTCGGGCGAGGAGCGGCCCGACACCGGTGAGCGGCTCGAGGGCCACAACGTCGTGCTGCAGTACTTCGCGCAGGACGAAGCGACGCGTCTGGATCCGGCCCCCACCGTCTACGAGACGCTCGCGTCGGGGTCGCCCCACAACATGGTGCCGGCAATCCGGAACATCCTCGGCGGGTTCCTGTTTTCCGGAGACGACATCTACAAGCGGGTCCGCGTGCTGTCGGGTGGGGAGCGCACGCGCCTGGCCGTCGCGAGGCTGTTGCTGCGGCCGTCGAACACGCTGCTGCTGGATGAGCCGACCAACCACCTCGATCTCGATTCGAAGGACGTACTGCTCGATGCGCTCATCGAGTACGGCGGGACGCTGATCTTCGTCTCGCACGATCGGTACTTCGTCGAGCGTCTGGCGACCAGGATCATCGACGTGGGCGATCGACGGGTCGTGGTCTACCCGGGAATGTACAAGGAATTTCTCTGGCACAAGGAACACCCTCGGGAAGAGCAGCCCGCGGCGCCGGCGTCACACCAGCAGCCAGGCCCGGCGGCGGCTCCAGCGCCAGCGAAGGCGAGGCCGGGGAAGGCGCAAGTCCCGCGCGAGGAGAAGAAGCGGGCCGACGCCGAGGCGAGGCGACAATCCCGGGCGGACCAGGCGCGGCGCACGCGCGTCGATGAACTGGAGACCCGCATCGCGCAAGCCGAACACACCATCCGGGAGCTCGAGCGCGCGATGGCAGCGCCAGGCTTCTACGACGACCGCCTCGCCGCGCAGCCGGTCATCGACCGGCATCAGGCCCTGATGTGGGAGATCGGCGACTTGATGCACCAGTGGGAGGCGCTACTGGGCTCCCCCAGGGGGACTTCATCCCGCGGTCCTGACAATTCCGTCATTTGATTACAGTTCTGGTACACTATCGTGCCGCTCCTTCGCTAAGCATCTGATTTTGGGCGGTTTTTCCGACATTTGGGCTCTTCGGCACGGGCACACGCTTTGCCCCGAGGAAGGGCTGATGGACATGCCCACCCATGCCTAGCCCCCCGGGGGTGCGCGCACGCCGTCGATCCCTGCCCTCGTTGACGCCCGCCCGCAGGGCACCGGGCGGGCTGCCCGACGATCGCTTTTTCCGTCACATCGTCAGCGGCATGCGAAACGGCGTCATCGCCATCCATCGGGACGGCACCCTGGCGCTGATGAATGACGAGGCATACCGAATTTTTTCGCTGCCGCGGGAGCCACTGGACGTCGGCCGGCCGTTTGGCGAGGTCTTTCGCGACCGGCCCGACCTGCTCCGCGTGCTGTCCGGCGCGTTCGAACTGACCACATTGCCCAATCGCGCGGAGCTGCGGTTGAAGGACGTTGACCGCGTCATCGGATACACGCTGTCGCTCGTGAAGGACGACAGTGACCGCCCGATCGGCGCCGCCCTGTTCTTCAAGGACCTTACGCAAGTCGAACAGCAGGAAGAGCGGGAGCGTCTGCGTGACCGGCTCGCGTCGCTCGGCGAAATGGCGGCGGGCATCGCCCACGAACTGAAGAACCCGCTGGCCGGCATCGAGGTCATGGCCGGCCTGCTGCGGCGCCAGGTCGCTCACTCGCCCGATGCGTTGTCGATGCTGGCCGACATCATCAGCGAAGCGAAGCTGGCCAACGCCATCGTCGTCGAGATGCTCGAGTTCGTGCGTCCGCTCCGGCTGCAGTTGGAGCGCACCGACGTCGCCGGCGTCCTACATCAGGCCATGACGCTCGCGGAGAACACGGTGGCGCGCGGCGAGACGTCCATCCGCCTCCAGCTGGCTCCCGACCTGCCGCCGATCGATGGCGACGAGCATCAGCTCTGCCAGGTCTTCACCAATCTGCTCACCAACGCCTTTGAAGCCCTCGAGGGACGAGGACACGTCGACATCAAGGCCTCAATCGAGTCCGTCGAGCAGGATCCGGCGTTCACGGGCGAGCCGGAGCCGCCGACCCTCGTGCTGGTTGTCGATGTCAGCGACAACGGACCGGGAGTCCCGACCGACCTGAACGACAGGATTTTTGACCCGTTCTTCACGACGAAGACGCAGGGTTCGGGCCTCGGCCTGCCGATCGTGCGGAAGATCGTGGACGCACATGACGGACGCATCGACTTGAGCAGTACGCCGGGGGTCGGCACGCGGTTTCGCGTGACGCTGCCGGTGTCGACCGCGTCGTGCTGGTTCAACCGGGCGAGCAGCACGAAGACGAAAGGCAACGGGGTTTATGGGTCGAATTCTCATCGCTGACGATCACGACGCACTGCGCCGCGGGCTCGTCAGGGGGCTGAGCGAGGCCGGGCACGAAGTCGACGAGGCCTCGAATGGAAACGCCGCCATCGAGAGACTGCACGATAGTTATTTCGACGTCGTCCTGAGCGACCTCAAGATGGGCGGCAGCGACGGGCTGGACGTGCTGCGGACCACACGCGCGATGCACCCGACAACGGCCGTCATTCTGATGACGGCGTTCGGATCGGTCAATACCGCCGTCGAGGCGATGAAAATCGGCGCCTTCGACTACGTCCAGAAGCCCTTCGAAATCGAGGAGATGGAGGTCAAGATCGAAAAGGCGCTCGAGATGAAGCGTCTCAAGCACGAGCTCGAGTACCTCCGCGGCACGCAGCAGGACATCTACGAGTTCGACCGCATCGTCGGCTCGAGCGTCGCGCTCCAGAAAGTCCTCGACATCGTCCGGAAAGTGGCGAAGAGCAACACGACGGTGCTGATCCGGGGCGAAACGGGCACCGGCAAGGAATTGATCGCCGGCGCGACCCATCACAACTCGCTGCGGGCCGCGCGGAACTTCGTGAAGGTCAACTGTGCTGCGCTGCAGGAGAACCTCCTCGAATCCGAATTGTTCGGACATGAGAAGGGCGCATTCACCGGCGCGGACAAGCAGCGGATCGGGCGGTTCGAGCAGGCCGACGGCGGCACGCTCTTTCTCGACGAGATCGGAGATATGAGCCCGAGCACGCAGGCCAAAATCCTGCGCGTCCTGCAGGAGCACGAATTCGAGCGTCTTGGCGGGACGCGCACGCTGCGCGTCGATGTGCGGTTGATCGCCGCGACCAATCGCGACCTGTCGGCCATGGTGCAGGCCGGCGAGTTCCGGGAGGACCTCTACTACCGGTTGAACGTGGTGTCGATCGAGATGCCGCCGCTGCGTGAACGCAAGGACGACATCGTGCCCCTGGCCGCATCGTTCATCCGCAAGTTCTCGGGCGAGCTCAAGAAGAAGATCGACGGGCTCGATGCCGACGCTCAGAAGCTGCTGATGCGGTACAACTGGCCCGGTAACATCCGCGAGCTCGAGAATGCCATCGAGCGCGCGATGCTGCTGGCCGAGGGGCACGCCATTTCCGCCGACGACCTGCGCCTGGGCGATACCCAGACCGTCGGCACCGGCCGGGATCAGACGCCCCTCGTCAAGATTCCGCCGACCGGCATCGCGCTCGAGGAAATCGAGCGGCACGCGCTCATCGAGGCGCTGAAGATGTCCAACTGGGTGCAGAAGGATGCCGCGGAACTACTGGCCATCAGTCCGCGCGTGATGAACTACAAGATCAAAACGCTCGGGATCGAGTTCCCCCGTGGACGTCGGGCGGCTCTGCAACCCATCGCCGCCGCCTCGTAAGATCACAACGTCGTATTCGTCGCGGACTTCAGTCCTGCTTGGACGGCAGACCTACAGGTCCGCACGACGAGTACTGCCCTGCCCGTTTCTGCGTGCTCTGCCCCTCGACCCTTCGACCGGCTCAGGGTCGCCCCGAGCCATGTCGAGGGGCGACGAGCTCAGGGCATTCCGAGCCGGTCGAGGGATGCGGTGGACGTCGTGTCAGGTGGTACTGATTCGTCGAAGACGCTCACCACGCTACGCCCTCGCCCGCGGGTGCGATCGGCGGTAGACCTCCAGCAGCTGCGCCGCGTTCACGTGCGTATAGCGCTCGGTCGTGCTGAGCCGCGCATGGCCCAGCAGCTCCTGAATGGCGCGCAGGTCCGCGCCGCGCTGCAGCAAATGGGTGGCAAATGAGTGGCGGAGGGCGTGAGGACTGACACCCAGCCTCGAGCTCCAGGCCGTCATGTGCCGCAGCACGAGACGATCGATGCTCCGCACCGTCAGCCGTGCGCCTCGATAATTCACGAACAACGGGTTGCGTTTCACCTGGCGCTTTTCTCTCTGCTGCCCGGGCTCCGGCTCCCGTCTGTGGTGTCCCGTCTCGGTCGAACCCCCTCGGACCAGCAGCTCGCGATCCTTCAAATACGCCCGGATTGTGCCGGCCGCGCTCTTGTTGAAGGGAACGAGCCGCTGCTTGCCGCCCTTGCCCAGCACCCGCACCATTCTGGCACTCAGGTTCAGATCGTCGAGATCCAATCCGGCGAGCTCGCTTCGCCGGAGACCTGAGGCATAGAACAGTTCGAGGATTGCACGATCCCGCCGTCCAAGCGGACTGTCGCCCGATGGCGCATCCAGGAGCAGGGACATCTCCTCTTCGGAAAGGTGGGTGGGCATCCGGACTTCGCGCTTCGGGGTCGGGACGAGCGCACCCGGGTCATCGGCGATCAGGTCTTCGCGCCGTAGATGACGCAGGAAGGTGCGCACGGACGCCAGCTTCCGGGCCGCCGTGGCGCGAGACTGCCCCTGCGCATGAAGGTGCGCCAGAAAGCTTCGGATCGCCTCGCGATCCAAAGCGGCCGGCTCGAGGTCGCCCGGCTTCACGCCTCCCGCGGCCGCGGCATGATGGATGAACTGCGTCAAATCGCTCCGGTAAGCGCTCACGGTGTGGGCGGAGACGTTCCGGTTCAACCGACTATGTTCGAGAAACGTCTCGAGATGGGTCGTCATCGGCGCCCCTCGGCCAGGGCCGGTGGCCGGCTGGCGCCGAACGCAACCCACTCGCGCATCCAGCCACCCAGGTCGGCCAGCGCGCGCTCTGACAGGGCGAGCTTGCGCTCCGTCCTGCCGCGCGGTGTGCTCGAGAGCGGGGGCAGAATGCCGAAGGTGATGTTCGAGGGTTCGTAGTGCGCCGGGTTCGCATGCGACGCGTAGTACGCCAGCGCGCCGATCGCCGTCGTGCGCGGCGCCGCGGATGTCGGCCGGCCGCTCGCGAGAGCGGCGGCATTCAGCCCTGCCAGCAGACCCGATGCGGCCGACTCCACGTAGCCTTCCACCCCGGACATCTGTCCGGCGAAGAACAGTGAGGGACGCGCCCGAACCTGCCATGTCTCCGCCAGCACGTCCGGCCCGTTGACATAGGTGTTGCGGTGCACCATGCCGAACCGGACGAACTCGGCCTGCTCGAGGCCCGGAATGAGGCGGAGCACACGCGCCTGGTCACCCCACTTGATCTGCGTCTGAAAGCCCACGAGGTTGAAGTGGTCTCCCGCAAGGTTGTCCTGCCGGAGCTGCACCGCGGCGTAGGGCTCGCGTCCTGTGCGCGGGTCCGTCAGTCCGACAGGCTTCATGGGTCCAAACCGCAGCGTGTCCACGCCGCGGTGTGCCATGACCTCAATCGGGAGACAGCCCTCGAAGAACTTTTCCCGGTCGAAATCATGGACCGTCGCCGATTCCGCGTGCACGAGCGCATCGTAAAACCGCTCGTACTCCTCACGCGAGAGCGGACAGTTCAAATAGTCCCCTTCCCCGTCGTCGACGCCGCACGCGGGTCCGCTGGCCGATGGTCCGAGGCTTCGGTTCCATCGCGACTGCCGGAACACCTTGGTGCGATCGATCGTGTCGGCCAGTACGATCGGGCTGATCGCGTCGTAGAAGTACAAATGCTCATGACCCACCAGTCTCGCGAGATCGTCCGACAGCGCCGGTGATGTCAGCGGACCGGTGGCCACAATCACCGGGTTCGGTTCGGTCGATTCGGGAATCGCGGTGATCTCTTCGCGAACCACGCGAATGAGGGGATGGGCCGCTATCGCGGCCGTGACGCGATCCGCGAACTGCTCGCGGTCGACGGCCAGCGCCGCACCGGCGGGGACGCGGCTCTCTTGGGCCGCACGCATGACGAGCGATCCCAGGCGCCGCATTTCTTCCTTGAGCAGGCCGACCGCGTTATCGAGCTTATCGCCCCGGAAGGAGTTGCTGCAGACGAGCTCGGCGAGACGATCGGTCTTGTGCACCGCCGTGGCACGACTGGGCCGCATTTCGTAGAGCGTCACAGGCACGTCCCGCGAGGCCGCCTGCCAGGCGGCTTCCGAGCCCGCGAGCCCACCGCCGATGATCCGGATCACGGCCTGCTAAGCTGCGGTGTCGGGCAGCGCTTCCGACCGCGCGTAATCACACTCTTCGTTGTTGCAGCGGAGCTGCCGGCCAAACTTCTTCGTGGTCTTTTCGACGAGGTACGGCGCGTCGCACTTCGGACACTTCTCGAGCACGGGGCGATTCCAGAGAACGAAATCGCAGTCCGGATAGTTGGAGCAGCCGAAAAAGACCTTGCCGCGCTTCGACTTGCGCTCGACGACTTCGCCGCCCTTGTCCGCGTCCTTCGGACACTTCAGTCCGGTCGTCTTGTGCTTGACGTACCTGCATTCCGGGTACTTGGTGCAGGCCGTGAACTCTCCGAACCGGCCCTGCTTGAGCACCAGGCTCGATCCGCACCTCGGGCACAGCTCGTCGAGGATCTGATCGGGCTTCGCGGCCCTCAGCCCCCCTTGCTTGGTGGCAATCAGCTTCCGCGTCGTCTTGCACTCGGGATAGCCGGTGCAGGCGAGAAACTGGCCGAAGCGGCCGCGTTTGACCGCCATCGGTTTCCCGCAGTTCTCGCACGGCTCGATTTCTTCGTCGCCGGTCTCAGGCTCCGGCTCGGCGCCTTCGACCTCGCGCGTGTTCGTGCAGTCGGGATACGCGCTGCACGCGATGAAGGGTCCGAACTTGCCCACGCGCTTGAGCATCGGGGACCCGCACTTGTCACAGGCTTCACCGATGTCGACCCCTTTCTTGAGGTCGATCATCTCCTTGCCCGCGCGCGCCAGGTCTTTCTTGAATTTCTTGTAGAAGGCGCCCAGTGTCCGGACATAGTCGGTTTCACCCTGCTCGATCTTATCCAGGTCTTCCTCGAGACTGCGGGTGTATTCGACATCGATGATGTCGTCGAAGCTCTTCGCGAGCAGGTCGCTGATCATCCGGCCGAGCGGCGACGGCTTGAACTTCCCTCCGAGCTTGTTGACGTAGTCGCGATCCTGGATCACGCCGATGATCGAGGCATACGTGCTCGGACGTCCGATGCCGTTCTCCTCGAGCTCCTTGACCAGTGTGGCTTCTGTGAACCGCGGCGGCGGCAGCGTGAATTTCTGTTCCGGCCGCAGCTGCCTCAGTTCGAGGGGGTCGCCCTCACTGAGCGGCGGCAGAACACCCGACACCTCGTCATCGTCTTCCGCCGCGCCCTCGCCGGAGGGGAGCGGCTGGTCCTGCTGTTCTGCCCCACCCGGCGTGAGCCCATAGGTCGCCATCCAGCCGGCAAATTTCGGGACGGTCCCCTTGACGCGGAACACGTACGCGGCCGACGTCACGTCCACGATCGTCTCGTCGAAGGTGGCGGGCATCATCTGTGACGCGAGAAAGCGATTCCAGATCAGCCGGTAGAGCGAGAACTGATCCTGTGAGAGATAGGGCCGCACGGTCTCCGGGTCGTACTGCATGGAGGTGGGCCGGATGGCTTCGTGAGCATCCTGAGCATCCGCCTTCGTCTTGAAGTAGTTCGCTTTCGCGGGAAGATACTCCTCTCCGAAGACCCTCCTGATCTGCCCCCGAACGGCGACCAGCGCATCCTCCGACACGCGCACCGAATCAGTGCGCATGTACGTGATGAGCCCGATGGGACCGTCGACGCCGAGTCCGGGCAGCTCAATGCCCTCGTAGAGCTGCTGCGCGAGCATCATGGTCTTCTTGACGGGGAATCTCGCCGTCTGCTGCAGCTTGCTCGTGATGAACGGCGGCGGCGCCTGGCGCTTGCGCTCCTTCGTCGTCACCGACGTCACGACCCAGGCCGATGTCGCCAGGTCGCGGAGAATCGCGTTGGACTGTGCTTCGCTGGTGACGCGAATCGTCTCGCCGCTCTTCTTGAGCAGCTTCGCCTCGAATTCCGGCGGCTGCGGTCCCGCAAGCCGCGCGAAGAGGTTCCAGTACTCCTCGGGCACGAACTTCTCGATCTCGGCCTCGCGATCGCAGATCAGCTTGAGCGCCACCGACTGCACGCGCCCGGCGCTCAGTCCCCGGCGGACTTTGTCCCAGAGCAGCGGGCTGATTTTGTAGCCGACCAGTCGATCGAGGACGCGCCGCGCCCGCTGCGCATCGACCATTCTCACGTCGATCTTCTTGGGATGCTTGAAGGCCTCGAGAATCGCCTTCTTGGTGATCTCGTTGAACAGCAGGCGGTGAATCTTGCGCTTCTTCCCGCCGAGCTCCTGAGCGATGTGCCAGCCAATCGCTTCCCCTTCGCGGTCCGGGTCGGTCGCGACGTAGATGTCCGTTGCAGTCTTGGCGGCGTCCTTCAGCTCCCTGATGACCTTCTTTCGTGAAAGGATCCCTTCGTACTGCTCCTCGAAGTCGTTGTCGACGTCCACGCCGAGCCTGCTCTTTGGCAGGTCGCGAATATGTCCCATCGACGCAACGACCTTGTAGTCGCGTCCGAGATATTTGTTGATGGTCTTCGCCTTGGCGGGCGATTCGACCACGACGAGTGACTTTGCCATCGACTCCTGATCCCTGATCCCCTGATCCCTAATCCCTAATCCCTAATCCCTAATCCCTAATCCCTAATCCCTAATCCCTAGTCTCTTATTTAGACCCTAGCACGATCTGTCAAATCGGATGAATCGTCCGCCTCCCGCTCGCCCCACCAGGCCTTGCAACTCCAACTCGAACAATCGTGGAAGCAGCCGAGCCGGCGCCAGGCCTGTTCTCTCCGCGATTTGGTCCAAATCGCACACTTCGCCCTCCGTCAAGCACGCGAGAATCGGATCCACCGGCCGGGAGGCCTCTTCCTTGGACGCCCGGCCTCCCGTCTCCGGGTTGCGCAAGGCGAAGCCCAGCTCCTCAAGGATATCGTCCGCTGTCTCGACAATCTTTGCACCGTCGCGCAAAAGGGCGTGTCCGCCCCGGTTTCGCCCGTTCAGCACGTTGCCGGGGACGGCCAGCACGTCACGTCCCTGCTCGAGCGCGCAACGTGCCGTGATGAGCGACCCGCTCTTCTCCCCGGCCTCGATGACCACCACGGCTCGCACGAGGCCGCTGATGACACGGTTGCGACGCGGAAAGAACTGGGGTTGGGGTGGTGTTCCCGGCACGAGCTCGCTGACCACCGCGCCGCAGATCGCCATCTCCCGCGCCAGTGCCCTGTGCTCACTTGGATAGATCACGTCGGGTCCCGACCCGAGGACGCCGATGGTCACGCCCCCTGCACCGAGCGCACCGCGATGGGCCGCTGAATCCACGCCGCGCGCGAGCCCGCTGACCACGGCAACTCCGCGCGTGGCGAGGTCGGCCGCAAGGCGTTCCGCCACCGACAGGGCGTACGGAGAGCCGGCTCGCGATCCGACAATGGCAACTGCCGGCCGTTCGAGCGCGCCCGGTTGCCCGCTCAGCCACACCACCGGTGGAGGATCGATGATCGCGGCAAGCGCCGCAGGATATCCGGGATCGCTCCAGGCGATGGCTTGGATGCGCCGGTCGGCCGCACGCGTCACTGCCGCGACGGCGCGGGCGCGGATGATCGACGCGGGCGTGGGAGGGTCGCGGTGGCGATCGGCAACGAGCCGATCCAACACACGCGCAGGAGGCTCGTTCGAGCGGAGCCCGGCGGCGATATCCCGCCACCACCCGAGGGGCAATAGCGAGAGGGCGACGTAATCGGCGAGCGAGGACATGACCGCTTCCTTCTCGCGGCGGCCAGGCGCCTCCATCGACGAAAAGGAGGTCGCTGCCGCCGCACGTTCGCGCGGGGGCCCGACCTCCTGACATTCATTATAGACGCGTTGTTCCTGCTCAGCCGGGCCGCCTGCCTTCTCGTTTTGCTGATCGACGTAAATGCCTTGCAAGCGGCGAAGACCAGTGGCTATAGTTGGAGTCATCCCGTCATGATTCAGCGCTTTGCGGCCTTTTTCGCTCTTGCGGTTCTTCTGTCGGCCACTCCTGTGCATGCCGACGCCCGGGGCGAAGCCAAGCAGTGGGTGAGCTTTGGCATCGAAGTCGCGCAGCGCGGCCTCTGGCGCGAAGCCATCTACCGTTGGGAAAAAGCGACGGAGCTCGATCCGACCTACGCTCCCGCCTTCAACAATCTGGCGATCGGGTACGAGCACGAAGGGCAAATGGAGAAGGCGGCTCAAGCCTACGATCGGGCGCTCACGCTCGCGCCGAAAGATGCGCAGATCCGTCAGAACTACGAACTGTTCAAGGAAATCAATGACCGAACGGCCGCGGCGAATGAAAAGCCTTAACGTCCTCGTTGGCGGGCTCGCAGCGCTCGGCGCCGCCGCGACGCTGGCGTGCGGCCCCACCTACTTCGAGATCCCGATTGAGACGCCGATCCAGCCCAAGCTCGACGTCTCGGCGTTCCAGCGCGTCCTGGTCGCCGGCTTCGTCGCCGGCGGCACCGACGACGTGGACGCCAATCAGGAAACCGTGCGGTTGTTGCGCAGTCAGCTGCGCACCAAGTCGTCGCTCCGCGTGATCGACTCGGACGTCATGCCGCTCGCCGAAATTGCGCAGAACCAGAGCAAGGCCGCCGCCGCGGACCTCGACCCGTCTCCCGTCCAGGTCAGCACGACTGCGGGCCCCGGTGCCCCGGGCCAGAACCCTCCGGATTCTCGCGGGGCCCAGGCGCTGCCCATGCCGATCAAGGACGAGAAGGACATGGAGCCCTACGAGCGCCTGTTCGCGAACACGGCGTACTGGAAACAGATCGGCGAAGAATATCAGAACCCGCTCATCGTCACCGGCACGGTGCTGTTCATGGAGCGATCGACGTCGAACATGGTCACGCGCCAGAATGAACGGCTCGACGCCTTCGGCCGGCGGCAGGTGGACAACCAGCGGGAGTTCGTGGATCGCAAAGGCTACGTGCTTCGTCCGAAGTTCGTGTTCATCGACGGCCGCACGGGCGCGACAATGCATTCGGAGACGCACCGGGAAGAGGTGCTCTATACCGCGTCGCAGAACATGCCCCCGTTGTCGTCGTACTTCGAGCTCATGGATCGTCTGGTCCCGAACTTCCTTACCGCCCTCAGCAGTCAGAAGATCCGTGGCACCAGAGTGTTGCTGAAATAGACGGGAGGAGAGTACACTCCCTCTTTTTGGGCAGGTGCTGACCATGTACGCGATTATTCAGGATCGGGGCCGTCAGTTGAAGGTGACGCCCGGTGGTTTCGCCACTCTTGATGGCACGGCCGGGGAACCGGGTGCGGCGCTCACCCTCGATCAGGTGCTGCTCGTCGAAAAGGACGGGGGCGAAGTGCTCGCGGGCTCGCCGTTTGTCGCCAACGCGCGCGTCGCTGCGGTCGTCGAAGGCGGAACGCGGGGACCGAAAATCCGCGTGTTCAAGAAGAAACGCCGGAAGGGGATGCGCCGGACCAAGGGTCACCGGGCGACGTATACACGCGTCCGCATCACGGAGATTCTGATCTAATGGCTCACAAGAAAGGCCAGGGCAGCTCACGAAACGGCCGCGATTCCAATTCGCAGCGCCTGGGTGTGAAAGCGCACGACGGGAACCTGGTGACCGGCGGCACGATCATCGTCCGTCAGCGGGGACGCCGCTTCCGCCCGGGACTGAACGCGGCCCTGGGCAAGGACGACACCATCTTTGCGAAAGTTGCCGGGCGCGTCCGATTCGAGGACCACGGCATGCGCGGCCGCATCATCAGCGTCCTCCCTCTGGAGTAATACGCAGATTTGGTAATTGGACCATCCGATTACCAGATTCCTCCATGTTCGTTGACCAGGTCGATATTCACGTCGCGGCTGGCAAGGGCGGTCGCGGGTGCCTCGCGTTCCGGCGTGAAAAGCGAGTGGCTCGGGGCGGCCCGAGTGGCGGCGACGGCGGACATGGTGGCTCGGTCTACATCGTTGCCAGCGAGCACACCAACACGCTCATCACCTACCGATTCCACCCCCTCTTCACCGCCGAGCGTGGCGATCATGGCCAGGGCTCGAACTGCACCGGCCAGAGCGGTGCCACCCTTGATCTCGCCGTGCCCATTGGCACGCTCGTCCATGAAAAAACGCAGGATCCCGCCGAGCCCTGGCGGCTGCTCGCCGACCTGGCAGAAGTACACCAGCGCGTGCTCGTCGCCAGGGGCGGACGCGGCGGTCTGGGCAACGCCCACTTCGCCTCGTCGACCAATCGCGCGCCGCGGAAAGTGCAGCCCGGCGAGCCCGGTGAAGAGAAAGACCTTCGGCTCGAACTGAAGCTCCTGGCGGACGTCGGGCTCGTCGGGTTCCCCAATGCCGGCAAGTCGACTCTCATCTCGCATATTTCCGCGGCCCGTCCGAAGATCGCGAACTACCCCTTCACCACGCTGACGCCGAATCTCGGCGTCGTCGGGTTGAGCGGCGATCGCAGTTTCGTCGTGGCCGACGTGCCTGGGTTGATCGAAGGGGCCCATCGCGGCCTCGGGCTCGGGCATCAGTTTCTGCGGCACCTCGAGCGCACGAAGGTCCTGGTGCATCTGGTCGATGTGTCGGGCGCCACCGGCCGCGATCCGGTCGAGGACCTCGAGATCCTGCGCCGCGAGCTCGAGCTGTACCGGCCGGAACTGGCGGCGAAGCCGCAGATCGTGGCGGCCAATAAGATCGATGCGGTCACCGACGAAGGGCTGCCCAATGCGTTGGCCGAGCGCGCGCAGGCGCTTGGACTTCGGTTTTTCAGAATCTCCGGCGTGACCGGCGCGGGAGTACCGGAGCTTCTCGAGGCATCATGGCAGCGGCTCGCCGAGGGAAGAGAATCGGCGAGGTCGCACGCCACGCCTGTGCCGGAGACGATCGAACGGTGAGCCGGCGAATCGGCATCCTGGGCGGCACGTTCGATCCGATCCATCAAGGCCACGTCGATCTGGGACTCGCCGCCGAAAAGGCGTTGGACCTGGCGCGCCTCTTCGTCATCCCGACACACGTCTCGCCGCACCGGTCGGAGTCGTTCGCATCGACCTTCCATCGTTTCGCGATGGTCGCGCTGGCCGTGTCAGGACGCCCCGGCTGGCGCGCGTCGGACCTCGAGCTCCGGGAGGACGCGCCGTCGTTCACGTTCGCCACGCTCCGGCGCTTTCATGAGCGCGGGTACACGCCCACGGAGATGTTCTTCGTGATTGGCGCCGATGCCTTTGTCGAAGTGGACAGCTGGAAGGAGTATCCCAGTATCCTCGACGCCGCGCACTTTGCGGTCGTGTCTCGTTCCGGCTATTCGGTCGAGGAGCTGCCGCGCCGGCTCCCGGGACTCTCTTCGCGCATGGTAGGGCCGCCGCTCGACGAGAGCGCCGCAAGCGGTCCGGTGATCATTCTCATCAACGCACCGACGGCCGACGTGTCATCCACTGCCATCCGCCGGTTGCGCGCGGAGGGTCGGCCGATCACGGGGCTGGTCGATCCCGGCGTGCAGCAACATATTGAGCAGCACGGACTTTACACATCGAAACTTCCGGACCGGCGCGGCCCCGACGGATCGCCGGAACCGGCGGCAGGCAGGTTGCATGGCCAAGGCTGAAAAAACGAAACGAGAACGCCGCGCCAGGGCCGCGGGTCCGTCAAAGCAAGTCGAGCGCGCCGTCCGCGCCGCCGAGGACAAGAAGGCCGACGGGCTGGTCGTTCTCGACTTGAGGAAGGCCGCGGGTTTCACGGATTTCTTTGTCATCTGCTCGGGAGGAAGCTCCCGCCAGATTCGCGCCATTGCCGACGGTGTGATGGAGGCGCTTGCCGGCGAAGGCGTCGAACCCGCGCACGTCGAAGGCTACGACCGCTCTGAATGGATCCTCTTGGACTACTTCGATTTCGTCGTGCACGTCTTCGCCCAGGAGACACGCGTGTTCTACGGTCTCGAACGGCTGTGGGGCAACGCCGAGCGGGTGGAGATCGCCCCAGCGCCAGGCGCCCGCGAGGCGCGACAGAGCCGCACGACATAGGTTCCGGCTTGAGCCGGAACGGTTTCAGAGAGTGTGAACACATCACGTTCAACGCAGAGTCCGCAGAACCCGCAGAGAAGAAATCTCGAGGGATTTCTCAGCGTGCTCTGCGATCTCCGCGTTCAAACGTCGTATTTCCTCATAAGCGCTTCAGCCGGACCGTGCCGGGTCCGCTGTGAGGGCCGTGGTCGACGCGCTTCTCTCCGTGCTGGTCGCGGCGCCATGTGCCGTCTGCGGCCACACACTGGAGCAGCCGACGCGCGGGCCTGTCTGTCCGGCGTGCTGGTGTTCCATCCTTCCCCTCACCCCACCGTTGTGTGACGCCTGTGGGGATCCGCTCCCGACATGGCGCACGATCAGTCGCCCGCTCGCGCGGTGCGCCCGCTGTCGCCGCTCCACACGTCACGTCGATCGATCGCGTGCCGTGGGCCTCTACGAGGGAGCGTTGCGCGCGATCGTGCATGCGCTGAAATACGAGGGCCGCCGATCGCTGGCGGTGCCGCTGGCGATGCTGATGCGCGAACGCGGTGCGGACCTTCTCGACGGCGCCCACGCGGCCGTGCCGGTTCCTCTTCATCCATCGCGCCGCCGCGCGCGCGGTTTCAATCAGGCGGCCGACCTCGCGAAGCATCTGGGCCTGCCGATCAGCCCGGCTCTTCGCCGTGTCCGTGCGACGGCGGCCCAGGCCGGATTGCCCGCCGCTCGCCGGCATGGCAACGTCCGTGGAGCCTTCGTGGCCACGAGGGCCGCTGCACAGTTTCGTGGACGGACGATCCTGCTCGTCGACGATGTGAGCACGACGGGCGCGACGCTCGAGGCGTGCGCGCGGGCGCTCAAAGAGGAGGGTATCCGGGAGGTGCGCGCGTTGACGGCGGCGCGCGTTCCGACTGGTGGCGGGCCCGGCTGAAACACTGACCGATCGCCGTCGTAGTCCCCCAGCCGTCAGTACGGCGGCGGCGAAGACGACCAAGGCAAAAACTGCAAACAGCCTACCGAAAGACTTGCAGCGCACGTCGCGTTCGGCATCGATCTTCCCAGTTCGGAGGATCATCGGCGCATGCGCCCGCCGACGCGGTGAGCGTTGTGGGCCTCTTATGGACG
>JAHFUL010000006.1:54393-59374 GCA_023265155.1 Acidobacteriota bacterium
TCGT
Source organism: Acidobacteriota bacterium (assembly GCA_023265155.1). Classification (GTDB taxonomy): domain Bacteria; phylum Acidobacteriota; class Vicinamibacteria; order Vicinamibacterales; family CAVVIG01; genus JBGOTP01. The sequence continues at coordinate 54,398 of JAHFUL010000006.1, forward strand.
GTCTTCGTGGCAACGTGTGCGGTACCGATTTGCCGAGGACTCTCCACTAGCCAAGCACCGATGCGACGGCCGTGAAGACGTCCGCGGCGATCACGTCCACCGGACGCTCGCCATCGAGCTGGACCCAGCGCGGTCCGGCCGCCTGCCGGTGATAGCTCGCCCGGACCCTCTCCTGCAGCGCGAGGTCACGCTCATATCGATCGCGATCGACCGCCTTGCGCCTGACAGCGGTCTCCGGGGCGATGTCCAGAAGGATGGTGAGAGCGGCGGGAGGCAGGAATCGCTGCACGTCCGTCAACCAGATCGGATCCAGATCCTGAGCTTCGCCGTACGCAATGCTCGACGCGGTATAGCGGTCGCAGACGAGGGTGAGCCCTCCCTCGAGCCAGCGCAGCAGATCCGGTTTGCGCTCGTACCGATTCGCGACGTACAGCAGCTGCATGACGTCCGGCCCGTACTCGCGTTCTCCCTGAAGCGCCCGCGCGATTTCCTCGCCGATCGACGTGGCGTAGTCGGGAAACGAGACCAGCCGTGCTTTGCGGCCCTCTTCCCGGAGCCGATCGCGCAGAAGTTCTGCCTGCGTTTGCTTGCCGCTCTGATCGAGCCCCTCGAACGCAATCAGCAGCCCGGACATCACGACTCCATCGCCAGCAGGTCGTCGAGGGTCTGGCGCCGGCGAATGATTCGCCACGCCCCGTCGTCCACGAGGACTTCGGGCGGCATCGGCCGGCGGTTGTAGTTCGATGCCATGGCAGAGCCGTATGCGCCCGCGTCGCGAATGGCGACCAGGTCGCCGACCTCGAGCCTCGGAAGCCTGCGATCCCGACCGACGACGTCGGTGCTTTCGCAGACTGGTCCGACGACCTCGTACTGTCGCTCGGGCCGTGAGCGCGGCTGGACGGGCTCAATGCGATGAAAGGCGTTGTACAAGGCCGGCCTCATCAGTTCGGTCATGCCCGCATCGATCACGGCGAACTCGCTCGAGCCGTCACGACGCTTCAGATCGATCACCCGCGCGACGAGCGCGCCGGCGGGGCCCACCAGCGACCGGCCTGGCTCGAGGACGATCGGGAGGTCGATGCCGCGAAGCTCGCCCAGGATGGCCGCTGCGTAGTCGGTGAGTGTCGGGACTTCCCCTCCGTCGTACGAGATGCCAAACCCGCCGCCCACATCCAGGTATTCCAGTCTGCGACCCAGCTGCTTCAAAGCCGCGGCGACTCGTGCGACGAGCGCAGCCGATCGTTGGATGGGCTCGACGCTCGTGATCTGCGAACCGACATGCACATGAATCGCCACGAGCTCGAGCGCCTTGCGGTGGTCGAGCGAGGCGAAGAGAGCCGCCGCCTCCCCCAGGGCGACCCCGAACTTGTTGACCTTCAGTCCGGTGGAAATGTGCGGATGGCTCCTGGCGTCGATGTCAGGATTGAGCCTGATCGCCACGCGTGCGACCGCTCCAGTCCGATCGGCGATGGCTTCGACGCGGGCGAGCTCGCCCGATGATTCCACGTTGATGGCTTTGACGCCGAGCGCCACCGCGCATTCGAGCTCCGGAAGAGACTTTCCTACCCCGGTGAACACGATATCGGCGGGAACGAAGCCCGCTCTGCGGGCGACCTCGATCTCCCAGATCGAGTTGGCGTCGGCGCCGCTGCCCAGACCCCGCAGCAGCCGGGCGATCGCCAGCGTGGAGTTCGCCTTCAACGCGTAGTGGATCGCATGCGGATGGTCCGCGAATGCCTCGTCCAGCTCACGATAGCGCGCGCGCATCACCGCCGAGCTGTAGACGTACACTGGTGTGCCGACGGCCTCGGCGATGGCCGTCAGCGAGGCGCCGTCACACAGGAGCTCGTCGTGGGAAAGCGAGAAGCCGATCACTTGGCCTGTGGTGAATAGTGGTGAATGGTCGACTCCGAACTATATCACCTGCTATGATCCCCAAGGTCCCGCCCACACGCTGATGCCTGCCGATCTGCCGGCGGTCCCGCCGGACACCCTCGAGACGCTCATTCAGCGGTGCCTGCGGGGCGACCAGATCGCCTGGGAGCTCGTCGTCCGGCAGCACTGGCGCAAGGTCTTCAACGTCGCGTACAAGTTCGTCGGCAAACACGACGAGGCCGAAGATCTCACGCAGGATATTTTCCTCAGGATCTTCAAATCGCTCGAGACGTTCGACCGGCGGGCGAATTTTCAGACGTGGTTGATCAGCGTGAGCCGCAATCTCTGCATCGACCACTATCGCAGCGTTCGCAAGGAGCGCGAAACGATCGATCGCGACATTGACGCGAACGAACTGTCCCCGGCCTCAGCCGATCAGGGACCGTTCGCCGCGCTCGAGCAGCGCGATCGCGTCGTGTTGCTGCGGCGGGCCCTCGGCGCGCTGCCGAGGACGCTGCGCACGGCGGTGGTCATGCGCGACATCCAGGAGCTGTCCTATCAGGAAATCGCCGACCAGCTGCGGCTGCCGGAGGGGACGGTCAAATCGCGAATCAACCGGGGCCGCACCGAGCTCGCGCGGCAGATCAGGAAGCTGCGGGGCGAGGATTACACGCCGAGCGGGTCGTCGACCGACGGCCGCTCGCGCACGGGAGCGACTGATGAACGTCACAACTGAACAGACCGAAGATGTCTCGATTCTGCGTGTCGGAGAAACGCGTCTGATGTATCCCGTGCTCGCCGACTTCTCCTCCGCCGTCACCAGCCTGGTGTCGGCCGGCCGGCGCAAGATCCTCGTCGATCTGTCGCCGGTCACCTACGTCGACAGCGCCGCGATCGGCTGCCTGATGGATCTCTACCGGCAGGTGACGATCGCCGGGGGCCGCCTGAAGCTCTCCGGCGTCCAGAAGCGCGTCGAGACCATGCTGACCATGACCGGCGCCCAGAACTTCATCGAGATCCACCCGGACCTACCGAGCGCCCTCAAGAGCTTCGGGGTGTAGCATGCGGACCATCAAGACGACCACCGGATCCGACATCGCGCTCGACGGCGACCTGCTCGCGGTCATGGAAGCGCTGTATCGTGAGGTCACCGCGAAGCGCGAACTGGAGCGGTCGTTCGAAGATCTCGTCAGAGAGATCCAGCATCTGATAGAGCAGATGGACGAGACCGAACGCCGTACGTATCTCGCCGAGAGCCTGTTTCTCAACACCGTCAAATACGAGAACGACAAGCTCGAGGCGTACATGAAGAAGCTTTCGAGGAAGTAGCGCCGTGTCCCTGATCTATCTGTCCAGCCGTTTCCAGTGCACCTGGCCGTGGGACATGCTGGTCATGCTCTGCGACGGCCGTCTCGTCTGCGGCTGCGCCGACCCCTACGGGAAGCGCGTGCTCGGAGACGCGCGAACGGCCTCTGTTGAGGACGTCTGGAGCGGCCCTGTCGTGACGAAGCTCCGTCAGGACCTCAATCAGGGCGGCGCCTCGTTCTGCGGCGACTGTCCGTTGAAACGCCCGTTGGCCAGGGATGCGTCCCCCGTCGTGCGGCCGCTGGAGGCAGGCCGCCTGCCCTCTCGGATGTTCATCGAGTGCACCGCGGCGTGCAACATTTCCTGCACCGAGGCGTGTTGCGCTCCGGAAACCGGGATCACGCGTACCCGGCAGGCGGGGATGCTGGACTTCGCGCTTTTCCAGCGGGTCGTCGACGAGGTCGGCCCTTCGCTCGCACGCATCGATTTCTTCAACTACGGCGAAGCATTTCTGCACAAACGCGCGATCGACATGTGCGAGTACATTAAGAGCCGCTTCCCCCACATTTACCTGTATACGAGCACGAATGGCCTGGCTTTCTCCGAGACGCAGGCGCGCCGCCTCGTGCACTCGGGGATCGACGAGGTGACCTTTTCCATCGACGGCGCCACTCCTGAGAGCTATGTCCAGTACCGGCAACGCGGACGATTCGATGTCGCCATCGCCAACCTGCGGGCGATGGTCGACGAAAAGCGACGCTCCGGACGCGACCTCCCGTTCCTGAACTGGCGGTACATCCTCTTCAGATGGAATGACAGCGACGAGGAGATGAATCTGGCGCGGGCGATGGCCACCGAGATCGGCGTGGATCGTCTCTGCTGGGAAATCACCGACCATCCGGAGAGTGCCTACTCACGGCGGTTCGCTGGCGGAGCCGAGCTCGAGACGATCCGGCGCGAAACATGGGACGACAGCAACCTCGGCAGCGCCATTCCCGGTGCCACGCCGCGCGCGCAGATCGATGTTCGGACCCTGATTCCCGGCGTGCCGCTCATCGCGCGCACCGGACGTCCTCTGCGCGTGCGCACTCGCGTGCGGAACCTCTCGACGCGGCCCTTCCCCGCCGACGCGACCTACGGACGGCGGCTCGTCCGGCTCGGGGCGCAGTTGTGTGCCGAAGACGGCAGGCTCATCGAGCGCGATTTCGCTCGCGCCAGGCTCCCACACGCGCTCGGCGGCGGCGCCGAGACGAACATTGCCATCGAGCTGCCGCCGCTGCCTGAAGCAGGCCGATACGCGATCAAGTTCGATCTGGTCTTCGAGGGCGTGGAGTGGTTCGAGAAGTGCGGGTCGCAGACGACGATGAAGAAACTGTGGGTGAGATAGGGATTGGGGATTGGGGATTAGGGACTAGGGATTGGGAAGCGATTCGAACAGAGCGAAGGTTGACGAGGTTGACGGGGTGCGCCGCGGCGCCCCCCGCCAACTGATCACTGAGAGCGCTTGCTAGCCTTTTGTGTAGACCTGCTTACGTGCACCGGCCGGTGTCGTCGTGACCACGGTCATTTCCTTGCCGTCGGCGCTCAGGCTGCGGACTGCCTTCTGCTCGCCCTGTGCGGCGGTCGTGGTGATGACGAGGTTCATGCCCTCCCACGTCGCCTTGGCTGTCGACGTGCCGCCTCGGCCCTCAATGGTAACCGGAGTGCCGTCGAGCTTGTAGGTTTGCATTCCGATCGTGATCTCGGTCGCTGTCTGTGTGATGACGACAGGCCCGCCGCCGCCGCCGCCACGGCCGC
>JAHFUL010000082.1 GCA_023265155.1 Acidobacteriota bacterium
TCGGTAACGTGGCAAAGGGCGACATCAACAGAATCGCGACAGTCGCCGCCGCTGCGAGGATCACGACGCCGGCAACGAACCGCCGAGCGACGAGCACCACGATCCGCGGCCAATGGACGCTGCCGGCGGCGATTTCCATCGTGGCCGCCACTGCCAGCGGTACCAACAGCAGCCACGGATGCGCGGCGAGGATTGCAAGCGATCTGTTGAGTGTCGTCAACAGGGTCAACCCCGCAGCTGTCGTATCGTCTCGTTGGTACCCTTCACGGTAGACCGCAGCCGCGACGACGTAGCCCATCGCCAGGCCACACGCGGCCCCGCCCCAGAAAATCACCGCGCTTCGAACACGACCCTCGTCGAGCCGCGGCGGCAACAACGCGCGGCCGGCGAACACGGCGCCGAGCAGCGGTAACAGCGGCACCGCCGCCACACTGGTGGCCGCCAAAAGCCCGAAGCTCGAGCCCAGAAGGAGTCCAGTCCACCAAGCGCGCCCGCCGTTGTTCCAGATGACGAGAACGGCCGTCGACCACAGGACCGACACGGACGTGAACAGCGCCCACTCGGACACCATCGTGGCAAAGTACGGGATTGTCGGTGCGATCCACAGTCCAATCAAGGACAGGGGCATGCGAGGAGACTCGTCCACCCTTCCAATCAAGAACGACGACAGGCCGACAACCATCGCGAAAATCGCGGCGTTGAGAAGGCGCAGGTCCCAGACCACGGTGAATGGGAGGGCCTTCCGAAGATTGAACGCCTGGCTTGCCCCGCGCCACGCTCGCGCCGTAAGTGGGCTCCGGCGTGAGGTGTCTTCCGCATGAACGTGCGCCGACCACGAAATCGGATACGGAGCATCGCGATCGGCGGGCCGGAACGCTTCGTCGGCGTGAAAGACCAGTCGCTCGAAATGCGTGCGCTGCGCCAGCACCCGCAGGCGCGGCTCGACGTCGGCGCCGACCAGCCGACCGAAGCTCAGGATATGGTCGGGTTCATCGGCGCCCTGCAGCGGGGGCATCAGCGCCGCCCACACCAGGGCGAGCGAGCCTGCCAGGCATGCACATCCGGCGGAGCGCCAGGCGATCGTCGGAGCGGTCGTCAGCCAGGCGCCCAGGAACAACGACGCGGCGCTGATCGCCATGACGCGCCAGATCCAGGTGACCGATGACGAAGCCCACATGTAGCCGAGCAGATCGATTCGCCGCGTGTTCGTCGGCGCCAGCTGGTCGACATACTTCCCGATGAGCAGCGGGCGACTGTCCGGCTGTCCCGGAATCCCCAGCGGCCGTACGACGCCTTTCGCTGCGCTCCCAGGCGGCGAGTGGTAAGTCCAGACAAACAATCGCGTGCGCCTCGCGAGGCGGACCGAGAGCGTGAGCTCGCCGGTCGGAACAGTATGCACCGCCAGGCAATCTGGCCCCCGCACAAGCACAAGTGGGGCGTTCGAGGTCGCACGAACACCCGGGAGGAGCGTGTTCGTCACGAGAAGACCCGGGAGGGTGTGATAGACGCACGACGTACCGAGCACGACCAATGTCGCGTCTGTTTCGATGGGGCGGGCGGCCGACGTAATCAACGGAATTCGGATTTCAGCGTGCTCGAGAAGCGTGACCGGATCGTCGAGCTGTAGTCGAAGGATGTACACCGGCGCCGGTGGGTCTACGGTCTCCAGGAGCGGCAGCGTTCCGAGAGTCCAGTCTGGCTCCGGAGTCACCAGCGGCGTCTCGCGAATGTCTGGGACGCGACCGGCCAACGTCAGGATGACCACCGTCGCGAATATCCCGGAGATCAGCAGGCTCGAGAGAATGGGCATGGCCGCCCACAGCACCACTGGTTGCGGGGCCACGTCAGCGAGCATTGCCGACCGAACGATGGTCCGCGCCATCGGGATTCGACGTGCAAGCCGACGACCGGTCAGTCGATCGGTGGCGATCGCGACTGCGGCCAGGCCAGCAATCCAAAGGGCCACCTGCCATCCCGTCACCACATCAGGCACATAGGCGGCCGATCCCAACCGAGAGACCCATCCGTATCCCAGTCCGAGCACCGTCAGAAGCGCTGCGAGCCCCACAGGGCCTAGCCCCGTCAGCGCGAACACGGTGGCAAGCGACGCGCCGGAGGCGACAGCCCCCAAGAGCGCGTACGTCGAGGGATAGACGCGGCCCTGAGGCTGAAGCGACACTTCGCTGACGAGGACCCCGAGCGAGCGCAGATCCTCTGAGGGCGGGAGGTGCTCGCGGGGCACGAACGGCGGCGAACGCAAACCGAGGCTCAGGCCGCGAGCCTGGGGTCTGCGAGTCACGGTCAGCGTGTAGTCCAGGAAATTCGTCGTCGGGCTCTCTCGTCGTTCGAATCGTCCATCGACATCGAAGGTCAGGGTGGGCCGCTGACCATCCGATGGCCAGGCTGCAATGGAGGACAGTCGTATCCGAACCTGCCAGTCTGTTCGACGATCCAGATCCAGTAGCTGGATTTCGCCGTACCCGTTGGTCCACGCGAACGTGGTGCCGTCCGGCAACACTTCCGGCGGATAGAAGCCTTGAATCACCTCGTCGGGCGGCGGGTTCCTCGGATCGAATGCGATGAACAGCGAAGCCCGTTCAACATACACCGCGGTGCTGGCCGAAGCGAAGAGGCCGGTGGCAATGATGACACCGGCGACGATATTCATTGACCGGCGCCCGGGCCTTGTATGGGCTTCGTGATCGTTCGCGAGTTCTCTGTCCGGGAGATGGACCTTCACGGCGCTCGTTTCGTTGTGGAGCGCGGCATCGTAGTCGTACCTTCCGACGAAGATCAAGACGGAAGCACATCCTGGAACGCCGTCGTGCCCGCGATCGGAAGCCGCGCGCCCTTGCGGTTGCACATCGCGCGGGCATCGATGGAGACGATGAATGCCACCCCTAAGATCTCGATCTCAAGGCGTTGCTCCGAGGTTGAACATGAGAAAAGTTGCCTTCTTCGTTTTGTTGGTGGCACTGCCGCCGCTGGGCGTGATGGCTCAACGGCGGGCGAACGCGCCTCCGGCAGCTGCTTCGGGGAAGGTGCCCGATACGGTGTACCTCGAAGAACTGACGTGGGCCGAGGTTCGCGATATGGTGAAGGCCGGCAAAACCACTGTGATCGTCGGCACGGCGGGTCAGGAACAGAAAGGCCCCCACATGGTGGATTCCGAACACCATCTAGAAGATCCTTTTTATCGGCGAGTCGGGCGGAAACCAGAATGGCATGTCCAACGCATCAGACAAACTGCTCTTCCTGCTGCACCGGCACGCGGCAGCACCGGCGATGGCACTTTCTGCGCCCATGGACCGCGCACGCTCGGCAGATTTTGAGTTGTCCTTCGCCTACAATGCCCGGATGGCGGTAGCAGATGGACTGAGTGCGGGCCTCGTCAATCAGAAGTCGTCGTCGCAGGCGAAGATCGCGTTGTTCCGATCGCTGTTCCGCGGTCGCGAGGACGTATACCCCCGTCGATACGAGAGCCGGAAGACGGGCAAGTCCGGCTATGCACCCGCTTGCGCGAACGAGTGGGTACGGGGCATCTGCGAGAAGCCCCGCATCAAGTGCGCCGACTGTCCCAACCGTCGATTCCTTCCGGTGACCGACGACGTTATCCGCTGGCATCTGTCCGGGCGTGACACCGGCGGTCAGTCTTTCGTCGCGGGCGTCTATCCCTTGCTGCGGGACGAGACGTGCTTCTTCCTCGCCGTTGATTTCGACAAGGCCGGCTGGGGCAAAGATGCGACGGCCTTTCTCGAAGCGTGTCGCCGCCTGAGCCTCCCTGCCGCCCTCGAACGATCTCGATCCGGGCGAGGCGCGCACGTCTGGCTCTTCTTCGAGGAGGCCATTCCAGCCGCCCTGGCCCGAAGGCTGGGATCGCACATCCTCACCGAGACGATGGAGGGGCGGCCGGATCTCGGCCTGGATTCGTACGATCGTCTGTTTCCGAGTCAGGACACGATGCCACACGGAGGATTCGGAAACCTGATTGCCTTGCCGCTGCAGAAAGGACCACGCAAGCAGGACAACAGCATCTTCCTCGATGACCACCTTGTCCCCTGGGCAGACCAGTGGGCGTTTCTCGCGAGCGTGCGCAGGATAGGCCGGGCGCGGGTTGAAGCGGTGGTGCAGGACGCCGAACGCCGTGGCCGCATTCTCGGCGTACGCCTGCCGCCACAGGACGACGGAGAAGAGGAGCCGTGGACAGCCCCTCCGTCCCGTCGCCGCAAGGAGCCGCCGATCGCCGGCGAACTGCCTCACACGGTGGAGCTGGTTCTCGGCAACCAGATCTACATCGCCAAGGAAGGGTTGCATCCGGGTCTCCGAAACCGGCTGCTTCGTCTGGCGGCCTTTCAGAATCCCGAGTTCTACAAGGCACAGGCGATGCGCTTGTCCACGTACGACAAGCCCCGCGTTGTTGCGTGCGCTGAAGATCACCCGCATCACATCGGCCTGCCGCGAGGATGCCTCGACGATGTTCGCCAGGCGCTGACCGATCTGGGCATTCGCACGGCCATTCGCGACGAACGCTACAGCGGCCGCGCTCTCGATGTGAACTTTCACGGCGAGTTGAGGCCCGAACAGACGGCGGCGGCACACGCGATGCTGGCACACGACACTGGGGTGCTGGCCGCGACGACGGCATTCGGCAAGACCGTGATCGCCGCCTCGTTGATCGCACAGCGCGGCGTCAACGCGCTCGTGCTCGTGCATCGGCGTCAGCTGCTCGACCAGTGGATCGAGCGGCTCTCGGCGTTCCTCGGCGTGCCCGCAAAGTCGATCGGTCGGATCGGCGGCGGCCGAGATCGCCCAAACGGGCTGCTCGACGTCGCCATCATCCAGAGTCTCGTGAGGAAGGGCGTCGTTGATGATCGCGTGGCAGACTACGGCCACCTGATCGTTGACGAGTGTCATCACCTGTCGGCCCACAGCTTCGAGCAGGTGGCCCGCCAGGCCAAGGCCCGTTTCGTCGTCGGACTTTCGGCGACCGTCGCGCGCAAGGACGGCCACCATCCCATCATCTTCATGCAGTGCGGACCCGTTCGACATCGCGTGAACGCTCGAGCACAGGCAGCCGCGCGACCGTTCGAGCATCTCGTCCTCGTCCAACCGACGGCGTTCCAGCCGGCCAGGGCTCCCGACGCCGACAAGCGAGTCGAGTTCCAGGCTCTCTATCAGGAGCTGGTCAATGACGAGTCGCGCAACCGTCGTATCTGCGACGACGTCGTCGAGTCAGTGAATAACGGCCGATCGCCGCTCGTGCTCACGGAGCGGAACGATCATGTCGACCGTCTCGAAGGCTTGCTCGCGGCGAGTGTCCGTCACCTCGTGGTCCTGCGAGCGGGGATGGGCAAGAAGCAGCGACAGGCCGCCGCCGATCGACTGGCAACCATCCGTCGCGATGAGGCACGGGTCATCCTGGCCACTGGCAAGTACATCGGAGAGGGATTCGACGATCCTCGGCTGGATACGTTGTTTCTGACGCTTCCGGTCTCATGGCGAGGAACCATCGCCCAGTATGCCGGCCGCCTCCACCGCCTCTACGATGGCAAGCGCGAGGTGCGCGCGTACGACTACGCGGACCTCAACGTGCCCATGCTTGCGCGGATGTTCGACCGGCGCTGCCGCGGCTATGAAGCCGTCGGGTACACGATTCTCCTGCCAGCCAGTGCCATACCGGGCTGGCCCGCCGATGTCATTCTTCCGTCGGATCCGGTGTGGAAGCGCGACTATTCCGGCAGCGTGCGAAGACTCGTCCGGGACGGCGTTGACACGCCACTCGCGAGCCTGTTCGTCCACGCCGCTCGGGCGATGCCTCCGGACGCCGAGGGCGCAGACCGAGCCCGGAGTGCAACGGAAGCCTTCCTCTACCGGCGACTGGAGACCCTGACGGAGACCAAGGGGTGTTTCCACGTCAACGTGGCGCTGCCGATCGCCTTCGATGGTTTCGGACAACTGGAAGTCGATCTCCTGTGCGCCGATGCCCGCGTGGCAGTGGAGTTGGACGGCGCCCAGCATCTCGCGGATCCGGTGGCGTACCGTCGCGACCGGCGCAAGGATCAGTTGCTGCAAGAGAATGGCTATCTGGTGTTGCGCTTCCTTGCTGAAGACGTGGGCAAGGAGCTGGACGCGGTGCTCGACGCTATCCTGAGAGCGCTCAGTCACCGCCGACCGGCGGTTTCAACGACCGAGACGCTCAGAATCCTGAGACGAAGCCAAACATGACAGGCACGTGCAGGGTCCGCGGGTTTACTCAGCGGGCTACGCATGGGGAGTCCATCGGCGCTATACACGCTGCGTGTGGTCAGCAGCGAAACGCCTCAGCAACTGTACAAGACGCCAGAACTGAACAACCCGTCAGACTGGTCGCCAGACGGGAAGACGGTCCTGTTCGTCCATGCACCCAACACGGGACCCGAAATGGATCGCTCATCCGGTGGGCGAAGACGGCAGAACGGACGTCTATGTCCGATCATCTTCGGCGAGTGACAGCCAACGGTGGATAGTCTCTGGAACCGGCGGCGCAAACGCGCCCCGCTGGAGCAAGAACGAGCTGTTCCTTGTGCAGAACCAGCAGAGGCAGGTCATGGCTGTCAACGTCAGCAGCGACGGCAACGTGTTCAAAGCGGGTACGCCACAGCCGTTGTTCACCAACCCCAATGTTATTGGATCGAGATTCGAGGTCTCGTCCGACGGTCTGCGATTTCTGATCGGAGTCAGTACGCAACCTGCGGCGGAGGTTGACGCGGCGCGTTCGTCACCGTTGACGGTCCTGGTGAACTGGCAGTCGACCTGAAGTAAAGCGCGCACTCACGCTTGACGTCTCCGCACGGATCATCGGCCTGGCGGCTGATTGTCGCGGGCCGGTGCCGTGTCCGCGTGCGCGGACGAGAGGATCCCCGTCAGCATCTGGAAATTCCCTTCGTGGCAGGCAGACTCGTAGAGCGGCTCCTCCGTCCGTTTCAGCGGCATCCTCGCCGTCCACGTCCGTGTCCACGTCGTCGGATCGTCGAAGGTCATCTCGTAGTCGATCGTGTCGTTGTCGACCCGCGTGAGCCGTTCGGTGAGATGGAGGTGGTCCGCCGCGCCCATGAAATTGCTCTTCGAGGAGAAGTTGATCGTGTCAATCACCAGCGTCGCGCCGTCCCAGCGGCCGCGCGAGTCGCCGCTCCACGCCTTCGCGCTCGACGGGAGATGCGGGCGTCCGTCAAGCGGCACGATGCGCACCTCGTGTCCCGTTTCCATGAAGAGGACGACGTAGCCGGGCGATTGGACGATCTGGTAGTAGCCGAGGTCGCCCGCGCCGTAGCGCCCGCCGAGCCGGGGTGTGCCCCACGCAATGCAGCGTGTGGCGTTGTCGAGATCGTCGGGACCGTCCGACCGTCGCGCGGCGGCCGCCACCGCCTGCCGGCGCCGCTGACCTTCGGGCGTCAGCGGCGGAATGCGTCCGTCGGGTGGATCCACGACGAGCGAGGTGTGATGATCGAACTCGCGCTCGATCATCTCCTCCGATCCATGGGTGGACGTCGCGCTCCTGAATTGCGCAGGATCAGCCAGCGCGGCAAGAAAGACCGCGTCGCCGGCGGCGAAGTCGCTGTTCCCCCCTTTGAAGATGCGAGCCGCGCGCGCCTTGAGCGACGCCACTTCGTCGTCGGTCAGCAGGGCTCTGCCTGCAAGGGCCGGCGGGCGTTCGAGGGGCGTCGCCGTTCGACTGATCCAGATGCCCTGGAAATCGGGCTGACCATCTGACGTGCGAGAGATGGCCCAGGGCTTCGCGGCCGGCCCAGGCCGTTGCGCGCCGGTCGTCATCGGCATGGTCGTGACGGTTGCGACGACGACCAGACTGAACCAGAGCACCTGAAGTCGAACGCTCATGGGGACCTCCCCTCGGTCTCGCAGGAGGCAAGTGTACACCTCGCCCCGGTCTTTTTCCGACGATCGTCACGGCTTCTAGAGACAATCCGGCTGAAGCCGGATCCCACTCGGATGTGGCGCACTGAACGATCCCAGTACAGGGCAGACCGAATCCGCGATTGTGCGGCGTGGCCTGCAACTCGTGGCTCAGGAGGCACGACCCCGTCGAAGCGCGCTCGACCTCGCGGGGACCAGCGTCGGCCGATTCAAGAAGGGTCCGCGCGATCTCTCGACGAAGCGCCGGCACCTGCAGGGCTTCGGCGAATAATCCCGCCGGAGATCTGCTCGATACCGACCCGCTGATGGCCCTGCTGTTGCTCTCGAGCGCTGACGCCAATCATGAGCGGGCGCGCCGAATGTTCGCCAGGTCCGCTCCCCCTTTTCGCTGTTGTGAGGCGGTGGTGGCGGAGGCGTTCGACGTGATCGGAGCGATCCGAGGACTGGCCGCCTCATCCTCCACGCCGGGACCTCGGTCGACGGATACGGATATAACCTCAAGTCCGCCAACATCAAGATCACGCCGGAGACTTCGGCCTCGCTACAGCGACCAGCGGCGACGCTCAGGGACCGGACCTGTCGCAGCTTCAGACCATCATCTGGGATAAGCGCAGCAAGAGGATCGAGCACGTCCAGGTCCTCGCCCTGCGGGAATGTCGCTGGCCGCCGCTTGCGGCAGGTTACGGCAGCAAGCGGTCGACCGCCATCGGCACCCGGCCGGTTCCCGCCGCAATCTGCACCGTCTCGCCGCGAACGGCCCGCGTCACCCGCGAGTACGCCTGCCCTGCCGGCTCTTCGTGAACGAGCACGCGATCGTGGACGAGGTCCGCGACGAGATACTGCGGGATACCCGCTGCGGCGTACGCCGCCAGCTTCGGACCTATGTCAAGCGACAAGGAACTGTCGGCAACCTCGATCACGCAGCACACATCGGCGGCGCCCGGAGGACGCTCCAGATAATCATCGATGCCACCACGGACCACGGCGCCGTCCGGCTCCGGCTCGTTGACCGGCGGCAGCGAGATAGGCTGCTGCGTCTGGAGGAAGCAACCCAGTTGCTCGAAGGCGGGTGCCAATTGCGCCAGCCGCAGGACGGAAACACGGTGTCGATCGCCAATCGTCATCGGATCCTCGCCAGCCTTCGCTCGGTCCTTGTGGACGATCAACCCCTCTATCAGCTCGACCGACGTGTCCTCGGGCACACACCCGGCCTCGATGGCCCGGTGATACTGCTCGACGGTCCACGGCACGATGAAGGCGTGACCCGCGGCAGCCTCCTGGAGAATGGTGGTCATCGGCTCTGTTTCGTCCAGATTATACCGTCGGCGAGGAGAGGCGCAGCGAGACACGGCAACGATCGGACTGGCGCGTCGCGGATCTCTACGGCAGCGCGAAGCTGAAGATGGTGTTGCCCGACGACGGAAGACGAGCTGCGTCAGGAAGGCTACACGGGCCGTCTCCGCGAGCTGCTCAAGCCCCGTGGATGGGAAGTGCTGAATCAGTCGCGTGGCGGCGACAACACGGTGACCATGGCGCGGTTCGCGCCGGAGGGGACGCCGGATCCCCGCACGAAGGCCGGCGCCATCGCGTACGGACAGTAATTCCGAATTCCTCATTCAGAATTCCTCGTCCCGCGTGAGCTCGAGGTAATCGCCGACCGCGGTGATGAGCGACACCATGTTCGGGGAGTCGGGGATGACGTCGGGCGTGACGCCAAACTGTCTGAGCGCCCCGGCGCACACCGGACCCACGGCGCCCACGACGATGTCGCGATTCAGACTGGCGGCCAGTCGCTCGGTCAGCCCGCTGTCACCGGCGATCTGAAACAGATGGCGGCACTGCACCGCGCTGGTAAAGAGCATCGCGTCGAGCCGGCCGTCAATCGCCTCGCGCACCGCTGACGCGAGCGGCGCGGTATCCACGGGCAGCGCCCACTCGTACGAACACACTTCTTCCAGACGCGCGCCGCGCGACCGCAGCGCTTCGGCCAGTGCGTCATCCCGTTCGCCGTAGTGCACGAGCAGCACGCCGGTCGCATGAAGCTCCACGGGCGTGAGGGCGTCCAGCAGCTCCCGGGTCGTGTGGGGCCTGACGGTGACGACCTGCGGCGTCAGCCCGTGCTTCTTCATCACCGCGAGCGGCTTCGGCCCGCGGCACGCGATGGTGGTCCGGCGAAGCGCCGCGAGCGACGCCGGGAGACGGCCCTGGCGGCCGGCCGCCTCGAACAGCGTCGCGGCTCCCACTCCCGTCAGAAAGATGGTCACGGCGAAGCGATCGGCCGCCAGGCCGTCGACGAACACGCCGACATCGTCCAGCCGGGGAACTTCGCGCACCGAAGGCGCGGACACGGCGACGCCTCCGAGACGGCGGACGAGCGCGGCGAGTTCCTCGCTCTTCCTGCTCTCGAGGAGCGCGATAGTCTTTCCCCGGAGCGTCATGGCTCGGATGATACTCCCGCCTCCGGTGACGGGCGAATCGACGAACGTGTCGACAACGCCGCGCGCCGGGCGACACGGCTGTCGCTTTCCGGCGCCGACGGCGGATTGTGATGCGCGATACTGCGCAGCAGTGGTCGTGTCCCCGGTGGAATCGGTATCACGAACGACCACCACGACGTCGCGAAGGTCACGGAGCATTTTGGAAATGCTTCGTGTTCTTCGTTCTTCGTGATGAAAGAGCCATTGCCGATGCCTCCTGAGCCGGTACTGAATCGGCGTGGAAAGGGGCATTGGTTGATCGAGGCTAACGAAAATGAATCGAAGAGGCTGACATTCTACGAAAACGTAGCATTGGCCCACCTGTCGAGATTCGCGCTAACCATCATTGAATCAAGCGCATACGCAGTCGCCTGGACGTCCGCCGTCGGGAACGGCGTTTGCTCCACGTGGGGTCGATGGCCCTGCCGCTGCTGGAACGCGCGACTGAGAACGGCGTGACGTTCGCGCTGACGCCGAAGCCCGCGGGCCGCGCGGCCGACGCGCGACGGATGCTGCCGATGTTGCCCCTGTCGGCAATGCCGCCGGCGCTGTCCGCCCGAATGCCATCGCGCGCGCCAGGGCCGGGAGAGCAGTACCGATTTCATTTCGACATGGGGAAGTGCATCGGGTGCAAGTGCTGCGTCGTCGCCTGCAACGAGCAGAACGGGAATCCGGCGGCGATCAACTGGCGGCGCGTCGGCGAGCTGGAGGGCGGCTGGTATCCACAGACGTTTCGCGCCTACCTCTCCATGGGGTGCAACCACTGCGTGGATCCGACGTGCCTGCAGGGCTGTCCCGTTGACGCGTACACGAAGGATCCCACCACCGGTGTGGTGCTCCACAGCGCCGACGCGTGCATCGGCTGCCAGTACTGCACGTGGAACTGCTCCTACGGCGTTCCGCAGTACAACCCCGAACGCGGCGTGGTCGGCAAGTGCGACCTGTGCCACGGCCGGCTCAGTCTCGGACAGGCTCCGGCGTGCGTCTCTGTCTGCCCGACCGGAGCCATTCAGGTGGAGATCGTCAAGATCGACGAGTGGCGGGCCGCTGCAGACGCGGTTGCACCCGCGTCGGGGTTGCCCGCCGGCGACGAGAGCCTCTCCACGACCCGGATCACGCTGCCGGCGCATCTGCCGCCCGACTCGTGTCCCGTCGATCTCGTGCGTCTGACGCCGGCGGACCCGCACTGGCCGCTCGTCGTGATGACGGTGCTCACGCAGCTCTCGGTGGGCGCGGCCGCCACCGTCTGGCTGCTTCAAGTGCTGGGCCGATCCAGGCGGCTCGATGTCGCCGCGCTGGTTTCGCTGCTCGTGGCCGCGACGGCCCTCGCCGCATCGACGCTGCACCTCGGACGACCCATCCATGCCTATCGGGCGCTCAAAGCATGGCGGCGATCGTGGCTGAGCCGAGAGGTGCTGCTCTTCACGGCGTTCTCGGCGGTGGCATGCCTCCATGCGGCGGCGCTCTGGCTCGCTCTCCCCGGCGGCACCGCCATCGGTGCACTCACGGTTCTGCTCGGCGCGGGCGGCGTGATCGCCAGCGCCTGCATCTACCGCGTGCCGTCGCGGCCGGCCTGGAATACACCGCTCACGCTCGCGCACTTCGGTCTCACCGCCGCCACGCTCGGGCCGCTGCTGGCGTCGGCGGTTGGCGCGGGCGACGCGCGCTGGCTCGCGGTGGCGACGGCGACGATGGCGGGCGCACAGCTTGTGGTGGTCGCCCTGCGGTTTCTTCGACTGACCGCGACCGACTCGGTCGAGTTGCGGGCCTCCGGACGGCTGCTCGCGACGACGCTCCGGTCGCGACTGCTCCTCCGCGGCATCCTGCTGGCGCTGGGCGCCATCGCGCTGCCGCTTTTCACGGCGAATCCGGCGGCGCTCTGGGCGGCCTTTCTCCTCGCGCTCGCGGGCGAGACGCTCGGCCGCTATCTGTTCTTTGTCAGCGCGGTTCCCAAACACATGGCCGCGCCGTACCTGGGAAGCGAGGCCGCGTGAGCCTGAAGCGCGCGCTTGGTCTCGACACCCGTCCCGAGAAGTACGCCTACGCGCTCGATCCGACCATGGGCTACACGGCCGCCGGGAAAATTCCCGAGCGGTGGGTGCAGACCACCTGCGGGTACTGCTCGGTCGGATGCGGCATGTTCATCGGTGTGAAGGGCGGCCGCGCGGTCAGTGTGCGCGGCAATCCGGATCATCCGGTCAACGCCGGAAGCCTCTGTCCGAAGGGGCTCTCCGAGCACGACACGATTGACGCGCCCAACCGTGCGCGCTACCCGCTCATGCGGTCTTCCGCGGTTCCGGGACGCAGCGCGCCGGCCGAGCGCCGTCGTGCTCGACCACTGGAGCGCGTGACCTGGGACAGCGCCATCCAGACGTTGGCGATCCGCTTCCGGGACGTGCAACTGGCGTACGGGCCGGACGCCGTCGGTGTCGTCAGCACGGGGCAGCTCGTCACCGAGGAGTTCTACACGCTCGGCAAGCTCGTGCAGCTCGGCCTGGGCTCGCGCAACTACGACGGGAACACGACGCTGTGCATGTCGACCGCGGTCGCCGGCTACAAGCGATCGTTTGGCAGCGACGGTCCGCCCGGCGCGTACGAGGACCTGGAGCGCGCCGATGTGATCTTTCTGATCGGGGCCAACATCGCCGACAACCACCCGATTCTCTGGCAGCGGCTCGAGGCCAACCCAGCCAGGACGCTCATCGTGGCCGACCCGCGGGTGACGAAGACCGCCATGCTGGCGGACGTGCACCTGCCGGTCCGGCCGCGATCGGATCTCGCGCTGATCAACGGCCTCATCCACCTGCTCATCGAGCACGATCTCATCGATCACGAGTACATCGCCGCGCATACCACCGGTTTCGACGCGCTCCGCGAGTCGGTGCGCGAGTACGTGCCCGCGCGCGTCTCCGAGATCACCGGCCTGCCGGTGGAGACTCTCTATCGCACCGCGTCGCTCTATGGACACGCGCGGGCCGCCTTCATCGGCTGGACCATGGGTGTCAATCACAGCTCGAAGGGGACGGAAACCGTCAACGCCATCAACAACCTCGCGCTCATCACCGGCAACATCGGCCGGTCGGGCGCGTCGCCCTTCTCCATCACCGGCCAGTGCAACGCCATGGGCACGAGGGAAG
>JAHFUL010000112.1 GCA_023265155.1 Acidobacteriota bacterium
CGCCAGAGCGGCGCCCTTGGCGATGCTGCCGGGCGGCACGTACGCGATGAAGCCTGAGTGAGGATCGCGGATCGTCGTCCGCATCGGGTCTTCCGGAATCTGGATGATGCGGCGGCCGATCGGTTCGGTCCCGCCGTCCGGGTGAATGCGTCGATGGCGGGCATCAGCGCTGATGTAGGTCTTCGGCGGCGTCGCGGCCTCGATCACTTTCACGAATGGCGCAGGCGTGATGGCGGCGAAATACGCCGCCGCCTCGCGCACGTCCTCATCGGAGACGGCGCGAGCGATCGGCCCCATGCGCCCTTCCTCTTTCCGCGCGCCGCTCTTGAAGTATTTCATCTGCCGGATGATGTATTCGGGTGGCATGCCCGCAATGTCGGCCGACTCTGGATGCCCCTGGCCCGACATCAGGTGGCACGACCCGCACGCGTTCGGCATCGGGCCTTTCACGCTGCGCGGCGCGGGCGGATGTTCGTCGGGAAACCAGTCGGGAGGATTCGCGTTGCCGGCGATCGCCGACGCCTCGTATTCCTTGCTGCTGCCCGCGGCACGAACGGTCGCCGGCACGCGCGGTTCGGGCGGCTGCACCTTGTCGGGAATGTTGTAGGCCCACTCCGGCAGACCGTTCGGAATCGTCGTCGGCGTCGGGTTCTGCGCCCGAACGGCTGCCGTTACAAGCGACACGGAAAGGAGAATGCGGAATGCGTTGCGCACGTGCGGATTATCCGCTTTTGTGGGATGCGCCTCCAGAACCGTTTCCAGACCAGTGCGGGCCAGCTGACCCATCCATGAACTGAATCGCCGACGCGCGCCCGCCAGTGATTCAAGAATTTGGATTACGCAGGGTCTCCCTCTTTTGGCTTTTCTCCGAGCCGGGACAGATAGGGAGTAAGCTCCCTGCGTACGTGCCCCCTTCTAGCCTTTCTGGCGGATTCACAAGAGGCGATCGGGTAAGCAAGGTGTTGGTCAGACGAGTGATCTGAAAAAAGGAGAGCACAAATGGTTGACCTATTACGGCACCTTGCGAGGTGCCGCTATGGCTCCGTGGCGTTCGTTGTATCGCTGCGCTTTGTGGCGATGGCCGGCAACGCTTCGGCAGGTCAGGCGGATGCCAGCATCTACGGTCTGGTGACGGACGAAAGCGGCGGCGTTCTACCAGGCGTGACCGTGACCGTCACGAGTCCGGCGCTGCAGGTTCCGACTGTCTCAATCGTGAGCGACACGACGGGCGAATACCGGCTGACGCCGCTGCCCATCGGCACCTATCGAGTCGAGTATTCGCTGCAGGGATTTCAGACGGTCCGACATGAGGACATCCGGCTGACGGTCGGCTTTGCCGCAAAGCTCGATGTCAAGATGCACGTCGGGAGCCTCGAGGAAACCATCACCGTGACCGGGGCGGCGTCTGTCGTCGACGTGACAGCAACGGCCTCCAGCATGGTCCTGACAAAGGAGACCCTGGAACTGACTCCGACAAGTCGCCAATCGCTCGCGAGCCTTTTCGCACAGGCGCCGGGCGTGCGCTCCAATCTGGACGTCGGCGGAAACACCCTGAACGCCATACCGGCGGTCAGTGCGTTTGGCCAGCCCGGGGAGCCGCAGACATTCATCGAAGGTGTCATCTCGACGGCTCTGCAATCCACGGGCGGCAACGGCAACTACTGGGACTACCTGGCCGTCGAGGAAGCTCAGATGAGCACGGTTGGAAACAGCGCGGAGATGATGACTCGAGGTGTGCTGGTCAACGCCGTCGTGAAGTCCGGCGGCAACCAATTTCACGGTGTCGGCGGGTTCAGCACATCAGGGCACCAGTTCCAGAGCAGCAACATCGACGACTCGCTGAGGGCCCAAGGCATTTCAACGGGAAACAAGCTGTTGTATCGGAACGATCTTCACGCTGATTTCGGCGGCAAGATCATCCAGGACAAGCTGTGGTTCTACGTCGCGGGCCGGGACTCCCGAACCTCCGAAGAGGTGCTCGACGCCTTCAAGCCAGACGGTTCTCCGCAGACGACGAAGGACATCGGTGCGTTCCATACCGAAAAAGTGACGTATCAGATGACACCGGGAAACCGGCTCATCGGGTTCAACCAGTTCACCTGGAAGGACACGATCGAGGGCATCACGCAATTCACCGCGTGGGAAACCCGAACGCAGCGAACGGTCAAGAATTACAACTACAAGGTCGAATGGCAGGCTCAGAAGAGCAACTGGCTCGTCATGTCCGTCCAGGGTTCGTACTACGGGCACGGCGCCGCTCCGGGGGCTGCGCCGAACTACGCGCCTGGTCAGGTCTACACGATTGACATCACCACCCAGCGCGAAACGGGACCGTCTCTCCGAACGGGACAGAGGAACCTCGCCCAGATGCGCGACGCGAAGGTCAAGATGACGGTTTTCCGCCCGCGACTCTTCCTGGGAGACCATGAATTCAAGGCCGGGTTGAACAACACGTTTTCGGAGCTGGGCCGGACGAATCCGATTTCGGAAGACCTGCCAAGCTATAACTACAGGCTCCGCTTCCAGAACAACTCACCGATCGAGATCGAGATTCCGAACACGCCGAACATCCCCCGTCAGGTTGGGAACTACACAGGCGTCTTCGTCCAGGACCGCTGGACGATTGGGCGCCGGCTGACACTCGATCTGGGGCTCAGGCGAGCCCATGACGTCGGATACGTGACGGCGGCGTGCCGCGACGCCGCCCTCGCACCGGGACAGTTCGTGTTCCCGGCGCAGTGTTTCCCACAAACGAACTTCCCGACATGGAATCCTTGGGATCCTCGAATTCACGTGGCGTTCGACGTGACGGGCGACGGCAAGACGGTAGTGAAGGGCGGCTTTGGAAACTTCAGTCATCCGACGTTTCTCGACGAGCTCGCCACCCTGGATGCTGTCGCTCCGGGAACGGCCCGTTACCGCTGGCGCGATGTGAACGGGAATCGCAACTACGACGCCGGGGAAGTGAACCTCGATCCGAAAGGCCCCGACTTCATCACGCAGTCGATCGTCGTCGGCCGGGCGAACCCGAACCTGATCGAGCCGACATCGAACGAGTACATGGCGTCGGTTGAACGACAGCTGATGACGAATCTGGCCGTCAGGGTGCTGAGCGTTTACTCGAAGAACATCAACAACTACCGCGTGACCAACGTCATGAGGCCGTATGACAGCTATGGCGTTCCGGTGACGAGACCGGATCCCGGACCCGACGGTCGAGTCGGAACGGCCGACGATCCCGGTGTCAACTTCACCTACTACGAGTACTCTCCAGCCCTGGTCGGGCAACAGTTCGAGGTGCCGATGTACGTCAACGATCGAAAGCGCGATCAGACGTACAAGAGCTTCGAAGTGGGTGCCATCAAGCAATACGCGGAGCACTGGCATCTTTCGGCGTCGTTCTCTGCAACGCACAAGCACGCTCCGCTGATATCTGGTTTGATTCCGAGTGAAAGCGCGCAGCAGGCGGGACAGGGCGCGGCCGACAACCCGAACGCTGAGATCAACACGGACGACATATCCTGGGAAAGGAACCACAAGGTTTCGGGTTCTTACGAGTTCCCGTATGCCCTCCGGCTCGGCGTGAACTACCAGCACCGAAGCGGCATTCCTTTTGCCCGCCAGGTGCTCTTTTCCGGTGGCCAGACGATCCCATCGATCGTCCTCAATGTTGAGCCGATCGGCACGCAGAAGCGGCCCGATATCAACCTCGTTGACCTTCGCGTCGAACGCACGTTTACCTTTTGGAAGCACAAGAAGTTGAGCACACGATTGAACATCTACAACGTGATGAATGCCAGCACCGTGACGAATCTGAACGCGCGGGCTGGGACGTCGTACCTGCGGCCGAGCGCGATCTTGCCGGCTCGGATCATGGAGCTGAACGCGACGTTCAGCTATTGACAAGGGCAACTGGCTG
>JAHFUL010000083.1 GCA_023265155.1 Acidobacteriota bacterium
CGCGCTCATCCGCGCTGTCTGGGGCCTCGGTGGTGGCTGTCCGGGGGGCCTCGGTGGGGGCCTGCGCGTCCCATAACGGGGCGTTCTGTTGACCGGAGGCGTCTAATCCGGCCTATTGTCACGCCTGGGAGTCCTGACCGGCTCAGGTGCCCGGCACGTAAGTGAGGGCCCCAGGTCCGGCAAAACGACTTGGGAAGTATCGCACCGTCCCCGCGGAATCGGAGCGCGCCGCACGATCGGGGCGGCGCGGCCACTTACGGCGCCACGAACCAGACCGAACAAGCCCACACGCGGGGGCGATTGCGGACCGGAGTACGGCCCGACCGGCGTCAGGCCGTACTCGTGCGCGATTGCAGGAATCACTGGGTGACGGCCGGTCCTAAGAGGTTGTACACGCCTCCACCAGCCCACAGATCGTCAACGAAGATCGATGCGGTCTCCCCGGTGGTCGGCACCCTGTATCTGATGTGCCAGTGGGAGTCCTGGAACTCGCCGCTGTAGAGCGGCTTTGGTTTGCTTCCCGTGTCGTGCTGACTCTTCATGCCGGGATCGATGTACGCATAGGTCTCGAAATTCGGCGCACTGAACCGGATCTGCTGTCCAACCGGATCGAGCACGAACGTGGCGACGCCGTCGGTCACCTTGTACGACCAGTGAGGATCGATCTCCGGAACCGTGCGATCGGGCGGCCGGCGGTGATGCGTGGCTTGCTCCCATGAGTACGCCAGGGCGAGCAGATCGCCTTCGGTGAATTCCCGTCCGAGAAATTCCATTCCCACCGGTATCGGCGGCGATGCGGGGCCGTTATCCGGTGTGAAGCCGACCTGCACCGAGATCGCCGGCAGACCGGACTGGGCGCTCACGCGGCAATTGCTTCCCGGCTGATTGGTGGCGGGGACGAGGATCGGCCTCTGGCGAATCGTCGGATAAATCAGCGCCTCGAGATGATTGTCGTCCATGGCCTGGACGAGCGCCTGCTTGAAAGCGACGCGTCCCAGCAGTCGGGCTGCATACGTCGGGTTGCTCGTGTTGTTGGCGAGAGCGTTGCTCAGCGTGCCGGTCAGCGATGGGTGGAACAGATGGGAGTTGAAGATGTCCAGCAGCGTCCTGAACGGCGCACTGGGAGTCGCCGCCAGATATGCGTTCAGGTTTTCGGCGAACTCGAAGTTGATGACCGACGTGTTGCTGACGGTCGCGAAGTTGGGAATCAGCACGTCGACGACGGTCGCCCCGAGGTCGTGGAGCTCCAGCGACGCCGCGAGAATGACGTTCGCAACCTCCTGATCCGCCGGAGTCGTCACGAGGATGTCCCTCATCAGGCCGAAGCGGGCGCCCCGGAGTCTGCCGGTCTGCAGAAAGTCTCGATAACTCGACGGCGTATGCGTCTGGCTCACCTCGGTCACCGGATCGTTCGGGTCGAACCCGGCCGTCGCGTCGAGCACAACGGCGAGGTCCGTCACCGTGCGCGCGAGCGGTCCGCCGACGTCCTGCGTGAGCGCGAGCGGAATGATCCCGTCGCGGCTGAACAGATTCTGTGTGACGCGGAGGCCGGTCAGGCTGTTGTGTGACGAGGGGATGCGGATCGATCCGCAGGTGTCGCTGCCCATGCCGACGACGGCGAAGTTCGCGCTCACGCCGGCGCCCGTGCCGCCGCTCGAGCCACCGGCATTACGCGTCAGGTCGTACGGATTCAGTGTCTGGCCGCCAAGCGAGCTGATGGTCGTGATGCCGAACGCGAACTCGTGCATGTTCGTCTTGCCGAGGAAGATCGCACCCGCCTCACGCAGGCGTCTCACGAGGTACCCGTCGTCGGGCGCAACCGATGTCGCGAGCGACAGGGACGCGGCGCTCGTCGGCATGTCGAACGTGTCGTAGTTGTCTTTCAGGAGAACCGGAACGCCGTAGAGCGGACCCCGCAGTTTCTTCGTGTTCGACCGCCGTCCGGCATCGAGCGCCCGCGCCTCGGACAGCGCGTTCGGGTTCATCCGGATCATCGCGTTGATGGCCGGACCGGTCTTGTCATAGGCCGCGATCCGCGCCAGATACATCTGCACCAGCTGTTCGGACGTGATGGTGCCGCCTTCGAGCGCCGCCTGCGTCTCGAGAATGGTCGATTCCATGAATCTGAACGGCACATCGTGCGGGTTGGCCAGCATCGGCGACGACGGGCCGCGCCAGCCAAGGAATCCATTGAGAATTACCATCGCCACCGTGGCGAACAGAAAATTCTGGAACCGACCTCGGGTCGCGCCCGTACGCGCCTTCTGATGCATCGTGAGCCTCCTGGCGGTGTGATCCGCCGGACTGAAGCCGATCCTGAAATGAGGCGGCGAGTTTACCCGATTCTGATGGGACGGGGAGGCGGGAATTTGACAGGTCGTCCCGGGCGCGGCGAACGGATGAGTCGGCGTTGTAACCGGCAATTCCCACCCAAAAACTTGAAGGTCTGACGCGTTGCAATCGGCAAGAACGTCGTAACATGAGCGATCGGCGGCCGGAGCAATCGCGCGCGCCCGATGGAGCCTTCCAGGAGATCGCCATGAGGAAGCTGCTGGCGTTGCCCATCGCTCCGACCGGTAGAAGCCCGCTGCAAAACAGCAGGAACACGAAACACGGAAATGCGCGATGAATCCGGCAAGGATGGCGTTCTTGAAAGTCATCGACCGCCTTCGCCGCGGCCGTCGCGATTGCCGATGCGGGCCCGACGGCCCGCCTCCGTGGCCGGTTCTGAGCAGTACTACTGCGCGCGAGCGCGCAGCGACTGCAGGTCCTTCTCGGTCCGCATGACCATGCGGCCCACTCGATGTGACAGCCCCGACGCCGACACGAACTGCAGCACGCCGTCACGCTCGAGCATGTGGTTCTGGCGCTGCGCCATGCCTTTCGACGGATAGCTGTACATCGTCCAGATGCCGGTCTCCGGGTTGAAGCGTCCCATCTCGTCGGAGTTCTGGAATGTGATCCAGACATTGTGCTGGCTGTCCACCGCCGCTTCGTAGGGGGTCATCCCCGGATACGGCACCGGGTAGTACTTCAGCGCCTTCGTCCTGCTGTCGATGCGCAGCAGCGTGTTGCCGTAGAAGTTCGGGACCCACACGGCGGCGCTTTTCAGATCGGCGACCGGACGTCGCGGCGATTGCTTGCCGCCGATGCCCTGCTGCGGGATCGCTTCGCCTTCGGCGAAGTCTCCCGGCTTGAGGTATTCGGCCAACGCTTGCGGCGGCAGCTTGATCTCGTGCGGCTGATCGCTCGCGTCCGAATACACCACGATGTCTTCGTTGACGCCGGCCCACCAGCCGTTGCCGTCGGCGTCGCCGGTGATGCCGTAGGTCATCGTCGCCGTCGGCGATTTGAACAGGGTGAAACTCTTCGTCTTCGGGTCGAAGCGCAGCGCCCCGGTGGGCGGTTGCATCATGCCGCTCGCCGTCCAGATTCTGCCCTTCGCATCGTAGCCAAGCCAGCCGCTGACCCGCGTCCAGCCGTCGGGCGGTTTCACGGTTTCAATCTTCTGCGCGCGCGTGTCGACGATGCCGAGATCGCCGTCGAGATAGGGAATTCGCGGCGATGCATTGAAGTAGACGTGGCCGTCGGGGCCGAGCAGGATGCCGTGCGACTGCGCCACACGGCCGTCGCCGAGCGGCACGGGGAAGTTCGTGGTCTTTCCGGTCTTGCCGTCAACGCGGCCGATCGTCCGGTTCGCGCTCGCGCGATTGGACGTGAACCAGTAGTTGCCCTCCCAGTCCAGCACGGCGTCGTGGATGGCGCCGCCGCCGCCGGCGGTGCTCCCGTGACCGTAGCGCCAGTCGCTGCCGTTGTGCGTCGAATAGCCGCCGTCTGCGTACTCGACGTCATGTTCGTAGATGACCGGCAGCGTCGCTTCACCCCTCGGCCGGAAGACCTTCGGCTGCATCGGCGACGCCCCGGGGCCGCGCATTTCGGTGAGATAGGCCACCAGCTCCTTCATGGCCGGCGTCAGCGGTCTGGGATTCCGGGTGAAGTTCTGCGTCATCGCGACGACGATCGTTTCCCAGCCCGCCTGATCGAAGCGATCGCGGAGAGCCGCGCTCGTTTCGTGACAGTAGGTGCAGTTCTTCTGGAACAGCGCCTTGCCGCGGCGGTGCGCGACGCTGTCTTCCGGCAGCGCGGCCAGGATCTGGTACCCCGAAAGCTGAAGGATGAGATCGGTCGTCTCCTTCATCGTGAAGTCGACCTTGAGTGTCCGGGTGCCGAGATCGGCGGTCGACTCGACGCGTTCCAGTCCGATGGCCTGAGCCCACACGTTGTACTTGCCGCTCTTCATCGCGGGAAAAAAGTAACGGCCGTCGGTGCCCGTATAGACCGAAGTGGTAATCGGCTCGCTCGGCAATTGAGCGGACACAGCGACCCCTTCGAGCGGCGTGCCGCTTGCGGATTTGATCGTGCCCGCAAGAACACCCGCTTCGCCATTCGGCGCCGAGAAGACGTACGCGGGCGCCGCAAAGAGTCTGGTCAGCGGCTTATCAAGCGTTTTCATGAACGCGACGACCTGATCGGCCTGTTCGTCGGAAAGCGTGTATTTGTAGCCTGGCATCCGCGGGCTGCCGTCCTTGATTTTCTGACGCAAGGCAGCCTCGTTCGTCGTACTGGCCCGGCCGAGGGCCGGTCCCATCGTCGACGAGCGCGGCTCACTGGCCGTCGCCGTTTCACTAGTAGCTTCCCCGCCGACGTGGCACATGGCACAGCGGGTCTGGAAGAGACTGCGGCCGGATTTCTCGGCAGCCGTGAGGTTCGTCGATGATGTCGGCGCCTGCTGGGCCTTCATCATGCCGCTCAGAGCGATACCGGCGAACAAGGCGATTACGAGGAGGAACAAGCCTCGGCGCATGGGGACCTCTCGCTCAACAGGGAACTGGTCGTCAGCGTGGATTATAGCCGTCGACGGCGATATCGGCGATTCTCGGCAGCAAGGCCCATCATCGGGCAAAGTGAGCGTCCGCAACAGGATCCGGCTCTCGCGTTAGGGCGTTACGGTGAGCGCTGCGACCGCCCACGGGTGTTCCTTGCATGCAAAGCGGAATGTGCCGGCTCGATCGAGCTTCAGAATCGTCGACTCGCCGGACTTGAGAGTGCCGGTCGTCCACGAGCCGTCCTGCGCGGCAATCGTGTGCGCGATCCGACCGTTGGCCGGCAAACACGACGCCGCGCGTCCGGCCCGCCCTTTTCTTGTCTGTGCGGCAGGCGACCCGAAGTAGCATCGCTCGGCATTCACCCGGCCCCCACTCGACATTCTTGGAGGACATCATGGCGGATGTGCCGCAGACGGAGAAGCTTGACACGAACGGAGTTGCACACGACAAGGGATCGTTGAAGCGGCGGGGACTCTTCTCGGCGGTCTGGGCTGCGATGGCGGGTCTCGTCCTCAAGGACACGACGGAGCCGGTCCGCGCGGCCAACGGCGACCCGATCTTGGTCGGGAATACTGCTCTCGGCAGCGCAACGACGTCGATCGAGTGCACCTCGGCATTCGCGTTCATTGCCCACACCACCAATACGAGTTTCCCGGGCGGCGTAGGGGTCGAAGGCGTCGCCGACTCGTTCTTCGGGTGCGGCGTGCGCGGACGATCGACGCATTCCACTGGATCCACGATTGGTGTAGTGGGCGAATCTTCCTCGCCACGCGGAATCGGCGTCCTCGGCGCCAATTTCGCAGGGGGAGTTGCAGTACTTGGGGAACTCAACAGCGACGTTGCGCAGGTCGGCACCGCGGTCTACGGCAGGAACTTGTCTTCCTACACAGGGTCCGGGCCGGGGGGCGGTGGATATGGTGTCTTCGGATACTCGTCCAGAGGGCACGGTGTCGTGGGGACCGCGAATACCGCTGGGGCCGCAGCGGTCGTGGGCGCGACCAACGGCGTCGCAGACGCCTATGCGGCCGTCTTCTATGGCCCCGTGGTCGTTGTCGGCGATTTCGCGGTGCGAGGGGCGAAGAGTGCCGCCGTGCCGCACCCGGACGGCTCGCACCGCCGGCTCTATTGCGTGGAGAGTCCGGAGAGCTGGTTCGAAGACTTCGGCAAGGGCCAGCTGTCCTGCGGACAGGCACACGTCGCGATCGATCCGGACCTCGCCGCCGTGGCGACGATGGAGGACTACCACGTGTTTCTGACCGCTTATCACAGCGACCATTTACTCCACGTGACCAACCAAACACCTTCCGGATTCAGCGTGCAGGCGAAGGACCCCGCCGCGAGCGGCCGGTTCTCCTGGCGCGTCGTCGCGAAGCGCAAGGATGTGGTTGCCGAGCGGTTCGCGCCGATCGAGGTCCCGTCCGCGCCGATCATGCCGGAGGTTCCGGTGAGGTAGAAAAGGGCGGCAACTCCGAATGACGTAGTGTCCGCTTTAGCCTAGAAGGGCGGACACCACGCATCTCACGGCGGTGAAGTCGCCGCGGCCCTCTCGAGACGGCTTGCCACGTCGCGCATGCCGCGTCGTCGCGCCCAATCTGCCGCGGTTCCACCGTCCTTGCTCCTTGCCGACGGATCGGCCCCAGCCGCCAGCAGCAGCTCCACGATTCGCATCGCTTTCGCTTCGTCATCCGGCAACCACCAGAACGGCGTGCGGCCGTCGCTGGTGACACCGCGCGCGCGGCCAGGATCCTCCGTCAGAATCTCGCGCACGCGATCGATGTAGCCGTTGAAACCGAGCGTCCAGATGTCGCGGCTGTGCCGGCTGAGAAACTGCACCATCTCGGTCCTGTCGCCGTGCGCCGCCCAGCCAATCGGCGTCCCGTTATAGCTCGACTCGCGTGGATCGATCTCCGCTCCGCGCTCGATGAGGAACTTCGCGGCCTGAAGGGCGTTATGAGCCGCAGCCTCGTGCAGCGCGCGTTTGCCGGTCCGGTCCTGGACCTCGAGAGGAGAGCCCAGCTCGAGAAGGAGCGCGAGCGCGTCAGGCCGGTCGCGCTTCGCTGCCTCGAACATCGCGGCAGGCGACTGCAGGTATTCAGGGTGCGCGAGCGAGAGCCGGCGCGCCTGGTCGCGATCGAGCTCGAAGCACGCATGGAGGAATCGCTCGTGCTCGCCCAGGGCAGGAGCGGAGCGCGACGCGCCATAACGCGCCAGGAGATCCGCCATTTCTGAACAGTCTTCCATCACAGCCAATTCGTACAGGGTGCGCTTGGGGAAGCGCTTGTCGCGCGCGGGGGCCGCGTTCGGACTTGCGCCGTGCGCCAGGAGCCATTCGGCGAGCTGGATGTCGCGTTTCTTCACCGCCATCTCGAGCAGAAAGCGCGCGCCGGATCCATATCCCCCCATGTCGAACATCGACCACTCGGGATCCTTCCATGCCGCTTCGCGCCCGATGTGGACGGTGTGCGTGTGGACGAGCTCGAGCCACCAGAGGACGTCGCCGCTGAAATGCGTGTCATAGAGGACCTGAATGTCGAACGGCTCCGCGCCGCGCTCGAGCAACAGCTCGAACAGGGCCGCCGCATACGGCTGCCGCGGCGAATCCTGCTCCCCTTCCCCGGCGACGCCCGTGAGGACGGAGTATCGCGCGTCCCCGGCCATGTAGAAGTCGTTCGGATCGGCGCCGTTGTCGAGCAACAGCTCGGCGATCGCCAGCGTATTTTCGATCGTCGGCGTATGGGTAAACCGCGTATAGGCGAGATACAGGATAGGCGTCCAGTCGCGGGCGCCGCCGCGTTCGCGCGCGGAGTCCGGACGCGCAGCAAGAATCCGCGCCACTTGCTGTCGATTGCCGCACACGATGGCGGTGTAAATGCTGTCGCGGCCGATCGATGGATCCTCCGCCAGGAGGCGCTCGGCCGCACGATCGTGCATCCGGTGGACGCCCTTGCCGTGCACGTGATGGTCCCAGCACGCGGACTGCAGGAACCTGATGATGCGCTCGGCGCGGAGCCTGTCGTCCCGCGTTCGTGAGCCGGCGCCCCGCTCGGTCAACGCACGGACGGCATTCTGCTTCCCTTGCGCGGTCGCCCACTCGAGAGGCGTGCAGTCGGGCGCCGGCCACCATTGGCCCTCTCTCGACCCGCACGACGCATACGTCTTGAACGGGCGATCGACGGCGCCGGGATGGCGATCGACGATGTCGCCGACGAGATCGGCGCGATCGAAGTCGATCGCATCGAAGAGGTCCACGTCCGCTTCGAGGATGAGATCCGCCGTCGCCGTGTGGCCCGCGTACGCTGCCCAACCCGCGGGGGTGCCGCAGTATTTCCTGTCACGCGTCCGCGGGTTGGCGCCGTGCTTCAAGAGCACGCTGACCGCCTCGTTGTTGCCATGGAACGCGGCCGCATGGAGAGGCGTGTATCCCCGCGCTCCGTCGACCGCCGTCTCCTCATCGTCCTCCATGTTGACGATCGACAGGCCGGAGCGATGACGCATGACGGTGCAAAGGAGCGTCTCCATCACGCGTCCGGACGCGCGGCTGCTCGCGTGGACGACAAGCCGCACCCATCGACGGTTGTTGGTCGTCGACAGGGCCTCCGGATCGTCGCGGACCAGCCGCTCGATCTCGTCCGGCAACTCGAGAGCGATGGCGGCGGGCAGCGTGATCGCGGCGCCTCCGCCCAGGAGCACGCGCGTCATCTCGTCTTCCCCGTTCAGGGCGGCCTGATCGAGCGGCGTCAGCCCTACGGCATCCTCGAGATTCACGCTGGCCCCGAGATCGATCAACGCGTCGAGCGCCGCGCCCTGCTTCTTGACGACCGCGAGGTGGAG
Organism: Acidobacteriota bacterium; assembly: GCA_023265155.1. GTDB lineage: Bacteria > Acidobacteriota > Vicinamibacteria > Vicinamibacterales > CAVVIG01 > JBGOTP01. Next base: position 8,718 of record JAHFUL010000083.1, read on the forward strand.
CGCCGTGCGCCTGTAATTGGTGCGATCCATCCGCTGGTTCAGATCCACGCCCGATTGCGCGAGCTCGCGCACGACTCCGGCCTCGCCCATCGCGACGGCGGAGAAGAGCGTGTACTGTGCGCCGTGCGCGAGCAGGTATCGTGCGACGTCCGTCTGGGTTGCGTAGTCGAAACACACCGCCCAACCGAGCACATCGAGCTCGTGCATCGTGCCGGCCCCGATCGGATCCGCGCCGTGTTCGATGAGCAGCTTGACGATCGGGAGGTCGCCGCGCTCGGCGGCAAAGTGAATCGGGAACGCGTGATCTCCCTCGTCTCGTATGTTCGGGTCGGCGCCGCGTTCGAGTAACGTCCGCACAACCGCTTCATGCCCTGAGCCGAAGTGCAGCGCCGTGCGCCGGCCCGTACTGCCGGGCAGTGCCCCGCGCTCGTTGATGATGCCGGGATGCTCGTCGAGGATCGCCGCAGCGGCTGAGGCGTTTCCTCTGCCGGCCGCTTCGAGCAGCCCGGTCAGCGGTGTCTCGCGCGGAGACGCGTCGGCGGCTGCGCGTGTGAGGGCGATCCAGCTCTCGTGCCCGCGTTCGCGCGCGAGGGCATGCTGAACGTCACGAAGCGTGACCTGTTCGGGCGCGCCGGGGTACGCGCGAACCAGGCGTGCGCGTGCATCGGCATCGCCATCACGAAGCGATTTCAGCCAGCGCTTTGCGGCGTTGCGGAGATTGTCGAGGGTAGTCAAGAGACGCCTCCTTCCGTTGAGTGCCTGGCGTCCGCTTACTTCAGGCTGGAAGAAGGTTCGAGTCTCGGGACCGAACCAGATGGGTGGGAGGTGACTCCCTTGCCGCGGACAGGAGGCGCCCCAGTGCGCGCTGCGCTCAGTGTGCACAACCGGAGGTCGCGCTGTCAAACCATCGTGAACGTCTTTCGGCGGACACGACGTGGACACCATCCTGTCTGACGTGGACACCATCCTGTGGATTGTTCGCAGTCCGACATGGAGATCGCGGCCGGGCAGGCAGGTTGATCCTCAGAAAAAGCGGCATAGAATCAGGCCGTCCTAGGTGGTCCAGGGCTTGCGCGGGCGAGCGTGCGCCGTTTATGCTGCTCCCTGCGCTTAGACAGCGGCGAGCTGTTCCAGATCCGCGAGCGAGAACCCCGACAGCGGGAGGTCGCGCGCCGCCGCGGCGACTTCTCTCACGCGGGCGACCGCCGTTGCACGTGTGGAGGGAGTCCCGTGATTCGGACTTCTCCAGCCGCAGCGGGCCACGTCGTCGCGCCGCCCGGATCGGAGGTCACTTCAGCGACCCGTACGAACGTCGTGCGAGCGCCGTGGCGGGCCCGACGCGCCTCATCGGCGTGCATGCCGAGCGTAATGATGTCGTGGCCGGCCGCGAGCGCGTCAGCTCGGCGTCTGAAACGGGCATGGGCGCTCGATCATAGGCGGAGGACGCATCAGCGCTCAAGGGGCTCAAGGGACACGGCCTAATCCGTCGCCCACTCGAGTTGGCATCGCTCTCAGCTATCAGCAGCCCGCCTTCAGTCTGTAGGGAGCGCTGGTCCCGCGTCCAGGCTACATTGTGCCGCGACTCGTTCATCCACCCCACGTGGCGATACACCTCGCGCGAAGGACCTGCAGCGGCCGGCATCACTTCCACGGGCGAGTTTGATGAGATACGGCGGGAGAACGCCGTGCTCAGCGGCCCGAAAAATCCTGCGCGATTCGCGCCGCGACCAGGTCGCGCCGATCCTGGTCGAGTCGCGTGACCTCGAGACGCTGAAGCAGCGTGGCCCAGTCCGACAGACCGTGCTGTGCGGCCGCAACGGAGAAGCGGTGATCCTTCTCGCGACCGGCCACGTACTTCGAGATCAGCAGGTCGTGGATTTCCAGACAGAGTCCGGTGGCGCCACGCGTATTCTCGTTCCGCACGGGAATGAGGCGTGCCTTCCATCCGTCCGGCAAAACGGCCGTCGCTTCCTCGACCCCCTGCGCGTAGTATCCGAAGGTCGCGTGAAACGGCGACAGCTCCCCGATTGAGCCGTCAATCACGTCCCATCGCTCGGGATGATTCCTGGGAAAGACGTCAGCCTCCATCGACACGCACAGTTCGGCCGGGGCGTCCGGAAACTGGCCGAGCACGGACTGGCTGCCGATGATCACAATCTCGTTGTCGTCGCTGATGTCGGCTGCCGCGCGAATGATATGCTCGAGGTCGGCGCGGCGCATGTCAGCGTCCCGCGCGCGCCAGGACGTCCCGCCAGATGGCCCAGCGCCGACGGGGATCGATGATCCCCACAAACGGCGAATTCTGACGGAGGGCACACGCGTCCGGACCCCTGTCCCTGAGCAGGGTCGCGACGTCCTCCGGGCTCCGCGACAGCCACGACTCCCACGCCCGCGCGTACTCAGGCGCCAAACGCCCGTCATTCGACCAGCGCCGCAGCGTGGCGCGTGCCCGCGGCAGGATCGAATGGTCGAGTACGAGCCGTTCGGCGACCTCGGCATGGATCGCGAGACTGCGGGCTTCGGCCAGCCGGTGCAAGTCCACGTGGCTAGCCTACCATGTGCCTCGAGTCTCCTCTTCGTGTTGGGCGAGTGCGCGCTGCGGCAATGGCCGACAGGCGCCCCGTGACGTCGGTCTGGAAGGCCTCGGTCCGCATTTGGAACGCCTCGGTGTGCGACTTGAACGCGGCCGTCTCGGCTCGCAGATCCCGCAACTGCGCACGTGGTGCTCGGGTACGGCCTGTGGCAACGCCGATTCGGATCGGATCCCTCCGTGGTCGGCCGGACCATCGTGCTCGACGGCGTTGCGCACGAAGTCATCGGGATCGCGCAACCAGGCTTCGACTTCCCGTTCGCGGCCGAGGTGTACGTGCCGCTTGCCTTCCAACCATCGGAGCTCCAATCGCGCGGCGATCGGATCGTGCTGGTGATCGGTCGCCTCGACGAGGCTGTCACGATTGCGGCGTCACAGGCGGAGTTGGCCTCGATCGAGTTTGACATCGCGCGACGCTCGCCTTTTGTCGCGGCTACCCTCGCGGCGTCGGCAATTTCGAAACAGACGCTCGCCTGAAACACTCCTACGAACTCCGTGGGCCCGGTTGCGACGAGGCCGCTACAGGCGTGGATCGACCGGTCCACTCTCCAGGGCGAGGACGCCAAAAGCGCACTCGTGAACTCGTCTGAGAGGTTCACGCTGGACTCAAGTATCAGCGAAAACCGAGCTTTGCCGAACGGCGCTTAGATCCCGACAAGTGTTTGGTGGCCGTCCGGTTCTCCTGCCGGCCGTTGCCGCATACGCGAAGGTAGAATGGTGCTGCACCCCTACTCGTCAGGCGATCCCGATGAAGACCAACGTGACGCTGACGCTCGATGCCGACCTGCTTCACGAATTGCGCGTCGTCGCGGCCGAGGAAGGTCGGTCGATTACCGCCCTGCTGACCGATCACCTCGCAGCCATCGTCTGCGAGCGGCAACGTTTTGACAAGGCTCGGCCCCGGGCGCTCGCGCGCCTGCGCGAGGGGCTCGATCTGCAGTGGACACCGCTCAAGTCTCGAGACCGGCTTCATGAGCGATAAACGGCGCGCTTGATTGGTTATCCCAGAACTGGGATAATCGAGGAGTGCGTCGTGTCCCGGCTCTCGACGAGAAACTGCTGCATTGGGTCGGATCCTGTAAGCGCGACTTCCTGCGGTTTCCTGCGGTTTCCTGCGGCGGTCAAGGAGGACATGGGAAACGCCCTCGGCATCGCGCAGTTCGGCGGAACGGCACCGACAGCGAAGCCGTGGAAGGGGCTCGGTCCCGGCGTGCTGGAGATCGTGGAGTCGCACGACGGAAATGCCTATCGGGCGGTGTACACGGTTCGATTCGAGAAGGCGGTGTACGTCCTCC
>JAHFUL010000084.1 GCA_023265155.1 Acidobacteriota bacterium
TCGGCACGATCAGCGTCTCCGGATAGTTCACCCCAATCGTCTGGTAGACGTTCGCCGCCTGCCCGGGTGACAGTCTGTAGAGCAGCGAGACTTCCAGCTGGAAGATCAACCCTTCCTCGGAGGGCGTGGAACTGACCTCCTTGATTTCCTGCGTCTGCACCGACAGCTTCTGCACGCCGTACAGGGGCACGATCACGTTGAGCCCCTCGGAGAGCGTTCTCCCGGTGACCTTGCCGAAGCGCGTGACGACGCCGACGCTGCCGGTTGGGACCATGGAAACAGCGCAGGCGCCCATGAAGAGAGAGAATCCCACGACGACAACGAGCAACACCTTGGGCAGGTCAAGCCGTTTCCGACCATCAAACTGTTCCAGCATCAGCGTCCTCTTTCTATCCGCGCGAGTTGGCCACTCCATCACCTGTCACTCCTTCACCCCTTCACTGCAGGACTTCAGAGCCTGTGAAGAGTACGACGTTTGAACGCAGAGCTCGCATCCCTCGACAGGCTCGGGAGGCCCTGAGCTTGAGCTCGTCGAAGGGTCGAAGGGCAGAGCACGCGAGAAATCCCCCACGCTCTCTTTAGTTTTAGTCCTACCGAGGCTGATGTGCTCGTCGCGCGCGACTTGCGAATCTCACAAGCCACCATGGAGTGGGGAATCCGCTCGACAGTTCACCTACAAACCGCGCGTCACCCGCACATCCACCGGCGCCACGACGGGTCGCGCGCCTGAGCGATCGATCCGGTACCGCACGGTGACGCGCGAGGAAGGGCAGCACATCGCGTCCTTCTCCGTATAGCGTTCGAACTCCGCGCTCAGGCTGTCGGCGCCGAGGATCCGCACCGCGCCAGACGATGAATCCGCGCGCGAGCTCATCACCGTGGGTGAAAGTGTGCCGGCGAAGCGGCCGCCGACGAAGACGAAAATGTTATAGCCGACCGGCCGGCACATCCCGTCGCCGCCGGTCATCCCGTCCACGATCTCGATGTCCCCTTGCACCAGCCGCTGATCGAAGTTCAGGAACGCAATCCAGCCGGCGTCGCCGAGCGCGCGCTCCCCCGTGGTTGACGCCGGGGTTTTCAAGTCGCACCTGGTGATTGTCTCGTCGCGCGATCCCCTGGCCATTGACGCCGTCGGCAGCGCCCCACCGGGCCGGTTCCAGCTGGCCAGCGGCCGATCGAGCCAACTCGCCGGCCTCGACTGGGCGTGCATGAACCCGCCGCTGACGCCGAGCGCGGCAACCATCGCCCCGACGATCGAGAAGCGTGGAAATAACTTCAACCGCCACTCCCTAATCCCCAATCCCTAATCCCCAATCCCCAATCCCCAATCCTATTTGCCGCGGACATCGTACGCCGTGAGGGTCCGCTGATTGCGAACGTACAGCTTCCCGCCGCTCACGACGGGATGCGCCCAACTGGGCAGCCCCTCATCTTCAATCCGGAAGCGTCCCTTCTCCTGGTAGCCTTTCGGCGTCGCCACGGCTAGGCCGATCATGTTGTCCTCGCCTTGTATATAGAGGTGACCGTCGGCGTAGGTGAGCGACCCCTTGCCGACGCTCCGGTCGCGCCACAGCACCTTCCCGGTCGTGAATTCCATGCACGTGAGGATCACGTTGTTGAACCCATAGAGATACCCGTCGACGAGGACGACGCCGCCATGGTGATTCTGCATGTTTCGTGTGAAGTACAGCTCCTTCGCAGCTATCAGGCCATTCTTCGCGGTCAAACCCAGGAGCGCGGCCCCGGTGTCGTAGGCGGAGGTGTAGAACACTTTGCTGTCGTAATACACCGGCGTGGCGATGTTGGCGGTCTGGTTTGCCACCTGAGTGTATCGCCACATCAGTTTCCCGTCGGACCGGCGTACACCCACGCCGGCGCTGGCGGTGAGGGTCATCACGGTGCGCACGCCCTGCACGTCTGCCACAATCGGGGACGCGTACCCCGCTTCGTCGTTCAAGTCTGCCGCCTGCCAGACCGTGGCGCCCGTCATCTTGTCGAGCGCGACCATGCCGGCGCCACGGCCGCCGGGCGAGACGATGACGTGGTTGCCGTCGACGAGTGGCGATTCGCTGATCAACCAGTTGATGTTCCGCCCGCGGAAGTCGCGCAGGATGTTGCGCTGCCAGACGGCCGTGCCATCCTGGACTTTCAGGCAGGCGAGGTCGCCGTTTTCCGTGAGCACGTAGACGCGATCGCCGTCCACCGTGGGCGTGCCGCGCGGACCCGGGCCTTGATCGTTGTTCGCCGATCCGCCGATGGCCTTGGACCAGAGCCCCTTGCCGTCGGCGCGACTGAGCACGTAGACGACGCTCTGCCGGCTGCCATTGGCGCCCTGCACGAAGATGCGATCGCCCGCCACGGCGACCGATCCATACCCGGCGCCCAGGCTCGCGACCGACCAGACGCGCGAAGGCCCGGACGCCGCCCACTGCGACAGCAATCCCGTTTCTTTCGAAAGGTTCGTGCGATCGGGTCCCTGCCACTGCGGCCAGTCGCCTCCCGGGGATGAAGTCGGTGGAGTCGATTGCCCCGTGAGGCCCGCCACGCCGGCAAACAGGACGACAACGAACGCCGCGATGGTGCGATGAATCATGGCGACTGCTCCTGGAGTGAAGAGGATCCCATGATACGCGGTCCGTCTACAATGATCCCATGGGTGACGATACCGGATTGAAATCTTCGTACGAGCTGGCGATGGAACGGCTGAAAAAGCGCGACGAGGAGGCCGGCATCGAGCGACAGCCGGTCACCGATGCGCAGAAGGCGGCGATCGCCGAGATTCGGAACTTCTACGAGGCGAAGCTCGCCGAGACGGAAGTGCTGCACCAGGGGCGGCTGCGGGCGACGCTGGATCGCGCCGAACGCGCCGCGCGCGAAGAGGAGTATCGCCGCGACCGTGAGCGCCTCACCTCCGAACGCGACGCGAAGATCGAAAAAGCTCGTAGCGTGCCGTCGTAGCCGTGGCACTCGCAGCGCGGGCCTTCAGGCCTGCCGAACCTGTCACTGGAAGGCTGGACTGACGTCAGCGAAGGCAGGACTTAAAGTCCTGCGCTACGAGTACGGCTGGTGCCCTGCCCACTTGGCCTGCCTGCCCTGCCCGCCCTGCCCCCTGCCGCCCTTGCCTGCCCTGCCTGCCCTTGGAAAGGGCTATCATCCAGCCAAAGGACGGCACCTGATGTCCCCCACCCGACGCGACTTCATCAAGACAACGGCAGCGACGGCCGCATCCGTTGCGGCCTGCGGACCTCTTGCGCTCCAGGCGTCTCCTCAAACGCTCGCCGCGCCCACCGCGGATCCCGCCGCCATCGAGGTCGCCAGCGAAGCGCTCAACGCCGCGCGCAAAGCCGGCGCGTCGTACGCCGACGCGCGCATCGGCCGCTACCGTCGACAAGTCATCAACACCCGCGAACGTCAGGTGGCCGGTGTCACCGACACCGAGTCGTATGGCCTGGGCGTCCGCACGCTCATCGACGGCTGCTGGGGCTTCGCCGCGACGAGCGCGATGACCCGCGATGGGGCGCAGAAGGCCGCCAGGGAAGCGGCGATCATGTCCCAGGCCGCGCGCATCGTGAGAAAGCGACGCGTCGAGCTCGCGCCCGTGAAGCCGGTCACGGGAACCTGGACGACGCCCGTGCAGCGCGATCCGCTCGAGGTGCCGATCGAAGAGAAGATCGCCCTGCTGCTCGCCGCGAACGAAGCGGCGTTGAAAGTCGCCGGCATCCGCTTCGTGAACTCCGGCCTCGCGCTGCTCCGCGAAGTGAAGACGCTCTTGACCACCGAAGGAACCAACGTCACGCAGACGATGTATCGAGTCGGACCTGCGTTCGCGGCAACCGCGGTTGGCAGCAGCGGCGACTTCCAGGTCTACGAACACGAGCTGGCGCCACGCGGGCAAGGCTGGGAATACATCGAGTCGCTGAACATGCCTGGCAATGCCGGGCGTTGGGCCACCCTGGCCGTTGAAAAGCTCTCGGCCAGAAGCGTCGAGCCTGGTCAGTACGATCTGATCCTGGATCCGACCAACCTCTGGCTCACGATCCACGAGTCCATTGGTCACTCAACGGAGCTCGATCGCGCAATCGGCGAGGAGGCGAACTACGCCGGCACGAGTTTCGTGGCCCCTCCGGAAAAGATGATCGGGCAGCTCCGCTTCGGCCCGGCCTTCATGAACATCCAGGCCGATCGCACGCAGGACGGCTCGCTCTCGCGTGTCGGGTGGGACGACGAAGGCGTGCCGGCCGACCAGTGGCTGGTGATCGACAAAGGCCTGTTCAAGGACTATCAGACAACGCGCGAACAGGTGGCGCGGATTCAGAAGCTGACCGGCGTCACAAAATCACACGGGTGTTCGTTTGCCGAGTCATGGAAAGCGGTGCAGTTCCAGCGGATGCCCAACATCTCCCTGCTCCCCGGCGACCGCGACATCAGCCTCGACGACATCATCTCCGCCACCGACCGCGCCATCGTCATCAAGAACCGCGGATCGTGGTCGATCGATCATCAGCGCTTCAATTTCCAGTTCTCCGGGCAGGCGTTCTACGAGGTCCGCGGCGGCAAGATCGTCGGCATGCTCCGCGATGTCGCGTATCAGAGCAACACGCCGGTGTTCTGGAGCTCGATGGACATGATTGGGGGTAAGTCGTCCTACTGGATGGGCGGATCGTTCAACGACGGCAAGGGCGAGCCGTCGCAGTCGAGCTCGGTGAGCCATGGCTGCGTGCCGGCGCGGTTCCGCAACGTGACAATCCTCAACACGGCCCGCAGCGTATGAGCGCGCAGACCTCGACACAGGGAGGCGGCTCCACACTCCTCTCGCGCGACGAGGCGAGGGCGCTGGCCGATCGCGTTCTGTCGTTCAGCACGGCCGACGAGACGCGCGTGAATGTCTCGAGCGAGTGGAGCGGCAACACGCGGTTCGCCGCTGCCAGCATCACGACCTCGGGCGGCGTGACCGACACGTCCGTGACCGTGACGGTGACGATCGGAAAGCGCCAGGCGTCTGCGTCCACCAACGTGCTGGACGACGGTTCGCTCAAGCGCACCATCGATCTGGCGGCGCGGCTCGCGCGGCTGTCTCCCGAGGATCCGGAGCTGCTGCCGGAGCTTGGTCCTCAGACCTACGCCACTGTCAACGCCTACATCCAGCGCACGGCCGATCTCGACCCCGAAATACGCAACGGCGCCGTGAGCCGCGCGATCGAGGCGGCCACAGCAGCCGGCAAGTCGGCAGGCGAGATGTTCAGCGCCGGGTTTCTGGTGGCCAACGCCCGTGCGGTCGCAGTGGCGACCAGCAACGGCCTGTTTGCCTACCACCGCACGACCGATGCCGACTTCTCCGTGACGGCACGCACACCCGACGGCACCGGCAGCGGGTGGGCGAGCGCCGGCTCGCGCAACTGGGGCACCATGGACCCGGCGGCGATCGGCCGGATTGCGGCACAAAAGGCGGTGGCCAGCCGCAATCCCCAGACGATCGAACCGGGGCTGTACACCGCAGTCCTCGAACCGCTGGCCGTGACGGATCTGGTTCCGCTGCTCGGTGGCGCGCTCAGCGCGCGCACCGCTGACGAAGGCCGCAGTCCGTTCTCCAAACCGGGCGGCGGGACGCGGATCGGCGAAAAGGTCGTGGACGAACGGGTGACGATGTATTCGGATCCTGCCGATCCGGCGCTGCTCGGACAACCCTTCGACGCGGAGGGCCTGCCGCTGTCTCGCATGGTGTGGATCGAAAAGGGTGTTCTGAAAAACCTCGCCTACTCCCGGTTCTGGGCCCAGAGGCAGGGCGTCCGTCCGACGGGCCCCGCGCTTGCCGGCGGCCTCACGCTCGGGGGCGGGACCACGAGCACCGAGGAGCTGATTGTGGGATGTGCACGCGGCATCCTCGTCACGCACTTCTTCTACATTCGCTCGCTGGATGCTCGAACCGTTCTGCAGACCGGGCTGACGCGCGACGGGACGTTTCTCATCGAGCAGGGCAAGATCACGCGGGCGCTCAAGAACTTCCGCTGGAACGAGAGCCCGCTGCTGATGCTGAACCGGCTGGAAGACATCGGGCGTCCCGAGCCGACGACGGCGGGCCGGATGATGCCGGCGCTGCGCGTGCGCGACTTCAACTTCTCGTCGCTCTCCGACGCCGTATAGACGGAGCGACGCGAGACGGAGCGGACGCCCGAGCTAAAAGCTCGGGCTGCCCGAGCTAAAAGCTCGGGCCTACTCATGGAGGGGCCTACTCATGGAGAGGCCTACTCATGGAGAGGTCTACTTATGGAGAGGTCTACTTATGGAGAGGTCGAAGATGGATCGAATGCTGCTCGAGTATCGACGGACCCTCTTTCTCATCGCGCTCGTCTGCGTGGGATCGGTGTGCATGATCATCGCGGCCGAGCGGCAGACGCCGGCGGCCCAGCAGGCCGGCCCTCCACAGCCGAACTTCACCGGCACGGTGCGCAGTGTGGACGCGTCGAACGTCCGCGCGGTTCGATTTCAATACGATGCCGGCGCGCGCAGTTACTGGCATACGCACGACGGCGATCAGATTCTGCTGTTGGAGCAAGGCCGTGGCCGCATGCAGGTGCAGGGACAGGGCGTTCAGGAGCTTGTGCCGGGCCAGCCCGTGCTGCTGGCCAGAGGCGTCGCGCACTGGCACGGCGCGGCGCCAGACCAGGGCCTGACGCAAATCGCCGTGAATGTGGGCGGAGTGACGTGGGGAACACCCGTCACCGATCAGGAGTACTTGGCGGACATCAAGCGATGAATCCCTCGGCGATGTCAGCGGTTCGGTCCGTTCACCGCTGACACCGCGGCGCGCAACGACGCCGGGAGGATGCTCGGATGAATGCCAACGCCCCACCGTGTCCTGAGATCTTGGGGCCCATGTCCTCGGCGACGGTCTGCACGGCTCTGGAGTCGATCTAGAACAGCGGTTTCCTCGCCCAGCTGGGGTCGGTGACCAGTGCGGTGTACTCGTCCGGCGGTATTGATCTCTTGGCGTAACTGCACGACGCGACGAAGAGCTCTCGATCCTGATCCCAGTCCGCTCTCGTGACCGTGCACTCGAGTGTGATACCAGAAGCGGTCTGCAGCTGGAGGGTGTCGCCGGTCTTGGGAATGGCCAGTACTTCGATGGGCTTCCTGAAGCGAACCGAGCCGCTATCCACCGGATAGCCGTTCTCATCTTTGATCGGCGTCTTGACTCTCGGGATTTTGAGATTGGCTTCGATGACAATTGACATGGCTCTCGTGACCGCACGCGCCTGAACACCGGAATTGACGTGGCGCATCGATTCTAATGGATCAAGGGACACTGTACGGCCTCCTGAAGATTGCCGGCGCCATAGTCGTTCTGATTGCCGTTTTCGGGGTCCTCGCTGTCGCGGGCCTGCGCGCGCTTCGCAGGTTCGTCCGCGCGTTCTGGCCGCACTAGAAGTCTTGACTCCCGAAACTTGCACCGAATGAGTCAAGTTTTCAGGTCAAGACGACCCCGCGCAGCGGGGCTGTAGAAAACGTTCGTCTAGCGAGGCGGAGCCTTGAGGGTCTGAGGCGCAGCCTCGCTAGAAGTCTTGACTCCCGAAACTTGCACCGAATGAGTCGAGTTTTCAGGTCAAGACGACCCCGCGCAGCGGGGCTGTAGAAAACGTTCGTCTAGCGAGGCGGAGCCTTGAGGGTCTGAGGCGCAGCCTCGCTAGAAGTCTTGACTCCCGAAACTTGCACCGAATGAGTCGAGTTTTCAGGTCAAGACGACCCCGCGCAGCGGGGCTGTAGAAAACGTTCGTCTAGCGAGGCGGAGCCTTGAGGGTCTGAGGCGCAGCCTCGCTAGAACCGGCTCGACCAGAAGGCACCGGCCGGTATTTACTTCGTGGCATGTTGGTAATACCCTGGCTCTGTGGAAACGGTGACGTTCAAAATGGATCGCCGGCACATTCAAATGCTGAAGGACCAGGCCGAGGCCTCAGGGCGCTCCACAGCGGCGGTGGTCCGCGACCTGATCGACCGTCATCTTGGACGCAAGAAACGCCCCTCCTTACACGACAGGGCCAAGGATCTCTGCGGCTCGGTGTCGTGTGCCAGAGATGCATCCACCCGCACGCTGAAAGGCTATGGCCGCGACTAGAGTGATCCTGGACACCGGCCCGCTGATCGGCTATCTCAGCAGGAACGACCAGCATCACGAGTGGGCCATCGAGTGCTGGAGGGCCCTCTCTGATCCGTTGTGGACGTGTGAGGCGGTCCTGTCCGAGGCGATCTTTGTCTTGCAGTCCGAACGAGCCAACCCTGAACCGATTCTTCGCCTTGTGGAGCGTCGGATCATCAGACTGGACTTTGTCATGAATGACCATCGTGTGGATGTGGTCCGTCTGCTGCGCAAGTATGCCGACCAACCCATGAGCATGGCGGATGCGTGTCTCGTCCGCATGGCGGAGGTGGCCGATCCCTGTCAGGTCTTCACGACCGACAGGGACTTCCAGGTCTATCGCCGAAAAGGCAGGCACGTCATCCCTCTGCTCTCGCCATTCAACAACTGAGCGGTCCCACGTCGCTGGCGACCAGCGTCACACCCGCCACTCGTTCAATGAGGTTCACATGACGCTGACGACGCAGCCCATCGCGTACCGCGATGGTGACTCCGCACTCAGCGGCTTTCTCGCCTGGGACGCGACGCCGACCGATCGCCGCCCCGGAATGCTCGTGGTCCATGGAGGCGCCGGCCTCGACGATCATGCCAGAGGCCGCGCATGCCGCCTCGCGGCATCGGGGTTTGTCGTCTTTGCCTGTGACATGTACGGCGAGGGCGTGGCCGGCAATTCGTGAACGCGTGATCCAGCGGATCACGGAGCCCGCCGCGATCCTGCCGTGCTCTGCCGGCGGGCGCAGGCGATTGATATTCTGAAATCACACTCGCGGGTCGATGGACGACTGGCCGCCGTGGGCTACTGTTTCGGCGGGATGACGGTGCTCGAGCTGGCGCGCAGCGGCATCGACCTCGCCGGCGTGGTGAGCGTCCACGGGAGCCTGGAAACGGCTCGACCCGCGGAGGCCGCGACGATCAAGACCAGGATCCTGGTCTGCCACGGCGCCCTGGATCCTCATGTCCCGATGACGCACGTCACCGCGTTCACTGAGGAAATGAATCGGGCCGGCGCCGACTATCAGGTCATCGTGTACAGCGGCGCGATGCACGGGTTTACCCATGAGACCGAGACGGGGCAGCAGCCGGGTGTTGCGTATCATGCGCTGAGCGACGCCCGCTCCTCGAGAGCGATTCAGACGTTTTTCGACGAGATTTTCGTCTGAGCGCTTTTCGAGTGTTCGTGTGTTCGTGGCGTCGACTTGCCAATCGTCAACGGGCGACGGCGATTCCCCACTGAACGGCTTTCTCAGCGTCCGCATCACTGGTCCACCCTCCTGAGTGGCTCGTCGCCCCGCTCTCTATTGCAGGCCGTTTCTGGCGAGAAATTCCCGAATCTTCACGTAGGCCTGGGACCGTTCGTCCGGCTTGAAATTGCCGTGGCCGCCGCCCGGGATCGTGAAGAGCTCGGCCTTCGCGCCCGCCTTGGTCAGCGCGTCTCGAAGACGCACGTTCTGCGAGTAGGGCACGATCGGATCGGCGTCGCCCTGAATGCTCAGGATGGGAGGCAGGTCGGCCCGCACATAGGTGATCGGGGACACGCTCTTGGCGAGCGCATCGCGATTGGCGGAGCTGCCGATCCACTGCACGGCGTACGATCGCGCGTTCTGTCCCGCGAGCATGTCGCTGACGTCGGTGATGCCGTACCAATTGATGATCGCGGCGACCTTCGGGATCGCGAGGTCGTTGCCCGTGAACCCGCCACCGGCGCAGATGCTGGTGAACCCGGTGCTCGCGGGCGTCATGCCCGCGATGAGCGCGAGATGTCCGCCCGCCGATTCGCCGCTGACGACGATCTTGCTCGCGTCGATGTTGTAGTTCTTCGCGTTGCTGACGACGTAGCGGAGCGCGCACAAGGCGTCTTCCACACCAGCCGGGGCGGGCGCCACGCGCGCCATCCGGTATTCCACATTCACGACGTTCCAGCCCATCTCGAGCCACGGCATGATGGACATGAACGACGCTTCCTTCGTGCCGCCGATCCAGCCGCCGCCGTGATAGAAGATCAGCGTGGGCTGCGGTGTCGTGATGTCGCGGCGCCGGTAGACGTCCAGTTTCGATTCGTAGCCGGTTGCCGTCAGATAGATGACGTTGGCAGCAACCGCGTACTCGTTCGACGTGTGCGTGGCCCATTCGGCCATCGGCGAGAGTTGCGCGAACGCCGGCCACGTCCATAGACTGACCGCGAACACGAACACGGCTTTTTTCAACATCGCAGCTCCTTGTAGTACGTAGTGACCGCCCTTCAAGAGAACCGAACGCGCAGTGTGCCTTCCACCTTCGCCTAAGCGCTTCGCCGGACCGCCGTAGCCGTGGCGGAGGCGGTCAGGCGGACCGGATGCAGTTCTGACGGATTCTACCCGACCCGCCTCGAGAATCGACTACCTTCTAGATGCTTGTGTGCGGCCGCGACGCTCAACCCACCGTCACCCTGTTCAAGGGGCCGGAACCATGAGGATATCAGGCTCTCGAAGATCCGGTCGGGCGCTGGTGCGCGCGCGGGCGGCGTCCTCGGTGGCGGGCGTGACGTTGTTCGGCGGACAGAGGCAGGATGCTCCGAAGCTCTTCACACACCCGATGCTTGTCCAAAGCAGCGCCCGCGCCGGTTCTGGTAGGCTCCCTCGGTGACCTTCAGACGCAACGACCTCAAAGACATCGCACGCCGCGCGATGACCGAGCGCGGGCTGCTGCCCGACTTCTCCCCCGCCGCCATCGCTCAGGCGCACGCCATTCCGGGCGCGGTCATTGAAACCGCTCCCGCCATCCGCGATCTGCGCAGGCTGGTGTGGGCCTCCATCGACAACGACGACTCCCGCGACCTCGACCAGCTCTCGGTCGCTGAACCGCTCGCCGACGACATTGTCCGCATTCTCATCGCGATCGCCGACGTCGACGCCACGGTCGCGCGCGGATCCGCCATCGACGACCACGCACGCGTCAACACGACCAGCGTCTACACCGCCGCCGGCGTCTTTCCGATGCTCCCCGAACGGCTGTCGACCGACCTGACCTCGCTGAACCAGGGCCAGGAACGGATGGCCATCGTCGTCTCGATGGAGGTGGCGGGCGACGGCTCGGTGAAGGACTCCGACGTCTATCGCGCGATGGTGCTGAACCGCGCGAAGCTCACCTATCACAGCGTCGCCGCCTGGCTGGACGGACACGGCCCCGTGCCGCAGGCCATCTCGGAAGTGCCGAAGCTGGAGGAAAACCTCCGCGTGCAGGATCGCGTGGCGCAGGCCATGAAAGGCCTCCGGCACAAGCGAGGCGCGCTCGGCCTCGAAACGATCGAAGCGAGGCCTGTCTTCGACGGTGATGTGCTGACCGACCTTCGGCCCGGCGAGAAGAATCGCGCGACGGAGCTCGTCGAAGACTTCATGATCGCCGCCAACGGCGCGACGACTCGCTTCCTCGAAGCGCACACGTTTCCTTCCATCCGTCGCCTGCTTCGCACCCCTGAACGCTGGGATCGCATCGTCGCCCTCGCCCACGACACCGGCGGCCATCTGCCGGCCAAAGCAAACGCCGCGGCGCTCCAGCAGTTCCTCACCGACCGCCGGGGAGCCGATCCCGACGGATTTCCCGACCTCTCCCTCGCAGTCGTCAAGCTCCTCGGATCGGGCGAGTATGGCGTGGAGGTCCCCGGGGAAGTCCAGGAGGGGCATTTCGGACTGGCGGTTCGCGACTACACGCACTCCACCGCGCCCAATCGTCGCTTCCCCGATCTCACCACGCAGCGCCTGCTGAAGCGGGCCCTCGCGGGAGCGCCGGTCCCGTACTCGACCGAAGAACTGACCGAGCTCGCCCGACACTGCACGGTGCAGGAAGACAACGCGGCCAAGGTCGAACGGCAGGTGCGGAAGTCGGCCGCGGCGTTCCTGATGCGGTCCCGGATCGGTGAGGTGTTCGAGGGGATCGTGACGGGCGCATCAGCAAAGGGCACGTGGGTGCGCACGCGGAATCCGCTCGTCGAAGGCCGAGTGGTTGAGGGATTCGAAGGACTCGATGTCGGCGACCGGCTTCGTGTCGAGCTCCTCCATGTCGACGCGGAGCGCGGATTCATCGACTTCGCCGCCCGCCGCGTCGCGCGGTGAGTCAACAGAACGGACGCACGCCTCCCCCCGCTCGCTCAGAGAGCGCTGGCCGCCGGGCTCGCGCGGCCCCCGCTGCCTGGCGGCATGACCCGCGTCCGTCCGGGCGGCCGGCAGTCAGCCGGCCTGTGTCTCCGAATGGGATGCCAAGTCGAATGCGCAGA
>JAHFUL010000085.1 GCA_023265155.1 Acidobacteriota bacterium
TGGGCTCGAGAACCGTCCACACATTCTCCGCGGCGATCCGGGCTCCCTCCGCGGTCGGATGAATGCCGTCAGGCTGATTCATCGATTCGATCCCGGCCACGCCCTGCAGGAGGAACGGCACAAGGGCCACGCCGTACTGTGTCGCGAGCCCCGAATAGGTCTGGCGAAACGGGTCCGTATAGGCGCGACCGAAGTTCGGCGGCGCCTCCATGCCGGCGAGAATCACCGCGATCTTCTTCGCCCGGGCTCGCTTGATGATCTCCTCGAGATTGCGTCGGAGCTCATCGACCGGCAAACCCCGCAGCGCGTCATTCCCTCCCAGCGCCACAATCAGCACGCGCACATCGTCTGCAAGCGACCAGTCGAGCCGGCTGAGGCCGCCCGCTGACGTGTCGCCGGACACGCCGGCATTGATCACGTCGTACCCAAGGCCCGCTCGGTCGAGCCGTTGCTGAAGGACCGCGGGATAGGCCTGTTCGGGGTTGAGCCCCAGGCCCGCGGTCAGGCTGTCGCCGAGCACGACGATCCGCGGTCGGACGAGACGATCGCCCGGAGCGGCCAGCGAGCCTGCCCGTGCGGCCGGTTCACTCTTGCGTGCATCCGATCCGCAGCCTGCGCAGAAAAAGAACATCGCCGCGCAGGCAACAGCCTGCATGGCCGGCCGGCTACGCATGGTGAGCCAGCTGCGCCTCGAGTGCGGCGATGGCCCGTTCGAGCATCTGCCGATGGGCAGGCGAAATCGCCGCGGCCAGATCGGCGCGCGCGCGCGTCAGCGACAACTCGACCGTGCGCTGCTCGTCCGCTTGCGCACGCTGTTCGGCTGTCAGACCGCGCCGGGTGGAACCCGTCCGTCCGGCTTCGGCCTGCTGAAACTCGACGTCCTTGCTCTCGAAGCCGCGGGCCATACAGTATTCTACCGTCATGATCGACCTGCTCACCCGCTGGCCCTCGCTCGACGTCGCGGCCAGACACGCTCGACTGAAGAACAGCTGCCGGCTCTTTGGCGGACCGCTCACCGACATCATTGACTCGCGAATTGCGAGCGCCACGACCGCGGCTGAAGGACTGTGGCGTCGAGACCCGGCGATCTGGAGCGCGGACCCGTCCGTTCAGCAGAAGATCGCGAACCGTCTGGGATGGCTGGACTCGCCGGCGCTCATGGCGGATGCCATCGACCGCCTTCGGATCTTCGCGGACGGCGTCAAGCGTGATGGGTTCACCGATGTCGTGTTGCTCGGCATGGGCGGATCGAGCCTCGCACCCGAGGTGCTTCGTGCCATCCTTGGGACGGCGCCCGGGTATCCGCGTTTTCAGATGATCGACTCGACTGATCCAGCGGCGGTCGAGGCCGTGTCAACCGTCGCCCGCCAAACCCTCTACATTCTCGCCAGCAAATCCGGTGGGACAATCGAGCCCAATTCGCTCGCGGCGCACTTCCGCCGGCTGCTCGAGGAAGCAGGCGTCCCACAATGGGCCGATCACTTCGTCGCCATCACGGACGAAGGCACGACACTCGCCGAACGCGCGCGGACCGAGGCGTTCCGCGATGTCTTCATCAACCCGTCCGACATTGGCGGCCGCTACTCGGCGCTCTCCTTTTTCGGCCTCGTTCCTGCTGCGCTCATGGGACAGGACCTCAGGGCCATTGTCGGCTGGGGCGTCGCCATGCTGGCAGCTGCCGGCGAATCGCCGGGTGGGGGTGCCATCAATCCGGCAGTCGGCCTGGGGCTTGCCATCGGTGCGTCGGCGCTGGCCGGGCGCGACAAGCTGACGCTCGTCTGCCCCCCCGAGCTGGAGCCCTTCGGACTGTGGGTCGAACAGCTGATTGCCGAGAGCACGGGAAAGCACGGCCGCGGCGTGATTCCAATCATCGGCGAGCCACTCGGAACGCCGGAGACGTACGGGGCGGATCGTCTCTTTGCCGTTCTTCGTGTCGGCGACGGACCCGAGACAGCGGCCCTTCGAGACCTCCAGTCGGCAAACGCTCCGGCTGTCGCCGTCGACCTTCCAGACAAATGTGCTCTCGGGGCCGAGTTTGTCCGCTGGGAGATCGCCACGGCGATCGCCGGCGCGCTGTTGGAGATCAATCCGTTCGACGAGCCCAACGTTCAGCAGGCCAAGGACGCCACTCGCGTGCTGCTCGACGGCTTCAAGGCTGAGGGACGGTTGCCGATTTCGTCGCCCGATGCGACGAAGCGTGACGGTGTCGCGCTCACGCTGAGCAGGGCGGCGCGCAAGAACGTCGGCGCAGGGCCAGAGCACCTGCTGGCACAGGTCCGGCCTGGCGACTACCTCGCGGTCCTGGCGTATCTTGGCCCGGCGGCCGCATTGATGGACGCGCTGCGCGCGTTTCGGACGGCGGCGCGCGATCGTACGCGAGCCGCGACGACGCTGGCCTACGGGCCCCGATATCTTCATTCGACCGGGCAACTGCACAAGGGCGGACCGAACAGCGGTGTCTTCATCCTGATCACAACAACGCCGGAGATCGACATTCCGATCCCGGGCGAGTCCTTCGCGTTCGGCACGCTGGAGCTCGCGCAGGCGCTCGGCGACTACGCGTCGCTCGACGCCGCGGGGCGTCGAGTGCTTCACGTCCATCTTCCGAAGCCCGATCCAGGCGTCCTGACCGACACGCTTGGGGCATTGCTCGAGGCAACGCCCGAACCACGGTGACCAATGCAGCTTGGATTCGTCGGTCTCGGCAAGATGGGCCTGAACATGGTCACCCGCCTCGTGCGCGGCGGCCAGCAGGTAACGGCGTTCGATCGCAGCCCGGACGCCGTGGCGCGCGCGACAGCCGCCGGAGCGCACGGCGTCGATTCGCTTGACGCGGTCGTCGCGTCGCTTTCGGCGCCGCGCCTGGTGTGGCTCATGGTTCCGGCGGGTCCCCCCACTGAATCAATCGTCGAAGCGCTTCGCGATCAGCTTTCGCCAGGCGACGTCATCATCGACGGCGGCAACGCTCACTTCCATGACGATGTGCGGCGAGCCGGCATGCTCGGGCAGAAGCAGATTCACTACATCGACGTTGGAACGAGCGGCGGCATCTGGGGTCTCGCAGAGGGTTACTGCCTGATGGTGGGGGGCGATGCGGACGTCTGCCGGAGGCTCGAACCCATCTTCCTCGTGCTGGCGCCGCCCGGCGGCTATCTGTACGTCGGCGGCCCGGGTGCGGGCCACTACGTGAAGATGATTCACAACGGTATCGAGTACGGGCTCATGCAGGCGTACGCCGAGGGTTTCGAGCTGATGCAGGCGGGCGCCTATGAGATCGATCTCGCCCAGGTCGCCAGACTCTGGATGCACGGCAGCGTCGTCCGATCCTGGCTTCTCGAGCTGACGGCTCGCGCGCTGACAGAAGACGGGGAACTGGCTCAGCTCAAAGGCTACGTCGAGGACTCCGGTGAAGGACGCTGGACGCTGCAGGAAGGCATCGACCGCGCGATTCCCCTCCCGGTCATCACTGCCGCCGTCTTCACGCGATTTCGGTCGCGCGAAGACAATCCGTTCGCCGAACGCCTGCTCGCTGCCCTGCGCCAGCAGTTCGGCGGCCACGCCGTGAAGAAGTCGTGAAGCCGCCGAACCTCACGCTGGTGATCTTTGGCGGCGCGGGCGACCTGACCCACCGGAAGCTGCTCCCGGCGCTGTACAACCTCCACGTGGATGGGCTGCTGCCCGACACATTTGCCGTTGTCGGCATCGGGCGGAGGGAATTCACGGACGAGGCATATCGCGACTTTGCGAAAGACGGCGTCCAGCAGTTTTCCCGGCGGACGATCGACCAGGCCCGCTGGCAGACGTTCGCCGCCGCGTTGTTCTTCATCAACGCGTCCATCGACGCGCCGGATGCCTTCCCCACCATCGGCGCCAGGCTCGACACGATCGAGCACGAGCGCGGGATTCCCGGGAACCGCGTGTACTACCTGGCGGTGCCGCCGGCGTGGTTCGTGCCGACGGTCCGGCAGTTGCAGCACGCGCGATTCGTGGCGCCGACAGATGCGAAGATGTTCGCGAGGCTAATCGTCGAAAAACCGATCGGGCGCGACCTGGCGAGCGCGATGGCCATCAACGACGCCATCGCCTCGGTCTTCGGTGAGCGGCAGATCTTCCGGATCGATCACTATCTCGGCAAGGAAACGGTCCAGAACATCCTGGTCCTCCGGTTTGCCAACAGCTTCTTCGAGCCGCTCTTCAACCAGAAGTACGTCGACCACGTGCAGATTACCGTCGCGGAGGAGGAGGGCGTCGGCACGCGCGCGGCGTACTACGAGGCGGCCGGGGCGCTGCGGGACATGGTGCAGAACCACCTGCTCCAGCTCCTCACGCTCGTCGCGATGGAACCGCCCTACTCACTCGACGCCGACGTGGTGCGTGACGAGAAGCTCGAGATCATCCAGTCGCTTCGGCCGATGGAAGGCGACGCGTCCGATGCGTACGCCGTGCGCGCCCAGTACGGTCCGGGCACGGTGGACGGCAAGCCGCTCCCCGGCTATACGAGTGAAGCGGGCGTCGCACCCAACTCGCGCATCGAGACGTTCGTGGCCCTTCAGGTCTTCATCGACAACTGGCGCTGGGCGGGCGTTCCGTTCTTCCTGCGAACGGGCAAACGCCTCCCCAGGCGCGCAAGCGAGATTTCCATTCAGCTGAAGCCCGTTCCGCCCATTCTGTTCAACAAGAATCCCGACAAGCGGCTGGATCCCAACGTCCTCACGATTCGCATTCAGCCAGACGAGAGCTTCTCGCTCGGCATCTCCTCGAAGGTGCCGGGTACGCGGGTCGAGATCCGGCCGGTGGAGATGGAGCTCGACTACTGCCGGGCATTTGCCTCCAGTTCTCCCGAGGCGTACGAGCGCCTGCTGCTCGACGTCATGCTCGGGGACGCGACGCTGTTCATGCGGAGGGACGGCGTGGAAACGTCCTGGAAGTGGATTACGCCGATCCTGAATCGATGGACGGAGCGGCAGGACGCGCCGCTGCCGGCGTATCCGGCCGGCAGCGCGGGTCCGGTCGAAGCCGATCGGTTGATCGAATCAACGGGTCGCCGCTGGCGATCGCTCTAGGCGCTGACCTCGAGCACTACGGGGTCAGACCCCGGTCTGACCCCATCATGCCACAATGGGCTCGTGCGTTATCTCGTCACCGCCCGCCTGAAGCCCGGCCAGGCCGGCGACCTCAGCAACGCGATCGAGCGCGGTACGCTCGGCCAGGGCTCGGTCGCCGGCGGTGAGTACCTCGCGAACATGGAGGCCGCGCGCGCTCGCGAGGATGGGCGCGTGCAGTGGGTGGAGACGTGTTTTTGCCCCACACCGCTCGCGGAAGAGCGGGAGTACTGGGAGGAGTATTTCGTGCTCGAGAAAGTGCAGAACGCGCACGCGCCAGAACGATGCCGGGATCTGAACGGCACCGAACCGTGGGCCTGCTGCGGCTGCGACTGCACGGCGACGCTCGAGGCGCGACTCGCGACGAAGGGCCGCTCATTCCTCGGGCTGCTCGGCGGCCTTCTGCCTCCGAAGTTCTAAGTTTTGACTTTTAACTTTATACTTCCTGCCAGTGGCGTCCTCTTCTCTGCAGACGCTTCTCGCCCGCGCCGGCGCAGCGCTCGAGCGAGGTCGCGGACCTGAGGCAGCGCAGCTTCTCACGCCTGCGCTTCGGTCGCCCTCGCACACGCGAGAGGATGAGCTCGCTGTTCGCGCCGCGCTCGCCGAAGCGTGGCTGCTGCAGGACGACCTCGACCAGGCGGCCGCAGCACTTGGCCGTCCTCCCGACACCTTTCGCGAGACCGTCTCATCCGGCCGTCTGTCGACGCTCTGGCGGCTGCACGGACGGCTCGCCGCCGCCCGAGGTGACCAGTCGCGCGCCATCGCGCACCACGGACGCGCCTTGAAGCAGGCTGAAGCGGCGCACGATTCGCGCAGCATTGGTCTCGCCCACTACGAGCTCGGGCAGTGCTACCGCCAAGTGGCCGACATCACCATCGTCCGCGAGCACATCAGGAAGGCGGCTCCAGCGCTCCATGCCGCAGGCGATCGGCGCCACCTCGCCCTTGTACATTCCCTGTCGAGCATCTCCCTGGCCCAGCTCGGACGGTACGACGAGGCGATGAGCGCGCTGCGCCAGGCCGAGCGGCTCGCGTCCCTCGTCCAGGCCGACGATGTACTGGCGACGGTGTGCGGGAATCAGGCGAACGTGATGGTGCTGGAGCACCGGTATGAGCAGGCGCTCGCGCTGGCCGAGCGGAGCGTCTCGCTCCACGAAGCCCATGGCTCCGGCCACGGTCTGGCGGTCGCCCTGGCCACGCTCGGACAGATCTGCGTACGGCTCGGCGATCTGGCGCGCGCGGAGGGCGCCCTGCATCGTGCGCTCGACGTGCGCAGTCCGATTCAGTTTCACGAAACCACGGGCGCCGTCTTCGACACGCTCGCGCAGATCCATCTGATCCGCGGCCGGTACGACGTGGCGAGCGACTTTCTCGGGCGGGCGGGGGAAGCGTACGGCGCCTACGGCCGCCAGACCAGCCATTGGTACAAATGGTCGGTTCGTGTGCTCGGCGCGAAACTCGCGCTGCGGCGGGGCGAGCCCGACGACGCCGTCGCGCGGGCCAACGAGATTCTGACCGACGGCGCGCCACCGTTCGATGCGCTCCAGGCGACACTCATTGCCGTCGAGGCCCTGACGACCAGCGGCCGCCTGGAAGAGGCGGGGCAACGGCTGGCCTCGGCAGCCGAGGGACTCGATCCCCAGGTCGCACCGGCGGCCTGGGGGGAATACCTCAGGCTGCGCGGGGCGCTTCACACGCGTAACGGCGCGCCGGCAGACGCCTATCACGACTTCTCGCAGAGCACGACACTGCTCGACCTGCTCGGCGAACGGTATCAGGCGGCGCTCAGCCAGCTGTCTCTGGGCCGACTCGTGGCGCAAAGCGGGGCACGTTCAGTCGCTGAGCGTCATCTCAACAAGGCCTTGGCGACGTTCGAGCAGCTCGGGGCTGAACGGGATCTGGCGGACACGCATGCGGCCCGTGCTCTGCTGAGCAATCAGGGCACCAATGAGTACGTGATCTCCCCCGCCGATGCGGACGATGCCATCGTTCGGCGCATCGTGGA
The DNA here is from genome assembly GCA_023265155.1 of Acidobacteriota bacterium. GTDB lineage: Bacteria > Acidobacteriota > Vicinamibacteria > Vicinamibacterales > CAVVIG01 > JBGOTP01. Next base: position 7,107 of record JAHFUL010000085.1, read on the forward strand.
CGCGGCGGCCCTTCCGAACCTCCTCGGCCGCGAAACGGCCGCTGCCATGCTCGAGGCGGCTGCAGGAGACAGCGCGGCGGTCTTCGTGGAGCTGGTGGGCGGCGACGCGCGGGTGATCGCGACCGCCGGGTGCGACGTGGAAACCGCGCGCGCCCTTGCGCGAACCTCGCCGCACCAGCGCGCGTACGGTCGCGGCGGCGCAATCGTGGTGGAGCCGCTCGGCCGCGATCCCGAGGGTCCCCGGTTTGCGTTCGTTGCCTCACCTCGGCCGATCGGCCATCCGGTCGTTCGACGCCTGCGGATGATCGCAGCCGTGGCTCGTCAGGGCTTCGCCTTGTGCGCCGCGCGCGACCGGTCATCTGCCGATGCCGTCGGTCCAGCCATCGATCGTTCGCTCGAGCCCCTTCTGCCGGGTTTTGTCACAGCCGGCGCGTCGATGACACGCGTGGTCGAACAGATTCAGCGGTTACAGGGGAACGACCTGACCGTGCTCATCACTGGAGAAAGCGGGACCGGCAAGGAGCTCGTGGCGCGCGCCATTCACGTCGGCTCGCACCGCAGCGCCGCCATCTTCCTTCCTTACAACTGCACGACCACCGGTCGGGACCTCGCCGACAGCCAACTCTTCGGCCATCGGCGCGGCGCGTTCACCAGCGCCGTATCAGACCAACCGGGACTCGTGCGGTCAGCGGCGGGCGGCACGTTGTTTCTCGACGAAATCGGCGACCTCGCGCTCGATGTTCAGCCAAAACTGCTGCGCTTCCTGGAGCAGTCGGAAATCATGCCCGTTGGCGAGACGCGTCCGCAGCGCGTGGACGTGCGAGTGCTGGCAGCCACCAACGCCGACCTCGAGCAGCGAGTGGCCGAAGGCAAGTTTCGCGAGGATCTCTTCTACAGGCTGGCGGTGATTCGTATTCACGTGCCGCCCCTTCGCGATCGCCGGGAGGAGATTCCCCACCTGAGCACCTTCTTCCTGCGCGAGGCGTCGGAGCGTCTCGGAAAGCCCGACATTCAGCTCAGTTCGCAGACGCTCGACGTGTTCTCCCAGCACTGGTGGCCGGGGAACGTACGGCAGCTGCGGAACGAGATTCAGCGGGCGGTCGCCCTCAGCGCCCCGGGCGGGACGATAGAGCCGGCGCATCTCTCGCCCGAGATCACCAGCACCCGGTCTCCCGGTGCTTCCGGCGGCGCAGGCCCCGGCGCGCGCCGGCGTGCGGCCGCGCCGGCGAATCTGGCAGCCGCCGTCGAGGAAATCGAGCGCGATCTGATTCAGAGCGCGCTCAATCGCAGCGGCGGCAACATCTCCGAAACGGCGCGGGCACTCGGCCTCACCCGACGCGGCCTCTATCTGAAGCTCCGCCGGCTCGGACTCGAGAGCCGCTCGGAAACCGAAGTCGACGCGCTCTGAAACGCCCTCAGCCTTACAGCGTTTTTCTCGCCCTGTCTCGCGCATTCAAAGTGACCAGGAACAAGGACGCAGGACGACCAGGGACGAGTCGTCGCGGCCTTGAGCTCATCTAACAAATATGGATATGGAATATCCATTATGCGCGTGCTATGGATACAAAGTATCCTACATGTACGAATTGTTTCGTGAAATATAGCTGAGCGTAAGTATTTGATTATAAATTGTTTATCTAATTTACTTTCCTCCTGAGCCAACCCCAATCTCAAGCGGTCTCAAACTTGATATGCACTTGGTACACATTAACCCGGGAGAGTCCCAGTGAAGCAGCGCATCTGGACTGATACCGTTCCGCGCCGCCAGGAGAAGTCGCAGGCAGCCAAGGACATCAAACGCGCGGCTGAGCGCCGAAACGTCGCGCTCCCGGCCCGGCTGATGTGGAAGGATCACCGCGGCACGACGCGGTTCGCCGCGGCCGTGACGCGCGACGTGAGCGAGTTCGGCGTATACGTTGAAATGCAGTCAGTCGTGTCGATCCCGTTGTACCGGATCGTGCAGTTCCAACTGGAACGAGACGTTCCGGACTCGGACCTGATCCCGGCGTCACTTCGACAGGGACGCATTCTGTCGGCCGTCTATCGGGTGTCGCCCCCGACACAAAACGGTGGTCGGCAGGGATTCGCTTTGCGGTTGATGGTGGATCCGAAGGGATACACGATGCCGGTCCACGCGGCACTCAGCGCGTAACCGATCCTTTCTTTCTCCAGTAGCGCGCCAGGCCGCGCCAGTTCAGATCGAAGCGCCCCGCCACCTCGTAGGCGCGGGCCTGCTCGTCGCTCACCCGCGTTCGTAACTCGCGCATCACCTGGTCCGTGAACCACGCCTCGCGCTTCCCGTCGTCGTCCTCCGTGTCTCCCGGTTGGTCGAGCGAGGTCTTCACGAGGCCCGCAATCGTTTCCAGATGGTCCCGGAACTCAGCGAGGTGCGGTTCGGCCGGGGTCATCGGCCCGAAGTGCGTGAGGAAGAGTGTGTCGGGCCGCCAGGCCGCGATGCACGTCAGGCTGTCACGCCAAGCCTCCAGATCGATGTCGGGCGGAGGCGTCGGGGGTAGCGCATAACCATTGGGCTGAAGTTTCACACCTCCCGTGTCGCCGACGAAGGCGATGCCCGTGTCGGAATTGAAGTAGCTGACGTGGTGCGAGGCGTGTCCGGGGGTATACGCCACTTCGAAGATCCGTCCGCCGGCCGTCACCCGCTCGCCGCGAGCGCCCGTGAGGATCTGGATGGCGGATTCCGGGACGGGACTCACCGAACCCCAAAGCCGATCCATTTCGTCGCCGTAGAGCCGCGTGGCGCTGGCCACCAGCTTGGCAGGATCGATGAGATGCGGCGCGCCGCGCTCGTGGACGTACACGCGGAGCGCGGGGTTTTCCGCCACGAGCGTGCCCGCGGCGCCCGCGTGATCGAGATGGATGTGCGTCAGGAGCAAGGTCGTCACATCGCTGAGCGCGATGCCCGCCCCCTCGAGCGCCAGCCGCAGGGTGCGCAGCGTGCTCGACGGCCCGGGATCGACGATCGCTACACCGGACGAGCCCTCCACAATCACGCTCGCGATTACCCGCGCCCGCCCCTGGAAGTTCAGATCGAGATACGAAACCCCCGCCGCCAGTGTCTGCCTCACCCGATCACCCTTCCATCAGAGGTTCCGTCACAGGGAAAATCATGCTTCAACTTCACGACGATCACACCGGCCCCTTGCAAAAGAGCGGTCAGCTGACCCAAAAATGGTTCGGGCGATTCCAGAATGTCAGGTTGCCGTGGAACGCGTGACGCGCATAGGATTGTCCGCGTGATCAACACGACGACTCGAGCCGCCAATCGCGAACCAAGAGCTGCAGTACAAGTTTCAGCTTCGTCAGTCGTGCGGACGATTCTGCTGCTGATGTGCGCATCAGTGGTGACGGCGCAGACCACGATCGATCCGAGAAGGGCCGAGTTCGTGCCATCTGCCGACCACTCGCGGACGGGCCCTGACGGCGCGCCGCTCGTTCAGTCGTATCAAATCGAGTTCTACCTGCAGGGCGCCGCGGCACCGTTCCAGTCGGCGTCGCTTGGAAAGCCCGGGCTCGACCCTGACGGACTGATTCGCGTCGATCTCACGACCATTTTTCTCGGCTGGCCACTGCCGGGCACAGTGTACACGTCAACGGTCGCGGCCGTGGGCCCTGGCGGGGTTGGCCGCAGCGCTCAGTCGAATGCGTTTTCATTCTCTGCTCCATGCAGCTACACGGTATCGCCCACCTCGCTGAACGCCGCGGCAACGGCCGGCTCGGGCAGCGCCAGTGTCACGACCGCCGGAGGGTGCGTTTGGACGGCGACGAGCAATGCCTCCTGGTTGGGCATAACGGCCGGCGCGAGCGGCAGCGGCAGCGGAACCGTCGCGTTCTCGATCGCGGCCAACCCGGTCACGGCCTCGCGCACAGGGACGCTGACCATCGCCGGCCAGACGGTGACAGTGATCCAGGCCGGTGCGCCCGCCCCTTGTACGTTCACGGTCTCCCCGACTTCGCTCAGTCCTCCAGCAACCGCCGGCTCGAACAGTGCGAGCGTCACGACGACGATCGGCTGCACGTGGACGGCGACGAGCAACGCCTCCTGGCTGACTATTACGTCCGGCGCGAGCGGTAGCGGCAGCGGAGCCGTCGCGTTCTCGATCGCGGCCAACGCGGCCACATCCCCGCGCACCGGCACGTTGACGGTTGCGGAGCTAACTGTCACGGTGACCCAACAGGCGGGAAGCGCCGACGATACCCCGCCGCCTCCCGGCAACCTGCGTGTGATCCCATAGCAGTCCGTGGCGCAAGTGAGTTGCCGCTCGAACAAGGGGTCAGACTCTGCGACGGTCAAAAACAGAGGGTCTGACCCCTTTTTCTGCGTGCGCCTCGGACTGCAACAGCCCGATATGACTTTCACCACGGGCTGATAGGCGAGCCGGGCGAGCTCGCTCAGGCCTGCGGACTCGGCTTCGTGCAGAACTGCTTCAGCGATCCTTGCAAAACCGTGTCAGGCGATTCAAAAACGTCAAGCCGCCACCCGTCAAGCAATACGCACAGGAATGGCTGCCGACCTTCGGATCTGCAACGGCCGCTTGTCGCCCAATAAGCTCAACTAGTCACCCATTCGTTCATTTCCAACAACTTCCCACCTGACCTCAGCGGCAGGACTCGCGGCCCGGATGCTGCACAACTGATCACCCAGGTGATCAACACCAGGACAGGGGCAGCCCTCCACCAGCGGCAACCCGCAGCGCTGATTTCAGCTTTGTCAGTCGTGCTGACGATTCTGCCGTTGATGTTCGCGTCCGTGGTGACGGCGCAGACGACCATTAATCCGAGAACCGCCGAATTCGCGCCTTCCGCCGATCATTGGACGACCGACTCTGGCGGCGTGCCGCTCGTTCAGTCGTATCAAATCGAGTTCTACCTGCAGGGCGCCGCCGCGCCCTTCCAGTCGGCGTCACTTGGAAAGCCTGCGCCCGACCCGGACGGGCTGATTCGCGTCGATCTCACGACGATTTTCCTCGGCTGGCCATTGCCGGGCACGGTGTACACGGCAACGGTCGCGGCGGTCGGTCCCAACGGAAGTGCCCGCAGCGCGCAATCGAACCCGTTTTCATTCACAGCTCCCTGCACCTATACGGTCTCGCCCATAGCACTGAGTCCCACGGCTGCCGCCGGTTCGAGTAGCGCGAGCGTCACGACCGCG
>JAHFUL010000113.1 GCA_023265155.1 Acidobacteriota bacterium
CGCGGACACGGCGAATCCGTTGGTCGTGTACCGAATCGTCGCACCGGCGGCGGCCGAGAGCGTCACTGTCTGCGCCGCCGCGGAGATGCCGCCCGTCGGCGTCGCCATCGGGATCCCCAGCGTGCCGGCGCCTGAACCGCTGGCGCTGACGATGATGGTGACCGCCTGCGAACTGGTCGTCGCACCGGTGTTGTCGGTCGCGAGAGCGGTCAGCGCGTAGCTTCCCACCGCCGGCGACGCCCACGCGATCTGATACGGGCTCGCCGTCGCGGTACCGATCAGCGTCGGCCCCGCCCAGATTGTGATGGCGCCGCCGGTAACGCTGCTGCGGCGACCGGTCTGATGAACGACCGGGATTACTTGCTGACGGAGAGTGTCTTCAGATGCTCGACCACTCGGTCCAGTGTGCCGACGTCGCGCATGTCTTGCACGTGTCGAAAAACTGGTTCTCGATGCCAGCCGGCGCAGTGATGTGACCATCTGGGGTCACTCCGAACACGTCCGCTCCGCCTTGCGACAGCAATGTGACTCCATTCGCACAGAGGGTCGCCAGGAACAAATACTCACGGCCCCTCTCGAACGTGACGTCTGAGTCATTGGACTCCATGGTGATCGAGACATCGTCGACAACAGCGGTACCGCCACCCAATGGGATCGCGATCTCGTGCTCCGTCAGATGCCGAGGCGGCGCAGCGTCACAACCTAGACTTGACCGAGGCGGCGGTTGCGCGAGAACACGAAGCACACGAAAGACGTGCCATGTGTAAATGTAGAACTTCTCGGTCACCTGAATAGACGCGGGATCGGCTGGCGTCGCGAGGACCACGGATTCCGATCGGAGAAGATCATCGAGATGTGATGCGGCACCCCTCTCATCTTCATGATGACGAAAGGTGATGGCGGTTTTGCCCTGTCGCTTTGCCTGCCTCGCCATGCCCCTGAGACTATCCGGCTCTGGGCCGCAGGCGCACGCCGTCGCGCCAACGATGGCGCACAGAAGGCGCCCCACCCACTTCATCGGCCATCTATCGAACATGTCGACCCTCCGAAGGTTTGACCCCGAAGACCGGCGAACGTTCCAGAGAGATTGGCAAAAGACGCGGCCGGCGCTGGATTGATTGAAATCAAGCCTCCATGGGAGCCACTGCTCGTTTGGGACGCTTCCTCTTCAGTGATAGGGCCAATTGCCGGCTTGCCGGTGCACGATCCCTGGTGGTTCAACGCTTCATTGACAAGTTCGACATCATCGTAACTTACATCGTTGTTGTCTCGTTGGCCAGGCGGTAGGTATGGCTCGGCGCCATTGGGTTGCGACTCCAGATTATTTTTCGGTAGCTTTATGAGTATCTTATTACTTGGTCTGACTTTTACCTGAGCGAGCCTTGTGGCATAACAGGCGCGTGCCTGGCGGACGCGAGCGGAACTCGGACGAGCGGGTCGAGCGACTGCAGCAGGAGGTGGTGCGGTTGCGCGACGAGTTGGCCCGATCGGAGACCGACCGGCCGCGCGTCGAGCGGGAGCGCGCGGGACTGGAGCGCGAGAATGCGCGGTTGAAGTTGGAAGCGGCCCGGCGCGCCGGGGCGCGCCAGGCGGCGCCCTTATCTCAGGGATGGACTGGTCGGACCATCACCGTGCACGTCGGTATTCGACGGTCGGTCGCATCAGTCCGGCCGAAGGGACGAAGCATGGCAAGCAGCGTGATTGCTGTGGGAAAGTCACAGTAGGGCAGGGTTGCGGCAAGTCGACAGCACACCTCCCTGGCGAGCTTGCCGATCGAGATCGCGGCGCCCACTCTGTTCAGCAGGCAGCGTTGTCAAGACCGCGAACGTCGACAACGAGGCTGAACGCGAGCCACGGGAACGCTCGTCGACCGTGACCGGGCTACTTCGTCCAGTGTTGTCCGTAGTCGCTGGTGTGCAGCGTGATGGGATTCCTGTCTCCCCAAAATCGCGAAGCCGACACCGATGCTTCGATCACGCCAGTGCCGTCTGGTGAAATGTCGGCGGTCCTGATATAGAGTCGTCTGTAATCAAGGTTCACGTCACGAAGCATTCTGTCTCCATCAAACACGGACCAGTTACGGCCTGTATCGACAGTGCTCGCGAATGTGTCTGCTGTGAAGATGTACGCGATGTTGTCGCCAATGAACTTGACGTGTTCGCGAGTTATTCCTGACTTTGTTTTGCTGGTCATGATCTCTCGCCACTCGGTCGAGTGTTGGCCGGCTGCTTCGAATCTACAGTATATGCGCTGCGGTGGAATCCCTAATGTCTGGTCGTACTCCACAACTCGTACCTTGAATTTACCATTCGTGTCTTCCCATGTGCCAAGGATGCTATTTCCCGGTCCACATCCATGGCCGACGAGCATAACGACACACGTGCATGAAACGAGGCAGGCCTTCTTATACGTCATGTCAGACCTCGAGCAATTGTCAAGTAGTGACGAGAATATTAACTTTCTGCATCTATTTGAGGTCCAGAACGCTGGCCTCACCGCAGATGAAGATCCACACACCATCCGCAAGTGTCCGAGAGTTTCTGTGGAAAACAAACGCATTGCCTAATACTGCTGCTGCGAGACCAAGCCTCACATCCGCAGGAGTTCCGTCTGGGTCCACAATCTCGTGCAGGGATGCTGTGATGAGCCCATTCACGGCGCCGTACCAATATCCAATGTACAAGAACGCGGCAGCGTGCCTGACTTGGTTGTTGTCTGGAGTTGGATCTCTGAAAATCTCAGCAAAACCGTCCTGCTGGAATTGCTTCGGCGCCGGCGGTGCACCGGCACGATATTTCGGGTCCGATGTGGTCCAACGACGAATTACACTTAGCGGAGTGATGGAAGAGAATTCGGTCAAGCCATTGAGTAGCGTTGACACCGTCGTGCTTGTGGAGCCTTTGGACACCTGTCCAGCCTTATACACCATCAGCGAGAGTTTCAGGCAATCCTGCGTGCGACCTTGAGCAGGATCAGGACGATCCAACAGTGCTTGAGCGTACTTTCTGAAGTCCTCACGCCGATCATACGGCCGACCCTGGTTCTGAAGGTTGCCTTGAGGGACGGCAAAGGACTGGGCCGCGAGGCCCACGGCTGCGTCTGCTACCAGGACCAATTGAGCACTGACGACACCAAGCCAGCCGCCCAACGAGTACTTCCAGTCAGTTCCTGGGTCCATCTGAGGGAGTGCTCGCGTCTCCACTTCGGCGCCAGTTCCATCGTACGAATGAATGATGCCCAGCTCATCACGCACCGCGACGCCGTCGCCATCGAGCGGCTCGAGAGGAGTGCCCCCAGGCACCGTGAGCTTCGGCGCCCATGTCGCGGCGTCGACGGCAGTCACGGTCGAGTCGTTCTTGACGTACGCGGTGCCATTGTCCCCGGTCAACACCAGCAATTCATCGAACAGGTCCGGGTCAGTGAACTGCCCCTCGACGTGTAAGGCACGCAGCGTGTGCTCCACGACCGACTCCCCCGCGACACGGCTCACGAGGTCG
>JAHFUL010000007.1:0-8719 GCA_023265155.1 Acidobacteriota bacterium
CGCAAAGAAGCCGAACACGTTCAACGCCACCCGGTACTCCGCCTCCGACTGCGTGGGAAGGGCAACGGTCGCCAGCCAGGGATCGCGCATCACACCGGACGCGGTGAGGTACTGCGCCACCACCAGACTCACGTAGATGATCGCGCTGAGCCACGCCACGAGCAGGCCGCCGCGGCGGAACCGCACCGTGCTCGCCGCGATGATCGGCAGCACGTAGAGCGACGCGAACACGCTGTTGATTCCGCCGGTGAAGTAGATGAAGGCGGAGACAATCAGCGCGTCGAGCGCCATCTGGATATCGATCAGCCAGCGATGCCGCCCGGTGAACCGCAGCGTCGCCGCATACGTGATCGTCAGGCCGAAGGTCAGCGCGATCAGGAAGAAGAACGGGTCGATCGGAACCGAGCCCGGCACACGGATCTGGGCGATCGTCGCTCCGCCGAGCAGAACCGTGCTGATGACGGCGCGAACGCCAATCAACCAGGCCAGTTTACGGGTCAGGTCGGTCTCGAGCATCCGCTACGCCAGCTTGCTGATCAGATCGAAGATCGGCATGTACATCGCGATCACGATACCGCCGACGACGATGCCCAGAAATGCAATCATGATGGGCTCGAGGAGCGTCAGCAGACCCGCGACCGCCGTGTCGACTTCCTCCTCGTAGAAGTCCGCGATCTTCGCCAGCATGGTGTCGAGCGCACCGGTGGCCTCGCCGACGTTGATCATCTGGACGACCATCGACGGAAACACCCCGGTTTCCCGAAGGGGCGCCGAGATGGTCTCGCCGCGCTCGATGCTCGTCCGCGTCTTCATGACCGCATCCTCGACAACGGCGTTACCCGAGGTCTTCGCCGTGATCTCCAGGCCGTCGAGAATCGGCACGCCGGAGCTCACGAGCGTCGCCAGGGTCCGGCAGAACCGCGCGACGGCAATCTTGCGGAGGATGTTCCCGAGGATCGGCATCTTCAGCATCGCGCCATCCACGACGCGTCGCCCTTTTTCCGTACTGTAGTAACTGCGGAACAGATACACGGCGATTCCGGCACCCACCAGGAGGAACGGAAAGAAACGCACGAGGTTGTTGCTCATGCCAATCACGACGCGCGTGGGCAGCGGCAGCTCTGCGCCGAGTCCGCTGAACAGCGAGGCGAACGTGGGAATCACCTTCCACAGAATGACGCCCACGACGCCGCCGGCGATCACCACGACGGCGATGGGATAGACCATCGCCGACTTGACCTGTCCGGAGAGCTTGACCGCCTTCTCGATGTAGGTCGCCAGCCGTTTGAGAATGGTGTCGAGGATGCCGCCTGCTTCGCCGGCCGCAATCATGTTGGTGAACAGCGGATCGAACGTCTTGGGGTGCTTGCGCATGGCGTCCGCGAGCGACGCGCCTCCTTCGACCGATTCGCGGGTCGCGCCGATGACCGCGGCGAAGTTCTTGTCCTCTTCCTGGGAGCCAAGAATGTCGAGGCACTGGACGAGAGGAAGGCCGGCGTCGATCATCACCGAGAACTGGCGGACGAACACGGCGAGATTCTTCGCCGACACTTTCTTGCCGAGCTTCCCCTTCGCATCTTTCTTGGCCGCCTCCCCGGCTTTTGCCGCGCCGGGCGTGATGCGAGTGACCAGGATCTGCTCGCGGCGGAGCGCGGTGACCGCCGCGTCCATCGTGTCGGCCATCCGCTCGCCGCTCACCGTCTGTCCGCCCCGCGTGCGGCCCGAGTATGCAAAATTGGGCATGTTGATTCAGCCTTTCAGACTGTTCATCCCGCGATTTCCGTCTGCCTTCGCCTCTCCGAGCGTGTCCATCGGCCGGCTACGAGCGCACCGGCGGTCGGGCGGCCGGCGCCGCGCCCGCCGAGCGGCCAAGTCCGGCCCCCGCCACGACCCCGACGCCGCGATTGATCATGTCCTGCAGCTCATCCTTCATGGACGACGCCGTCAGGGCGGTTTCGAGCGTGATGAGCCGCTTCATGTGCAGGCTGGCGAGCGACTGATTCGCCGTCTGCATGCCGAGCTTCTCCTGCCCCGCCTGCATCGCCCCGTAGATCTGATGGATCTTGTCGTCGCGAATGAGGTTCCGGATGGCGGGCGTCGGCACCATGATTTCGAGCGACACCACACGCCCCTTCCCGTCCGCGCGCGGCAGCAGCGATTGACAGACGATGCCCTCGACCACGAGCGAGAGCTGCGTGCGAATCTGCGCCTGCTGGTTGGCCGGAAAGATGTCGATGATGCGGTTGATCGTCTGCGCCGTCGAATTCGTATGCAGCGTGGCGAAGGTCAGGTGTCCGGTCTCGGCGATCTTCAGCGCCGCTTCGACGGTCTCGAGGTCCCGCATTTCGCCGATCAGCACGATGTCGGGATCCTCGCGCAAGGCGGCGCGCAGCGCATCGCCGAAGCTGTTGGTGTCGCTGTGCACCTCGCGCTGATTGACCAGACAATTCTTGTGCGCGTGGATGTACTCGATCGGATCCTCGATCGTGAGGATGTGCTCCTTGCGCTCCGAGTTGATCTTGTCGAGCATGGCGGCCAGCGTCGTCGACTTGCCGCTCCCGGTGGGGCCAGTCACGAGCACGAGTCCGCGCGGCCGCTCCGAGAGCGTCGCGAGCACCGCCGGCAGCCCCAGCTCGCCGAACGTGCGGATCGTTTCCGGAATCAACCGGAACACGGCGCCGACGGCGCCCCGCTGGTTGAACACGTTGCAGCGGAAGCGGGCGCCGATGGTCCTGATGCCGAACGAGAAGTCCAGCTCCATCGTCTCCTCGAAGCGCTTCTTCTGCGAGTCGGTGAGCACGCTGTAGACGAGCTGCTTGGTCTCGGACGGCGTCAGCTCCGGCAGCGGCAGGCGCTCGAGCTTGCCGACCACGCGAATCTGCGGCGGCGTGTTGGTGGCAATATGGAGGTCGGAGCCGTCTCTCTCCACAAGTGTTTTCAGTAGCTCAGGTAATGTAGCCATATGCGTTTCCCCGTTCGCCCGGAGGCCGGCCTCCAGGCGTCGCGACCGTCAAAGGCGACGTCCAAGCGTGACCTCACGTGCGACGCCCGAGCTGATGCTCGGGCCTACTTCACAGTCTCCCGGACGACTTCCTCCATCGACGTGAGCCCGTCCTTCACTTTTCGCAGGCCGCTCATGCGCAGCGTGATCATGCCTTCGTCGATCGCCTTGCGGCGGAGCTCGGGGCCCGACGCGCCAACGAGAATCAACTCGCGCAGCTCCTCACCGATTTCCATCACCTCGTAGAGACCAACGCGCCCCTTGTATCCGGTCAGGTTGCAGCGATCGCACCCCTTGCCCTTCATCGGCGTCACCGAGTTCGCATCGACCGAGGTGAAACCAGCCTGCACGAGCGCCGCAGCGGCATGCGGGCTGGCCTCCCTGCAGTTCGTGCAGAGGCGCCGGACGAGGCGCTGGGCGCAAATCAGGTGAACCGAGCTCGCGACGAGAAACGGTTCGATGCCCATGTTCATCAGACGGTTGATCGTGCTCGGCGCGTCGTTGGTGTGCAGCGTGGACAAGACGAGGTGCCCGGTGAGCGCCGCCTTGACCGCGATTTCCGCGGTCTCGAAGTCACGGATTTCGCCCACCAGGATGATGTTGGGATCCTGTCGGAGAAACGAGCGCAGCGCCGCGGCGAAGTTCAGCCCGATGTTCTCCTTCACCTGCACCTGGTTGATGCCGGCAAGGTTGAATTCGACCGGATCTTCGGCGGTCATGATGTTGGTTTCTGGCGTGTTGATCTTCGCGATGGAGGAATACAGGGTGTTCGTCTTGCCGCTGCCGGTCGGGCCGGTCACGAGCACCATGCCCCAGGGCCGAAGAATGGCCAGCTCGAACTTGGCGAGCGACTCGGGTTCGAACCCGAGCTTCGTCATGTCGAGCATCAGCTTGTCCTTGTCGAGCAGACGCATGACGATCTTTTCACCAAAGAGCGTCGGGAGCACCGATACGCGGAAGTCAATCTCCTTGGCGCTGCCGTTCTCGTTGAAGCGGATCTTGATGCGCCCGTCCTGAGGGAGCCGCTTTTCGGCGATGTCGAGCTTCGCCATGATTTTCAGCCGGGACGAGATCGCGTCGCGATACTTCATCGGAGGGCTCATGATGTTGTAGAGGATCCCGTCGATGCGGTAGCGGACCCGCAATTCTTTCTCGTACGGCTCGATGTGAATGTCGCTGGCACCCTTCTGGATCGCCGACATCAGGACGACGTTGACGAGCCGGACCACGGGCGCTTCTTCGCCTTGTTTGGCCAGGGCCTCAGCGCTGATTTCCTGAAGCTCCTCCAGGACCTCGACGCCGGCGCCGCCCGCCTCGAGCGAGGCCTGCAGCTCCTCGAGGCCCTTACTGGCCATTTCGAGCGCGCTTGGGCCGCTCACGATCGGCATCAGCGTGCTGGGGCCGCTCTTCCCGCCGCCCTTCCCGCCCTGCGGGTAGTACCGCTGGATGGCTTCCGAGACCGCCGTCTCCGACGCCACCACCGGCTCCACGTTGTAGCCGGTCATGAACTTGATGTCGTCCATCGCGAAGACGTTGGTCGGATCCGTCATCGCAATCGTGAGCGTCGCGCCCGCGCGGCTCAGGGGAACGATTTGATACTTCAGGGCGGTGTCGGCGGGAATCAGTTTGATGACCGCTGAGTCGATCTCGAACTGCGTGAGGTTGATGGAAGGGACGCCGTACTGCTTGCTGAGCAGCGCCGTGATGTCCTCGTCCTTCACGATCCCCAGCTTGACGAGGTTATAGCCGAGCTTCCCTCCATTGGCCTTCTGATAGTTCAGGGCCTGTTGAAGCTGATCCTGGGTTATCCGTTTCTCCTTGACGAGGAGCTCACCAATGCGGACGGACATGGATTCTAAGGCTTACCCAAATTCACAAAAAGTGTCGAAATGTGACCTAAAACGTCAGACTGAAACCGACGTTCAGCCCGTTTCGAGCCTGGTCAGACCCGAACAAGAGGGCTGCGTCGAGCAAGAAACTGGAATCGCCTACACTGATCCCCACACTGCCCGTCGGGTCCGCCCGGTCGATGGTGTTCAGGTTGATCCCCGACCGGAGACCCAGACGCCGCTTGGCCAACCACAACTCGACGCCGGCCGCGAAACGTCTGACATCGCCCCTGACGGTGGCCGTTCTGGTCAAGTCCATGTCTGCGGCGACGGCCAGTCCATCAATGGCCCCCTGAGACTGAGTCAAAAACGCGACACCGGCCCGCGCCTGCCGCTTCAGGACGAAGCGGTCGTCCCCGTCACCGAAGGCCGGAGCTCTCAGGTGCTTGACAGTCAGGCCGAACCGGGCGCGGCCCAAGGCGGCCATCGCGCCAGCATCGAGGTCGGTTTTCGTGTCGCCCGAGACCTCGAGGTCGTCAGCCCGATCGAGCAAATCCTCGCCGCCAACAACCGATGACTCGGCCGTGCCCGCCCTCAACAGTTTCAGGGTTGATCCCAAGACAAGGTGGGTGCCAAGCGATTGGCCAACGGTCATTCCGTATTGGCTGACCGCCCGACTCTGGAGGTGTACGTCCGCCGCTCCGAGATCTTCTCGGTCGAGCGGGTTCGTTCCAGTAGAGGAAACAGGCGCTATTTCACTGATACGGAGGCGGTAATAGCTCACAGCGAGCGCGGGAAACGCCATGCTGAAGCCGCTCGCCCCGTCCCGTCTGGCCGGGCCGGTGGCGCCCGGTTTTGCCGGGTCCGCCGTCCTGCCGCGTTCCACAACCACACTGCCAAGTTTTCCGGTCGCCAGCCCGGCCGGATTCCACCAGCTGGCAGTCGCATCATCGGCGACAGCGACAAATGCTCCCCCCATTCCCTGCGCACGAGTGCCGACGTCTTCATAGATCTGCGCTCGAGCTGTGGAGGCACACCCCAGGATCACCCCAGCCGCCGTGAGGCGGACGACGAAGAGGTTCCGCATGTCTCTCTTATCGGGAGTTTGCGAAAGACGGATTCAGCCCTGCGGACCGGCGACCCGATCTTCGGCGTGCACGGGCCTGCACGCGCGGGCCCCGGGGTTGAATTGACGCTGTTTTGAGGCTCATGCTAGCTTAGCCCACATAACCATTAGGGTTACTAAGTTTACGCTCGTTCAAGGCCGGAGAGGATGACTCGACCTCAAGCGCGCGAGGCCGCGCGCGCCGTTTTGAAGATCGTGCCGCTGGTGATGCGGACCATTGCCGCGGAGCTGCGAGCGGCCGGCGAACTGCCGGCTCCCGCGCACTTCGGCCTGCTCTCGATGCTGAGTGCTCAACCGAGGACCCTCACCGAGCTCGCCTCGCTCCAGGGCGTCAGCCTGCCGACGATGTCAAATTCCATCAGCGCGATGGTGCAGCGCGGCTGGGTCAAGCGGACCGCGCCAGTGCGGGATCGCCGCGTGGTGATCATCGAGGTGACGGCGGCCGGCCGCGCCGCGCTCCAACGGGTCGGACGCTGCGCGGAGTCCCACCTCGCCGACGTGCTGCGGCCGCTCGACGCCACCGCCGGACGCCGTCTGCGAGGTGGTCTCGGCGTTCTGCGGGAGGTGTTCACGAGGGCGCCGGCTGCGAGCGCCCGGCCGCGCAGAGGCCGCGGCTGAGCACAACCTCGCCGGGTGCAGTTGACAGGCGAAACGGCGAACATTCATCCCGAAACGGCCGTATATGATGGGGATATGACAGAGACCGTGGTCGCCGCCCAGGCTGCTGGTTCTCCCTCGAAAAGCCTGCTCGCCCGGGCGGTTGGCGTGATCCTGTCGCCAAAGGAGACGTATGCCGACGTGGCGGCGGGGCCACGCATCCTCGGCGCGCTCGGAGCGGTCGTGATTATCGTCGTCGCGGTGTCGACGACGTTCTCGTCAACCCGGCTCGGGAAGGATCTGACGCTCGAGCAAACCATTCGAGTCATGGAAGGGCTCGGGCTGCAGGTGAGCGATCAGATGTACAGCCAGCTCGAATCCCGGATCATGAATCAGGGGCCGATCCTGCCTGCCGTCGGCACCGCGGTCGGCCTTCCGATCGTGGCGGCGATCTGCGCGGGAATCCTCTTTGCGGTCTTCACGGCTTTGCTCGGAGGCGACGCGAAGTTCAAACAGGTGTACGCCATCGTGATCTATTCGGGCTTCCTGCTGGCGCTACAGACACTCTTCATCTATCCGATGTTCTATCTGAAGGAATCGATGGCCAGCCCGACCAGTCTGGCTGTGTTCCTGCCGTTTCTCGATGAGTCATCGTTTGTGGCACGACTCGTGGGGGCGATCGATCTGTTCCGTCTCTGGTGGATTGTGAACCTCTCCATCGGCATTGGCGTCCTTTACAAGAAGCGGACGTCGCCGATCGTCTGGTCGATGCTTGCGGTGTACGCCGTGATCGCGCTCATCATTGCCGCCGCGGGCGCGGCCTTTTCAGGAGCCTAGATGAACCGGAGGAATATCCTCATCGCCATTGCCGGTGCGCTCGGTATTGGCGCGCTCGTCGGCGCGAACTTCTACTTCAAGCGGGAGCCGTCGCTCGTCGTCACCGTCGAAGCGATCAAAGCGCGCGATCTCGAAGCGATTGTGTCGGCGTCCGGCAAGATCCAGCCCAAGCGTCTCGTCAACATCGCCGCGGAAACCTCCGGGCGCGTCGTCGACCTCGCCGTGAATGAAGGCGACCCCGTCACGAAAGGGCAATTCCTGCTGCAGATCGACCCGCGGTCGCTGCGCACGCGCGTGGACAACAGCAGCGCGTCGCTTCAGGCCGCCGAGAGCTCGCTCGAACAGATGCGGCAGTCGATCGAGACGGCGAAAGTGCAGCTCGACCAGGGGCAGAAGAACCTCGCGCGGCAGAAAGATCTGTGGGCCAAGGGCATCACGACGCGCGAGGCGCTCGAACGGGCCGAGAACGACCTCAAGACCGCCCAATCGTCGCTCCTCGAGCGCCAAAAGACGGTCGCCGCCCAGGAAGCGCGCCTGGGGCAGGAGCGCGCGAGCGTCGAAAACGCGCGGTACGACTTGAGCAAGGTCCGCATCGAGTCGCCCATCGACGGCATCGTGACCCGCCGCAATATTCAGGAAGGCGAGACGGCGGTCATCGGGACGATGAACAACGCCGGGACCGTGCTGTTGACGCTGGCCGACATGTCCGTGATCCAGGCCGAGGTCGAAGTCGACGAAACGAACATCCCCAACGTGACACTCGGGCAGTTGGCGAAGGTCACCATTGATGCGCTGCCCGAGAAGACGTTCAAGGGCCGCGTCACCGAGATCGGCAACAGCCCGATCCAGAGCGGTGCCGCCGCGGGCGCGAGGCAGGCAACGAATTTCAAGGTGGTGGTCGTGATCGAGGGAGACGTGCCGGACGTGCGCCCGGGATTCACCTGCACCGCGGATATCACCACGGCGACTCGCAAGGACGCCGTGGCGGTGCCGATCGCGGCAGTGGCCGTGCGCGAGCTCGTCTACGACGCGAACGACCAGGTGGTGAAGAAGCCGCGCGATGATCGACGCCGGCGCCCGGTGGTCGAACCCGTCGCCTCGGCTGCTGAACTTCTGCCGGGCCAGACACGGAAGGAAACCGAAGGCGTCTTCGTGATTCGCGACGGCAAGGTCGAGTTCCTTCCCATCAAGATGGGCATCGCCGGCGACCAGTACTTCGAGGTGATGGCGGGCCTGAAGGCGGGCGATCAGGTCGTGACCGGACCGTACAATTCGGTGCGAAGCATGGCCGAGGGAGACGCAGTCAAGATCGACTCAGCCAACAGCAAC
>JAHFUL010000007.1:8819-14847 GCA_023265155.1 Acidobacteriota bacterium
GCGCTCGCGGCGATCTGGAGCTCCAAGCTCCGATCGCTGATGACCGTGCTCGGCAACATCGTTGCCGTGACCTCCATCATTGCCGTGGTGTCGCTCATCCAGGGACTGAACGCCTCGGTGAAGGATGCCATCCTCGGTCAGGCGGGCGCCGACTCCTTCAGCATCCAGCAGTTTCCGATCAGCTTCAGCGAGGAAGACGCCGAGAAGTTCCGCTACAACCCGCGGCTCACGGCGGCCGACGCTCAAGCCATCAAGCGATTCAGCCCGCTGGTGGCTGCCGTGATGCTCGAGTCGACGGGCAGCGGTCAGATGACCTATCGTGACAAGACCATCGACAGCGTGCAGGTTCGCGGCGTCAGCTCGGAGTTCGGCGCCTTCTCGACGTTCAACGCCGAGCAGGGGCGTCTGATGAGCCCCATTGAGGTCGAGCGCTCGACGCCCGTCGTCGTCATCGGCTGGGATGTCGCGGACCGTCTGTTCGGCCGCTCCGATCCGCTGGAGAAGGTCATTCAGATCGACGGCATCCACTTTCGCGTCGTGGGCGTGGCCGCAAAACGCGGCGCGTTTCTGGGACAGTCCCAGGACTCGTACGCGATCATTTCCCTGAGCCGGCTCCAGACTATGTTCGGTTCCCGGCGCCAGCTCTCGGTCACGGTCAAGCCGCGCGACATCACACAGATTCGCACGGCCATGGATGAAGCGACGGTCGCGCTGCGGATGGCCCGCCGGTTGAAACCCAAACAGCCGGACAACTTCGGGCTGTTCACGTCCGAAACGTTTCTCAACCTGTACCACCAGGCCACCAACGGCATTTTCGCCGTCCTCGTCGGCGTTGTCGCGTTGTCGCTGGTCGTGGGGGGCATCGTCATCATGAACATCATGCTGATGGTGGTCACCGAGCGCACGCGGGAGATCGGCCTGCGCAAGGCACTGGGGGCGAGACGGTCCGACATTCTGGCCCAGATGCTCACCGAGTCGGTCGTGCTCTCGATCTTCGGCGGTGTCGTCGGCACGGTGCTCGGCTCCGGCATCGCGCTGACGATCTCGTCGCTGACCCCGGTTCCGGCCGCCGTGGAAGCGTGGTCGGTGGCGCTCGGGATTGGCGTCACCGCCCTTGTCGGGCTGTTCTTCGGCCTGTACCCGGCATCCCGCGCGGCGCGGCTGGATCCCATCGAGGCGCTCAGGAAGGAATGACGGGCAGGTAGTGGCTCTTCGAGTCGCACTCATCGGCGAAGTCGTGGCGATGGCGCTCGACACGGTGCGCAGCAACAAGATGCGCTCCGGGTTGACCGTCCTTGGCGTCGTCATCGGGATCACGTCGATCGTGGGCATGACCGCCATGATTCGGGGATTCGACGAGTCGCTGCGCGATTCGATCCGCGCCATCGGGCCCAATATCATCACGATTCAGCGGGCGGGACCGCTCAGCTTCGCCAACGGCGTCGAGTTCGCGAAGATCATGCGGCGGCCCAACCTGAGCGTCTCCGACGCCCGCGCGATCGAGGAGCAGGCGCCGTCGGTCCGTCTCGTGGACATTCAGCTGGGCATCCCGGGCATGGCGCCGCCGCAGCAGCAGCGTGTGTTCTATCGGGACCTCCGTACGCGCGCGCTCCTCACACTTGGCACGACCGAAAACTTCGCCACCGGGTCGAGTCTCCCGTTGACCATGGGCCGTTTCTTCACGGGAACCGAGGTCCAGTATCGGAAAAACGTCGTGGTGCTGGGACAGACGCCGTATCAGGCGCTCTTCGCACCGGCGGGCGTGGATCCCATTGGCAAGGTGGTCCGGGTCGGTGCTGAGCGCTACACGGTGATCGGCGTGTTCGACAAGCGGCCCGGGATTGGCGGCTTCAACGCCGGCCAGGACGATTTCGTCGTCATCCCGTTCACGAGCTATCAGCGGCAGTTCGGCCTGCGTGGCGTGATGGTGGGCCGCGGGAACAACCGCGGGCAGGCGGTGCCGATTCAGATTGCGGCGCTCGCCCGCGAAGGGGTCGATACCAAGGTGGCGATCGAAGAAGTCCGCCGGATCATGCGGATTCGCCACGGCCTCAGACTCGACGACCCTGACGATTTCGACGTCGCGACGCAGGACGCCATTCTCGGCCTCTGGGACCAGATCAGCCAGGCGACGTTCCTGGCGCTGATCGTCGTGTCGTCGATTGCGCTCATGGTGGGCGGCATCGGCGTGATGGCCATCATGTCGATTTCAGTCACCGAACGGACGCGGGAGATCGGCGTCCGCAAGGCCCTCGGCGCGCGGCGCGGCGAAATCCTCTTTCAGTTCCTGATGGAGGCCGCGTTTCTGACCTCGCTCGGGGGAGTGCTCGGCATCGTGCTTGGCAGCGCCATCGGCTGGGCCATCCACCTGATCTCCGGCTTCCCGATTTCCCTGCCCTGGTGGTCGTTCGCGATCGGGCTGGGATTCTCCGCATCGGTCGGCATCTTTTTCGGCATGTACCCCGCCGTGCGAGCCTCCCGCCTCGATCCCATCGAAGCCCTGCGCTACGAATAGCACGCGCGGCCGCGGTTGCGGTGACGTCCACGGGCGTCGACGTGAACGCGTCGACGTGAGCTATCGACTGTGAACTGCCGACTGCAATATGATTCGCGATACGAGGCCCAAACCATGAAGGTTTACGACGCCGCCAGCATCAGAAACGTCGCGCTCGTCGGACACACCGCTTCAGGAAAGACGCAACTCACCTCGGCCATTCTGTCCAACGCCGGCGCCGTCAATCGCTTCGGAAAAGTTGACGAGGGCACGACCGTCACCGACTTCGACGAGGAGGAAATCGCGCGCAAACACACGCTCGCCGCCAGCCTGGCCTACGCCGAGTGGAACAAGCAGAAGATCAATCTCATCGACACGCCCGGCATCGGAAACTTTCTGAGCGACGCGCGCGCCGCGCTGCACGTCGCCGACGCCGCGCTCGTCGTGATCGATGCCGTGTCCGGCGTGATGGTGCAGACGGAAAAAGCCTGGGCGGCGGCGCAGGATCTTGGATTACCGCGCATGGTCGTGATCAACCGGATCGACCGGGATCGCGCGAGCCTCGAGCGCTCGCTCCAATCCCTGCGCGATACGTGCGATAGAACCGTGATCCCCATTCAGCTCCCGATTGGCGAGGAAAAGTCGTTTCGCGGCGTCGTCGATCTCGTGACGAAGAAGGCGTTCACGTTCCGCCCCGACGAGAGCGGTGCGTTCACCGAAGGGCCGATTCCCGACGATATGAGGTCGGCCGCCGACGCCGCGCGCGAAGCCCTGATCGAGATGGTCGCCGAAGCCGACGAGAAGCTGATGGAAAAGTTCTTCGACGCCGGCACGCTCACCGACGATGAGCTGGTGGCCGGCCTTCGCGGCGCGACGGCCGCCGCGAAGCTCTTTCCGCTCGTGTGCACCTCCGCCTTGCTCAACATGGGCGTGCAGCCGCTGCTCGACTCGGTTCTCGCCTATCTGCCGTCGCCCGCCGACCGGCCCTTCAAAGGCACCGACAAGACGGGCGCCGAGGTCCTGCGACAAGCGGATGAGAAAGCGCCTGCAGCGGCGTTCGTCTGGAAGACGATCGCGGATCCGTTTGCCGGCCGCATCACCTTGTTCCGTGTGGTGTCGGGATCCCTCAAGGCGGACTCGACGGTCCACAACAAGTCGAAGGACGTACCGGAACGGCTCGGGCACCTCGAGCTGCTGCTCGGGAAGACCCAGACGCCCGTACCGGAGATCAAGGCCGGCGACCTGGGCGCCGTCGCCAAGCTGAAGGACACGCTGACCAATGACACGCTTGGCGACAAGACAGACCCGGTGACGTTCCCCCCGCTGAAATTTCCCGAACCGGTTCTGGCGTACGCCATCGAACCGAAGAGCCGCGGCGACGAAGACAAGATCAGCACGGCCATGCACCGGCTCGAAGAAGAAGACCCCTCGATTCACTACAGCCGCGACCCGCAGACCAAGGAACTGCTCCTGGCGGGCCAGGGCCAGCTGCATATCGAGGTGACGGTGGCGAAGCTCAAACGGCGCTTCGGGGTCGACGTCATCTTGAAACCGCCGCGGATCCCGTATCGCGAGACCATCAAGGCGGCGACCGAAGCGCACGGCAGACACAAAAAGCAGACCGGCGGCCATGGCCAGTTCGGGGACTGCAAAATCAAGGTCGAACCACTGCCGCGCGGTTCGGACTTCGAATTCGTCGATGACATCTTCGGCGGCTCGATTCCGCGGCAATTCATTCCGGCAGTCGAGAAAGGCATTCAGGACGCGCGCACGCGCGGGTACCTGGCAGGCTATCCGATGGTCGATTTTCGCGTGACCGTCTTCGATGGCTCGTATCACGACGTCGATTCGAACGAGCTGTCGTTCAAGCTCGCGGGGTCGCTCGCGTTCAAGGACGCGATGACGCGCGCCCGGCCAACGATCCTCGAGCCGGTGATGGACGTCGAGGTGTATGCGCCATCGGATTTTGCTGGCGATCTCATGGGCGATCTCAACGGCCGCCGGGGACGCATCGCGGGCATGGATACGCGCGGGACGACCACCGTGATCAAGGCGCAGGTGCCGATGTCCGAGATGCTCACCTACGAGCAGCACCTGACGTCAGCGACCGGCGGCCGGGGCTCGTATCACATGGAGTACTCGCACTACGACGAGGTGCCGGCGCACCAGCAGACCAAGATCATCGCGGCCGCCAGAGCCGAACGGACGGGCGTGGAGGTGGAGGAGGCGTAGCGCGGCCCTTTCCCGCCCGCTCGCTACCGCAGTTTTAGTTAGCCGCACTTTTTCCCTGATTCCCGCCACGCTGCGGTGAATCGGCCCATTCGCTGCGGGGCACCCGGCCACGTGGCCTGATAGGTCCCGGTCAACGCGCCGTCCTCGGCTCGCCGCTGGATCGCGATGGTCCCCGAGAGCGCGGCCACGCATTCGCCGACAACCGGACAGGAGAGCGCGAGGGCGTTCGGCCCGCCCTTACCGGCATCCGCCGACACGGTAATCGATTGCAACTCCGACAGGCGGTCGACGCTCGTGTTGAGAACGAGCTTGACCGATGGCTGAGGCGTCGACGCCGGAACGGTCGCGGGAACAGGACCCGTCACGACGACCAGATGCACCGCCGGCAGGTTGGCCGGCCCGCATTCCGCGTAGGCATAGGCGTTGACCGGTCCTGGTCCGGCCGCACCAGGTCCGCCAGCTCCAGGTCCGAGGCCGCGACCCGCATTTCCGCGACCGGGAGGCTGCTGCGCGAGTCCCAACGGCGCCGCCGCGAGAAGTATGACCGCAATGAGAACGAAGGAAAGCTGCCGCACAACGTTCGCACATTTCATGGTCCACCTTCCCTGCTGTCCGCGAGTAGCTGGCTTGCGACGTTCAACTTCCCTTGGCGCCCTGCTTCTTCGGCCTCTGCTTGGCCGCCCCGGCGCCTTTCGCTGTGCCGCCCCCCTTGGGGACCGGAGCGTTCTCTTTGTCCGAGTCAGCCTTGCCGCGCAGACGTTCCGCCGCCGCACGCAACCGGCCGGCAACGCCCTTCGGCTTCGGTGCCGCTTCGGCTTTGGCAGACCCTTCGGTCTTCGCCTTCGGATCGAACTCGCTGCCCACGAGCTCGACCTGGGCCACCTCCGCCGCGTCGCCTTTGCGGAAGCCGAGCCGCAGGAGGCGCGTGTAGCCGCCCGCCCTCGACTGGAACCTCGGCGCGATCGTGTCGAACAGTTTGCCGACGACGTCGCGGTCCTGCAGGTCGTGCAGAACCAGTCGGCGGGCGTGAAGCACCTTGACCCCCGCGCCATCGGAGACGCCGCGCTTCGCGATCGTGATCAGCCGCTCGACGAACGGGCGCAATTCCTTCGCCTTCGCCACGGTCGTTGTCAGATGCTCGTGACGGATGAGCGAAGTGGCCTGGTTCCGCAGCATCGCGATGCGATGCTCGGTCACGCGTCCCAGTTTTCTATGTGCGACTCTGTGTCTCATGTGTGCATCTCGCAGGGATTGGAGAATAGGGATTCGGGATTGGTCGGTTGTTTCCTACTCCCTACTCCC
>JAHFUL010000007.1:14947-22985 GCA_023265155.1 Acidobacteriota bacterium
ACTCCCCACTCCCTGTCCGCTACTCCTGCGCCGCCGTCGACGGTTGATCGACGCGCATGCCGAGACTCAATCCCATCGTGTGCAGGATTTCCTTGATCTCGTTGAGGCTCTTTCTACCGAAGTTCTTGGTTTTCAGCATCTCGCCTTCGGTCTTCTGCACCAGCTCGCGAATCGTCCGGATGTTTGCGTTCTTGAGGCAGTTGTACGACCGCACGGACAGTTCCAGCTCCTCGACGGACTTGTCGAGGTTTTCATTGCTGGCCCCCGCACGGGGCTGATCGCCGGCCGCTTCCATCTGCGGCTCGACGCCTTCCTCGAGATTGATGAAGATGTTGAGGTGATCGCGAATCAGCTTCGCCGACAGCGAAACGGCGTCGCGTGCGCTGATGGATCCGTTGGTCCAGACGTCCACGGTCAGCTTATCGTAGTCGGTCGTCTGTCCGAGGCGCGCCGCCTCGACCAGGTAGTTGACCTTCTTGATCGGCGAGTGGACGGAGTCGATCGGAATCCAGCCGATGCCAAGATCCTCGTCGAAGTTCTTGTCGGCCGCGACGTAGCCGCGGCCGCGCTTCATGCGCATCTCCATGTGGAGCTTCCCGTGATCAGCCACCGTGGCGATGTGGGCGTCGGGCTCGAGAATCTCGACGTCGGCGTCGCCTTGGATATCGCGCGCCCGGACCTCGCCCGGCTTGTCGACCCGAAGCGTCAGGGTCTTCGTATGATCGACGTGAAGCTTCAGCGGAATCTGCTTGAGATTGAGGATGATGTCGGTCGCATCCTCGACCACGCCGGGGATGGGCGAGAACTCGTGCAGCACGCCGTCAATCTTCACCGCGGTGATGGCGGCCCCTTCGATCGAGGAGAGGAGCACGCGTCTCAGCGCGTTGCCGATGGTGGTGCCGAAGCCGCGCTCGAACGGCTGCGCGTAAAAGCGGCCGAAGCGCTCGGTCAGCGTCTCGCGCTCGAACTCCAGACGCTTGGGTCGCTGAAAACCTTTCCAGAGCATGTGTGCTTCCTTTCGCGAACGGGCCCGCAGATGGGCCTCCAGACCTGCAAGTGACCGCCAGCCTCCCGCCGCAGGTCTGTTCAAGGCTGCGGGCCGGCGGGTGCGAAGCAATTTGCCTACTTCGAATACAACTCGACGATCAGCTGTTCCTGTACTGGTAGATTGATCTGCTCGCGTGTCGGTATCGATGCCACACGGGCGGAAATCGCCGTGGGATCGAACGTCAGCCATGCGGGGATGCCACGCCCCTTCACTTCTTCCATCGCATGCTCGAGCGTCGGGTTCTTCTGGCTGCGCCCGAGAACGGCAATCAGATCCCCCTGCCGCACGGAGTACGACGGGATGTCCACCTTCTTCCCGTTGACGAGGAAGTGGCCATGGCGCACCAGCTGCCGCGCCTGCGGCCGCGACGTCGCCAGGCCGATCCGGTAGACCACGTTGTCGAGACGCCGCTCGAGCAGCTGCAGCAGCGTCACACCAGTGATGCCGCGTGTCCGCTCGGCCGCTTCGAAGTAGCGGCGGAACTGGTCTTCGAGCACACCGTAGATCCGTTTGACCTTCTGCTTCTCACGCAGCTGCAGTCCGTAGCCGGCGAGCTTGGCCTTCCGCGTCTTGCCGTGCTGTCCGGGCGGGAAATTGCGCTTTTCGATCGCGCATTTCTCCGTGTAACAGCGCTCCCCCTTCAGAAAGAGCTTCATCGCCTCGCGGCGGCACAGACGGCAGACCGGACCAATATAACGAGCCATTCAATAACCTTTCGCTGAATTTGAGGATCTGAGAAAGTAAGGATGTGAGGATGTGAAATCCTCACATGGATTCTCACTTCCTGAAATCCTTGCATCCCAAGATTCCACCGGCGTCACCTACACCCGCCGGCGCTTCGGTGGCCGGCATCCATTGTGTGGAATCGGCGTCACGTCCCGGATCGACTTCACCTCGATCCCGACCGTCTGCAGGGCGCGGATCGCCGACTCGCGGCCGGACCCCGGGCCCTTCACGCGCACGTCGAGCGAGCGCATGCCGACGGCCTTCGCGGCGTTGCCGGCGCTGAGCGCGGCCTGCGTCGCCGCGAACGGCGTGCCCTTGCGCGAGCCCTTGAATCCGATGCCGCCGGCGCTCGACCACGCCACGACGTTCCCTTCGGTGTCGGTGATCGTCACGGTCGTGTTGTTGAACGACGCGTGAATGTGCGCCAGCCCATGATGGACGATGCGCTTCTCACCGCGCTTCTTGAACGTCTTCTTCCGCTTGCCTGCCGCGCCTTCCTTCTTCTTTTCCGGTGTGGCGCCCTCGGGCGTCGCTTCGGTCTTGGCCATGTGTCCTTCTCGGCTCCCTATCCCCTGCCTGCGCCCATCTCTAGGGAGGCTCCGCCTCGCTAGACGAACGTTTTCTACAGCCCCGCTGCGCGGGGTCGTCTTGACCTGAAAACTTGACTCATTCGGTGCAAGTTTCGGGAGTCAAGACTTCTAGACGGTCTTCTTCTTGGCAATCGCGCCCTTGCGAGGACCCTTGCGGGTGCGCGCGTTGGTGCGCGTCCGCTGGCCGTGCACCGGGAGCCCGCGGCGGTGGCGCATCCCGCGATAGCACCCGATTTCCATCAAGCGCTTGATGTTCATCGAGATCTCCTTCCGGAGATCGCCCTCGACGCGCCCCTGCTCCTCGATCACCCGGCTGATCTTCCGGACATCGTCCTCGGACAGATCCTTGACGCGAATGTCCGCGCTGACGCCGGCGTCCTTCAGGATCCCGTTCGAGCGCACCCGGCCGATGCCGAAGATGTAGGTCAGACCAATTTCCACACGCTTGGTCCGCGGAAGATCGACGCCTGCGATCCGTGCCATGGTTCTAGCCCTGCCTCTGCTTGTGCTTCTGATTTGAGCAGATCACCCGCACCACGCCGCGGCGCCGGACGATCTTGCACTTGTCGCAAATTCTCTTCACCGACGCTCTTACCTTCATCTCGACCTCACGCCCCGACCTGAACGGTCGGGCCTGCGCCATGTCTGATCACTTCACATGTGATCCTGATCACGACCACCGCTGAGCTCGCGGAACCCGCAGGACCATTGAATGCTCTGCGAGGTCTCTGCGGGCTTTGCCGTCACGTCCGTTACACCAGCTTCTCCACGATCCGCCCCCGCCCCGAATCGACGGGCGAGAGCTCGATCCGCACCCGATCGCCGACCAGCACGCGGATGAAATTGCGATCCATCCGATCCGCGATGTGCGCCGTCACCTGTGAGCCACCTTCCACCCTCACCCGATAGAGGCTGCTGGGCAACTGCTCCAGGACGACGCCGGTCACCTCTGCCACGGATCGGCTCGAGCGTCATTTCCGCGCAGCAACCGGTACTTCTCGCGACGTCAGAATCCACGGCGCACCCGACGTCACCGCCACGGTGTGCTCGAAGTGCGCCGACAGGCTCTTGTCGCGCGTCACCGCGGTCCAGCCGTCGGCCAGCACCTTCACCGCCGGCCTGCCCGCGTTGACCATCGGCTCGATCGCGAGCACCATCCCCTCGGCCAGCCGCGGGCCCCGCCCGGGCTCACCGTAGTTGGGCACTTGCGGTTCCTCGTGCATCTGCTGTCCGATGCCGTGGCCGACGAACTCGCGAACGACCGAAAACCCGAACGCCTCGACGTGCAGCTGGACGGCATGGCTGACGTCGGACACCCGGCCGCCCGGCCGTAAGCGGTCGATGGCCTTGAACAACGCTTCCTCGGTCACGCGCAGGAGCCTGGCCGCCTCTTCAGACACCTGACCAACCGGCAGCGTGATCGCGCTGTCGCCGTAGTAGCCGTCGAGGGAGGCGCCGACATCGATCGAGATGATGTCCCCCTCCTGCAGCACGCGCCGGCCCGACGGAATCCCGTGAATGACCTCCTCGTTGATCGAGGCGCATATCGTCGCCGGATACCCGTGGTAACCCTTGAACGCCGGCGTCCCCCCGGCGGCGGTGATTCGGCGTTCCGCCGCCTCGTCGAGCTCCGCGGTGCTGATACCGGGTGTCACCTTCTGGGCCAGCTCTGTCAGCACTTCGCCGACCAAGCGGCCCGCACGACTCATACGCTCGAGCTCGGCCGTCGACCTGCAGACAATCACCGCCCGGCCCCGCTCACGGCTTCGATCTCGGCGGCAAGATCCGCCGCCACGCCATCAGCCGATTGCGCACCGTTCACGGACCGGAATGTCGGGCGCGGCCGGTAGTAATCGACGAGCGGCTGCGTGTCGCGCCGGTACACCTTGAGCCGCTCGAGCACGACCGCTTCAGTGTCGTCGCTGCGCTGCTCGAGGCGGCCGCCACATTTTCCGCAGCGCTCGTCCCCGGCGCCCGCTGCCGCCGTCGCCCCGGCGTCCGCGTTGGTCCCGCAGTCCCTGCAGACGCGGCGTGAGCTGAGGCGACGCACCAGTTCCGCCTCCGGCACCGCGATATCGACCACGATCAACGGGTCCCTGCCATTCATGAGCGTGTCGAGCGCCATCGCCTGCGCCACCGTGCGTGGGAAGCCGTCCAAAATGAAACCCCGCCTGGCGTCGGGCTGATCAAGACGCTCCTTCACGATCCCGGTGATCACATCGTCGCCGACCAGCTCGCCGCGATCCATGATCGCCTTGGCGCGCAATCCGATCTCGGTGCCCGCCTTCACCGCTTCGCGCAGCATGTCGCCCGTCGAAATCTTCGGGATCGCCCGCGATCGCGCGAAACGTTCCGCCTGCGTGCCCTTCCCCGCCCCCGGAGGCCCCAGCATGATCAGGTTCAACGCCATCGGCTAGCCCCGGCGACCGCGAATCCGCGTCTTCTTCATGAAGCCGTCGTAGTGTCGCATGATGAGCTGCGATTCAACCTGCTGCACGGTGTCCATCGCCACGCCGACGACAATCAGCAGGGACGTGCCGCCAAACAGGAACGGAATGCCCAGGCCCTGCGTGACGACCCGGGGCAGGTTGGCGTCGAGCCATTCACCGATGAACGGAACGGGCGCCACTTTGAAGCCGTTGATCAGGAACTGCGGCAGAATCGCAATGAGCGCCAGATAGATGGCGCCCGCCAGCGTGATCCGCGCCAGAATCGTATCGATGTGCTCGGCCGTCCGCTTGCCCGGCCGGATCCCCGGAACGAACCCGCCGTACTTCCGCATGTTCTCGGCCACATCATCGGGGTTGAAGATGATGGCCGTGTAGAAGTACGCGAAGAAGATGATCGCGGCGACGAACAACAGGTCGTACAGCGGCATGCCTATCGTGATCTGCTGGGAGATCGACTCCGCCATTGGGGTCTTCACCATCTGAAGCAACAGGATGGGAAACGAGAGGATGGACGAGGCAAAGATCACGGGGATCACGCCGCCCGTGTTCACCTTGAGCGGAATGTGCGTGCTCGAGCCGCCGTACATCCGGCGCCCCACGACTCGCTTCGCGTACTGCACGGTCACGCGGCGATGTCCGCGCTCCACGAAGATGACGGCCGCAATCACGAGCGCCATCAGGACCAGCAGCAGCAGGATGGCAATGAGGCCGATCTGCCCGGTGCGCATCATCTCGAAGGTCCGCAGCACCGCCCGTGGGAAGCCCACCACGATGCCCGCAAAGATGATGAGTGACATGCCGTTACCGATACCGCGCTCGGTGATCTGCTCACCGAGCCACATGACGAAGCACGTACCGGTGGTGAACGTCAACACGGTCATCAGGCGGAACCCGAGGCCCGGATGGATCACGAGCGGCAGACCGCCGACCACGTTGGTGTTCTGCTCCAGGAAAAACGCGTAGCCAAGCGACTGAATGACGCTCAGGAAGATCGTGCCGTAGCGCGTGTACTGCGTGATTTTCCTGCGGCCGAGCTCGCCCTCCTTCGAGAGCCGCTCGAGGTACGGCCACACGACGGTCAGCAGCTGCAGGATGATCGACGCGCTGATGTACGGCATGATGCCGAGCGCGAAGATCGTGGCCCTCGACAGGCTGCCGCCGGAGAACATGTCGTACAGACCCAGAAAATTGGTGTTCTGCATCTGCCGCGCGAGCTCGTCGATCGCCGCCCGGTTCACACCCGGCGTCGTGATGACGTGCCCCAGGCGGTAGACGCCCAGGAGACCGAGTGTGAAGAGCACCCGGTTGCGCAGCTCGGAAACGGCGAAGATGTTTTTCACGCCTTCCATAAGTCACTCCCGATGGGATGATGGAGTGAAGGGATGATGGCGTACACCATCATGCCATCACCACGTCACGCCTTCGCTACCTCTGCCAGTGATTCGGTATGTCCCCCGGCTGCGGCGATCTTCTCGGCGGCTTTTCCGCTGAACTTGTGCGCGCGAACGGTCAGGGCTTTTCCGATCTCGCCGCGCCCAAGGACTTTCACCGGACGCTTTCCGTTCGACACGACCCCGCGCTCCCGGAGCAGCTCGGGCGTCACGACGACGCCGGCGTCGAACCTCGCGCCCAGCGTATCGAGGTTCACGACCTCGTATTCCACGCGGAACGGATTGTGGAATCCGCGCTTCGGCACGCGGCGATGCAGCGGCATCTGGCCGCCCTCGAAACCGCGCTTGAACTTGAATCCCGAGCGAGACTTCGCGCCCTTGTGGCCGCGGCCCGCCGTCTTGCCGTTGCCCGAGCCCTGCCCGCGGCCGATGCGCTTCTTCGCGTGCTTGGCGCCCTTCGGCGGTTTCAGATCTGAGAGGCTCATGATTCGCTGATCCTGATTCTGAATTTGGTCATCTGGTCATCTCGTAATCTGATTATTGACTGGATCATTTTGATTATTTGACCAGATAACCAGATGACCAGATGACCAAATTCACCCATCGGCTATTCCACCGACACCAGGTGACGCACCTTGTGGATCATGCCACGGGTTTCCGGCGTGTCCTTGAGCTCCACACTGTGGCGGATGCGCCGAAGGCCCAGGCTCCGCACGACTAATCCCTGATTGCTCTCGAATCCGATCGGGCTTCTTATGAGCGTCACCTTGACGGTGCCGCCTTTCGTGTGATCGGTCCGCTCGTTGGCCATGTGTCCTCTTCTTTTCTTCCCAGCTAGGCTCTCGTCAGGTCCGCGAGCTCTTTGCCGCGCATCCGCGCGAGGATCGCCGGATCCTTCAGCGAGTCGAGTCCCGCGACCGTCGCGCGCACCACGTTGTGGGGGTTCGCCGATCCGAGCGACTTCGTGAGGATGTTGGTAATGCCGGCGGATTCCACGACCGCGCGGACCGCGCCGCCGGCGATGATGCCCGTGCCATCGGGCGCGGGCTTGAGGAGCACGCTGCCGGCGCCGAAATTCCCCACGACGGGGTGCGGAATCGTCGTGCCCTGTATCGGCACGCGAATCAGATTCTTCTTGGCGGCCTCGATGCCTTTCTTGATGGCCGAGGGGACTTCCTTCGCCTTTCCGACGCCGAAGCCGACCACGCCGTGACCGTCACCAACCACGACGAGCGCGCTGAAGCTCAGGTTCTTGCCGCCCTTGACAACCTTGGTCACGCGGTTGATGGACACGACGGTGTCCTTGATGTCGAGCTGACTGGCGTCGATGCGATCACGTGTTCTCATTTAAGCACTTTCTCGCGGAGGCCCCACCCCCGCTCGTCCGTCCGCTCGCCGCTTCGCGCCTCGCGAAGCCCAGGCACGAGTGTCGCTAGAATTCCAACCCTGCTTTCCGCGCCGCATCAGCGACGGCGCGAATGCGCCCGTGATACAGGAAGCCGCTGCGGTCGAAGACCACCCGCGTGATGCCTTTTTCGATCAGCCGCTCGGCGATCGTCTTCCCGATCGCTTCGGCGCCTTTGAGGTTGCCGCCACGGACTTCCTTGGCGAACGCCCCCTTGATCGCCGGCTCGACGCTCGACGCCGACGCAATCGTCTTCCCGCTCATATCGTCGATGACCTGGGCGTAGATGTGCGCCATGCTGCGGAACACGCTGAGACGTGGCCGTTCGGTGGTGCCCGCAATCCGCTTGCGCTGCCGAAGCTGGATTCGGCGTCGCCGATCGTGCTTGGTTGTGATCTTCATAAACTAGCTCTCAGCTCTCAGCTCTC
>JAHFUL010000007.1:23006-23577 GCA_023265155.1 Acidobacteriota bacterium
AGGGCTGACAGCTCGAAGCTACTTCGCTCCGGTCTTGCCGGCCTTCTTCTTGAGCACTTCACCGGTATAGCGCACGCCCTTCTGCTTGTACGGATCGGGCTTGCGGAACCGTCGGATGTTGGCGGCCACTTGCCCGACCAGCTGGCGATCCACACCGGTCACCGTAATATGCGTCTGCTTCTCGATGACGACGTCGATCCCCACCGGGATGTCGAACACCACCGCGTGCGAATATCCCAGTGCGAAAATCACTTGTTTCCCTTTGACTTCCGCCCGGTACCCGACGCCGACGATGTCGAGCTCCTTCTTGAATCCATCGGTGACGCCCGACACCGCGTTCGCGACCAGACTGCGCGCCAGGCCGTGAAACTTCCCGAGGGCCGGGTCGTCGGTCCCGAGCCTGGCCACCAGGTGACCGTCGGCGAGCTCGAAGTTGATGCCGCTCGGGAACGCCTGCTTCAGCTTCCCCTTCGGCCCCTGCACCTCGACGGCGCCTTCGAGCAGCTTGACCGTGACACCCTTGGGAATCGTGATCGGCTTTTTTCCAATTCGTGACATTGTCAGAACTCTC
>JAHFUL010000007.1:23587-28457 GCA_023265155.1 Acidobacteriota bacterium
TCGGCTTTCAGCTTTCGGCTTTCAGCTCTCAGTTATCAGCTTTCAGCTCTCAACTATCGGTTGTCGTTGCCGCCATCAGTCAACAGCTCGATCTCGAAAGCTGACGGCTGATGGCCGAGAGCTACCAGATATTACACAGCACTTCGCCGCCGACGCCCGCCTTCACAGCCTCCCGGCCGGTCATGACGCCGCGCGATGTGGTGAGAATGCTGGTGCCCAGCCCTGCCAGCACATCGGGCACGTCTTCTTTGCCGAAATAGACGCGGCGGCCGGGGCGGCTGATTCGCTGCACACCGGTGATGAGCTTCTCACCGTGCGGGCCGTACTTCAGAAAGAGCCGGAGGGTCTTGACGGGCGCCGTGGTCTTCACCGTGGGCTCGTCGAGCACCTTGAAGCCCGAAATGTAGCCTTCGCCATGCAGGATCCGCGCGATATCGGTCTTGATCCGCGACGCCGGAATGTCGACGCGCGTGTGCTTCGCCGTCACCGCATTGCGAATCCGCGTGAGCATGTCTGCGATAGGATCTGTCATATCTTTTTACCAGCTGCTCTTCGTGACGCCCGTGACGTCGCCCTCGAGTGCCAGCTTGCGGAAGCACAGTCGGCATAATGCGAACTTCCGCATGTAGGCGCGAGGGCGGCCGCACAGGCGGCAGCGGTTGCGCAGGCGAACCTTGAATTTGGGTTTCTTCTGTTCCTTTGCGATTTTTGCGGTGGTGGCCATACTGGTCCTTGGTTCTTGGTGCCAGGTCCTCAGCTCTGACGGAACGGCATCCCGATGAACTGCAGCAGCTTTCGCGCTTCCTGGTCGGTCGTCGCGGTCGTCACGACGGACACGTTCATGCCGCGCGCCTTGTCGACCTTCATGTAGTCGATTTCCGGGAACAGGAGCTGATCGCGCAGGCCGAGCGTATAGTTGCCGCGGCCATCGAACCCCTTCGGCGACACGCCCTTGAAGTCGCGCACGCGCGGCAGCGCGATGTTCATCAGACGGTCGAGGAACTCCCACATCCGCTCGCCACGAAGCGTCACCATTGCGGCGATCGGCATCCCTTTTCTGACTTTGAAGGCGGCGATCGACTTCTTCGCGCGGCGCGTCACCGGTTTTTGTCCGGTGATCCGCGCGATCTCGTCGGACCCGACGTCGACGAGCTTCGCGTTGGACGTCGCCTCGCCAAGGCCCATGTTGACGACGACCTTGTGAACGCGCGGCACCGCCATCACGTTCTTGTAGCCGAACTCCTTCGTCAGGGCCGGCACGACTTCTTTCCGGTACTTGTCCTTCAGCCGGTTCATTTGTCGACGACCCCCTCACACTTGCGGCAGATGCGGACCTTGCGGCCGTCGCCGAGAATCTTGTGGCCGATGCGCGTCTGCGCCCCGCACTCGGGGCACACCAGCTGCACATTGCTCGCGTGCACCGGCGCCTCGCGCTCCACGATGCCCCCCTTGATTTGCTTGCCCGGGTTCGGCTTCGTGTGACGCTTGATCAGGTTCACGCCCTCGACAACCAGCCGGTTCTTGTCGGGGGCTACCCGGAGGACGCGGCCGCGCTTGCCGCGGTCCTTGCCGGTCACCACCAGGACATTGTCGCTCTTCCGGATCGGGCTCGTTAAACGGCTCATATTCAGTCGCTCTTGGCTGTCAGCTATCGGCTATCGAATATCAGCTATCAGCTATCGGCTATCAGCTATCGGCTGACGCCCGCCATCAGCAAGCGCTGACAACTGAGAGCTGATGGCTTCCTCTAAAGCACCTCGGGCGCCAGCGAAATAATCTTCATGAACCGGCGCTCGCGCAGTTCGCGCGCCACGGGGCCGAACACGCGCGTCCCGACCGGCTCGCCCTGATCGTTGATGAGCACCGCCGCGTTCCGGTCGAACCGGATATAGCTGCCGTCGCGCCGGCGCTGCTCCTTCACGGTGCGCACGATCACGGCTTTCACGACCGAGCCCTTCTTGACGGCCGACTCGGGCGCGGCTTCCTTGACCGACGCGGTGACAATGTCGCCGAGCCTCGCGTACCGGCCGGTCGAGCCGCCAATCGGGTTGATGACCGCGATCTTTCGCGCGCCGGAGTTGTCGGCGACGTCGAGGATCGATCGCATCTGAATCATGGCTGTATCTCCCAGGCGGGCAAGCCTGGCTGGGCTGGCGCGGCTGGCGGGACGAACGCGCGATCCGTTCTCCCTGCCTGCCCCGCCTGCCCGGCCTGGCCAGCCTGCCGCGAACTAAACGACCGCCGCCGGCCGCACGATCTGCTTGAGCGCCCAGCGCTTGCGCCGGCTGAGCGGGCGGGTTTCGACGATGGCGACCAGATCGCCGATCTTCGCCGTGTTCTCTTCATCGTGCACCATGAACTTCGACGTGCGCCGCTCGGTCTTGCCGTACATCCCATGGCGCACCTGCCATTCCACGGCGACCACGATGCTCTTCTGCATCTTCTGACTGACGACGACGCCGGTTTTCTCTGATTTCTGCGACATTTTTTCCACCTGCGCCGGGGCCCCACTCCGGCGCGAGCTAACGCTGATGCCTCACCTCGGATTTCCCTGTCCTCGGCTCGGCATGGCCGCAGGCGCTACTTCGCCCGCTTCTGCCTGAGCACGGTCTTGATGCGCGCGAGATCGCGGCGCACCGTCTTGATCTTTTCCGGCGCTTCGAGCTGCCCCATCGATTTCTGGATCCGCATCCGGAACAGCTGATCAGTCAGTTCGCGCTCCCGCCCGCCGAGCTCTTCGGCCGCGAGGTCGCGCAGTTCGGCCGCCTTCATAGCATCTTCTCCTGCGCAAATCGGGTCGCGAACTTGGTCTGGATCGGCAGCTTCGCGGCCGCGAGGCGCATGGCTTCGCGCGCATCCTTTTCCGGAACCCCTTCCATCTCAAAGAGCACGCGGCCCGGCTTGATCACCGCCACCCAGTGATCGGGTGCGCCCTTGCCCTTGCCCATGCGCGTTTCCTGCGGCTTCTTGGTGACCGGCTTGTCGGGAAACACGCGCGTCCAGATCTTGCCGCCGCGCGCAATGAAGCGCGTCATGGCGACGCGCGCCGCCTCGATCTGACGATCGCTCAGCCAGCAGGGCTCGAGCGCCTTCAAGCCGTATTCGCCGAACGACACGTCGCCGCCGCGCCAGGCCTTCCCACGCATCCGCCCGCGCTGCTGCTTGCGGAACTTGACCTTTTTCGGCATCAACATAGTTGTGATCCCCGCAAGTGAAGGGATGATGGGATGAAGGGGTGATGGGGTGAAGGGTGCAATCCATCACCCCGTCACCACATCACCCCGTCACCCCTTCCCTGCCCGTCACCCTTCCCTACCCCTTCACACCTTCCCTAAGCCCGCGCCGGCGGTCTCCGCGGTGCGCGCTCTCTGAACTCCTCTTCCCGGCCGCGAAGCGGCACGAGTCGCTCGCCCTTGTAGAGCCACACCTTGATCCCGATCTGGCCGTAGGTCGTGCTCGCCTCGGCGAACCCGTAGTCGATGTCGGCGCGCAGCGTCTGCAGCGGCAGCTGGCCGTGCAGGTACCACTCGGAGCGGGCGATTTCCGCGCCGTTCAACCGACCCGACACGCGAACCTTGATGCCGCGGGCGCCAAACCGAAGCGCGGACTCGACCGCCTTCCGCATGGCGCGTCGGAAGGCCACGCGCTTTTCGAGCTGCATGGCCACCGACTCGGAGATGAGCTGCGCGTCGAGCTCCGGCTTCTGGATTTCCTGGATGTTGATGAAGACGACACGATTGGTCCGTTTCTGGATTTCCTGCTTCAGCTTGTCGACCTCGGTGCCCTTGCGGCCGATGATGATGCCCGGGCGCGAGGTGTAGATGTCGATCTTCAGATTGTTGGCGGCGCGTTCGGTCTCGATCTTCGAGACGCCCGCGTGGGCGAACCGCTTCTTCAGCGTCGACCGCAGGTTCAAATCCTCGTGCAGCAGCTTCGCGTAGTCGCGATCGGCATACCAGCGAGACCGCCACGTCTTGTTGAACCCCAGCCGGAATCCGAACGGATGAACCTTCTGCCCCACAGTTGCTCCTTTTTTACGCCTTCGACGTCGTCTTCGGGGTCTTCTGGGCCGGACGCGTCGCAGCCGGCGCCTTCTTCTTCACCGCGCCCGCGCGCGGCCGCCGTTTCGCGGCTCCCGCGTCACCGGCGGCGGCGACCGTGACTTTCGGCGCCCGCTCCGAGACCTGGACCGTGAGATGCGCCGTCCGCTTCAGCACGCGGAACGCGCGCCCCATCGGCGCGGGGCGCACGCGCTTCTGCGACGGCCCCTGGTTCGCGTAGCACGCCGAGACGAACAGCCGGTCGACATCACCGCTGAAGCCGTCCTTCTGCTGGGCATTGGCGATCGCCGATCGCAGCAGCTTCGCCACATCCGACGCGACTGACTTCTTGGTGAACTGCAGCGTCGCGAGTGCGCGGTTGACGTCCTTGCCGCGAATCAACTCGAGAACCAGTCCCGCCTTCTGCGCCGACGTCCGCACGTAGCGAACGGTGGCTTGCGCCTGAATCATGATTACTTCTCCGCCGGCTTCGCCGCGCCAGCGCCAGCGCCGGCGCCAGCGCTGGCTCCAGCGCCGGTTCCGGCTCCGGCTCCGGTGCCAGGCGCCGCCGCGGCGGCTGCCGCGCGCTCGGCCACCCTGGTCGTGTGTCCCTTGAACGTCCGCGTCGGCGCGAACTCCCCGAGCTTGTGCCCGACCATGTTCTCCGTGATGTAAACCGGAATGAATTTCTTCCCGTTGTGCACGGCCAGCGTGTGGCCCACGAACTCCGGAATCACGGTCGAGCGCCGCGACCACGTCTTGATGACTTTCTTCTCGGACCCGCGGTTCATCACCTCGATTTTTTCGAGGAGGTGCGTGTCGACGAAGGG
>JAHFUL010000007.1:28557-34710 GCA_023265155.1 Acidobacteriota bacterium
GCGTGTGGCCCACGAACTCCGGAATCACGGTCGAGCGCCGCGACCACGTCTTGATGACTTTCTTCTCGGACCCGCGGTTCATCACCTCGATTTTTTCGAGGAGGTGCGTGTCGACGAAGGGACCTTTTTTCAGTGAACGGCTCATGTTAGCTCTCGGTTTTCAGCTTGCTGCTTTCGGCTTTCGGTTTTCAGCTTTCGGCTCGCAGCGCTCAGCGCTCAGCTTTCATCGCTGAGAGCCGGCAGCTGACAGCTACTTCTGTCTCCGTTGAACGATGAACTGGTCGGTCCTCTTCCGGTTGCGCGTCTTGTAGCCCTTGGTCGGAAGTCCCCACGGCGTCACCGGGTGCCGGCCGCCCGACGTCTTCCCTTCGCCGCCGCCGAGGGGGTGATCCACAGGGTTCATCGCGACGCCGCGCACGTGCGGGCGCTGGCCCAGCCAGCGGCTGCGGCCCGCCTTCCCGATCGACACGTTCTCGTGGTCCAGATTGCCGACCTGCCCGACCGTGGCAAAGCACTCGCTGTGAATCTTCCGAATCTCGCCCGACGGCATCTTCACCGAGGCGTACCCGGCCTCTTTGGCGACCAGTTGCACCGACGAGCCGGCGCTGCGCCCAATCTGGCCGCCCTTGCCCGGCCTCAGCTCCACGTTGTGCAATAAGGTGCCGAGCGGAATGTTCTTCAACGGCAGCGAATTGCCCGGCAGGATGTCGACATTCTGCCCCGCGACGATCACATCCCCGACCTTCAAGCCAACCGGCTGAAGAATGTATCGCTTCTCGCCGTCCGCGTACGTCAGCAGCGCGATGCGGGCCGAACGATTCGGATCGTACTCAATGGTCGCGACCGTCGCCGGAATATCCCGCTTGTCGCGCTTGAAGTCGATGATGCGGTACATCCGCTTGTGGCCGCCGCCGCGCCACCAGGACGTCAGCTCGCCTCGGTTGTTCCGTCCGCCAGAGCTCCGGAGCGGCTCGACGAGCGGCTTGTGCGGCTCCTGGGTCGTGAGCTCATCGAAGGTCTGTACGGTCTGGAACCGCGAACCGGGAGACGTCGGATTGAACTTGCGAATAGGCATGATTACGCCCCTTCCAGGAATTCAGGCATCTTCTGGCCTTCGCGCAGCGTCACATACGCTTTCTTCCAATCAGCGCGCCGGCCGGCAAAGCGCCCCTGACGCTTGATCTTGCCGTGGGCGATATTGGTCCGGACAGCGGCCACCTTCGAGCCAAGCAGCTGCTCGACCGCCCGCTTGATCTGCACCTTGTTCGCTCCCCTCGCCACCTCGAACACAATCGTCTTCCCATCCTCGCGGAGAATCGACGTCTTCTCGGTGATCAGCGGTCGGCGAATGACATCGGTCAGTTTCATGACGCGAGCACCTCTTGCAGCTTTTCCAGCGCGCTCCGGGTCGCCACCACGCGGTCGGCATTCGCCACGTCGCGAGCCGTCACCCGGCCGCTCAGCCGCATCGCGATGCCGGGCAGGTTGCGCACCGATCGGGCGAGCTTCTCGTCGAGCACGACGTCGATGATCACCGCCTTGCCGGTCACCCCCAGCCGTCCCAGCATCTCGACGGCCGCCTTGGTCTTGATCTCGCTCGCGGCCAGCACGTCGACGATCACGAGCTGACCGTCTCTCAGCTTCTGCGCCAGCGCCGCGCGCAGCGCACCGCGCTCCGCTTTCTTCGGCAGCTTGTATTCATAGCTGCGCGGGTGCGGGCCGAACACCGTGCCGCCATGGCGCCAGAGCGGGTTGCGGATGGACCCGACGCGCGCGCGCCCCGTGCCCTTCTGCTTCCACGGCTTCTTGCCGCTGCCGGAGACGAGCGCACGGTTTTTCGTGGCATGCGTGCCACGGCGATGGGCCGCGTTCTCGCGGACGACCGATTCCCAGATGAGATCCGCATTCACCCGTCCGCCGAACACATCGTCGCGAACGTCGAGCGCGCCCACCTTCTCGTTCTTGCTGTTCACGACGTCTAGTTGCATAAGCAGCTCTCGGCTCTCAGCTCTCGGCTCTCAGCTACTTCTTGCCCTTCTTGGGCTTCCCGACCTGCGCGACCTTGATCTTCTTCTTCGTGACGGCCTTGCGCACGACCACGTACCCGGTCGGCGCGCCGGGAATCCCGCCCTCGACGATCAGCAGGTTGTTGTCCGGATCGACGCGCAACACTTTCAGGTTGTGAATCGTGACGCGGCCGCCGCCCATGCGGCCCGCGGCCCGCATGCCCTTGACCACCCGCGACGGGAACGACGACGCGCCAATCGATCCGGGCGCTCGATGGAACATCGACCCGTGCGTCGCCGCGCCGCCGGCAAAATGGTGTCGCCTGACAACGCCCTGGAACCCTTTGCCCTTGCCGGTGCCGATGACGTCCACCCGCTCGCCGTCGGCGAAGATGGAGACGAGCACCTGATCCCCGGCCTTCATGGCGTCACCGCCCGCGGCCACTTTCACCTCGCGGCGCTGCCGCGTCGGCGGCACGCCGGCTTTCTTGTAGTGGCCGGCCAAAGGTCTGCGGACCTTCGCCGGCCGCTCCTCGACCAGGGCCAGCTGCACGGCTTCGTAGCCGTCGGTCTGCACACTTTTCGCCTGCAAGACCACGCAGGGGCCCGCCTTGATCACGGTGGCAGGATGAACCGTGCCGTCCGGATCGAAGATCTGCGTCATGCCGAGCTTTCTGCCGATGATCCCTGTAACCATTTTTTGTCTCGCGGGGCCCCACCCCCGCTCGCCCACGCCCTCGCGCCGCAGCGCTCCGGCGTAACCTTCACATGCGACCCGCGGTCGCGCAGGTGATGTAGTTCTTTGTCTGGCGTCCTGCCTGCCCTGCCCGCCCTGCCCGGCCTACCTGCCCTGCCTATCCTGCCCGCCCTGCCCGGCCTATTTGTGCTCCTTACCGAAGGCCTTGATCTCCACGTCCACGCCCGCGGGCAGATCGAGCTTCATCAGCGCGTCCACCGTCTGCGGGGTCGGCTCGAAGATGTCGATGAGCCGCTTGTGCGTGCGAATCTCGAACTGCTCACGCGACTTCTTGTCCACGTGGGGCGAACGCAGCACCGTCCATTTGTTTTTCGACGTCGGCAGCGGAATCGGACCCGCGAGCCTTGCGCCCGTCCGCTTGGCCGTCTCGACGATCTCGCTCGTCGACTGATCCAGCACACGGTAGTCGTACGCCTTGAGCCGGATTCGAATCTTGTCGCTGAATGGTGCTGTCGCCATTGCTAATCCCTAATCCCCAATCCCTAATCCCAAATCCCCAATCCCTGGTCCTGCCCTATTTCCCCTGATTCTTCTTCACAATCTCGTCGCTGACATCGGGCGGCGCCTGCTCATAGCGATCGAAGTGCATCGAGTACGTCGCGCGACCCTGTGTCCGCGATCGCAGATCGGTCGCATAGCCGAACATCTCGGACAGCGGCACCCGCGCGTGGATGATCTGCGTCCCGCCGCGATCTTCCTGCGACTGAATCTGGCCCCGCCGGCTCGAGAGATTGCCCATCACGTCGCCCATGTGTTCTTTCGGCACGACGACCTCGACCCGCATGACGGGCTCGAGCAGCACGGGCCTGGCTCTCTTCGCGGCGTCCTGAAACGCCATCGACCCGGCGATCTTGAACGCCATTTCCGACGAGTCGACGTCGTGATACGAACCGTCATACAGCTGAATCCGAACGTCGTCGACCGGATAACCGGCCAGCACGCCGCGCGTGAGAGCTTCCTTGATGCCCTCGTCGACCGGCTTGATGAACTCCCTCGGAATCGAGCCCTGCGTGACGATGTTCTCGAAGATGTACCCCGTGCCGGGCGCGCCCGGAAAGAGGTGAATCTTCACGTGGCCGTACTGGCCGCGGCCGCCCGTCTGCTTGGCGTACTTCATCTCACCGTCGGCCGGGCGCGTGAGCGTTTCCTTATAGGCCACCTGCGGCTTGCCCACCGTCGCTTCGACGTTGAATTCGCGCTTCAACCGGTCGACGATGATCTCGAGATGCAGCTCCCCCATCCCCGCAATGATGACCTGGCCGGTCTGCGGATCGGTCTGGACGCGAAAGGTCGGATCCTCGGCCATGAGCTTCTGGAGCCCCATGCCGAGCTTCTCCTGATCCGCTTTGGTCTTCGGTTCGATGGCGAGCGAAATGACCGGCTTCGGAAAGTCCATCGACTCGAGCACGATCGGATGCTTCTCGTCGCAGAGCGTGTCGCCCGTTGAAACGCTTTTCAGGCCGACGGCCGCCGCGATGTCGCCGGCGTAGACGTCCTTGATTTCCTCACGCTTGTTGGCGTGCATCTTCAGCAACCGTCCGATCCGCTCGGTGCGCTGCTTGGTGGCGTTGTACACGCTGGCGCCCGACGTCAGCACGCCCGAGTAGACGCGGAAGAACGTCAGCTGACCGACGAATGGGTCGGTCATGATCTTGAAAGCGAGGGCGCTGAACGGGGCATCGTCCGTCGCGGGACGCTCGATGGTCGTGGCTTCCTTCCTGGCCGGGTCGAGGCCGGCGATCGCCGGCACATCCAGCGGCGAGGGCAGGAAGTCGACGACCGCGTCGAGCAGCGGCTGGACCCCTTTGTTCTTGAACGCGGACCCGCAGACCACGGGCACGAACGCCGCTTCGCCCTTGCTGCGGACCGAGCTGTTCACGCGCGTTCTGATCGCCGCCCTGATTTCGTCCTCCGTGGGCTCTTCGCCCTTCAGGTACTTCGCGAGAATCTTGTCGTCGGCCTCGCTGGCCTTTTCGATCAACTGCTCCCGGTAGTGCTTCGCCTCGTCCTGCATGTCGGCCGGGATCTCGCCGACGATGTAGTCGGCGCCCAGCGTCTCGTCCTTGTAGGTGAGGGACTTCATCCTGATGAGGTCGACCACGCCGAGAAACTTGTCCTCGGAGCCGATGGGGAGTTGAATCGCCACGGGGTTGGCTTCGAGCTTCGTGATGATCTGGTCGAAGGTCCGCTTGAAGTCGGCGCCGATGCGGTCCATCTTGTTGACGAAACAGATCCGCGGGACGCGGTACTTGTCGGCCTGCCGCCAGACGGTCTCCGACTGCGGTTCAACGCCGGCGACCGAGTCGAATACGGCGACCGCGCCATCGAGGACACGGAGCGACCGCTCGACTTCCGCCGTGAAGTCCACGTGGCCGGGCGTATCGATGATGTTGATGCGGTGATCGCGCCAGAAGCACGTCGTCGCCGCGGACGTGATGGTGATGCCACGCTCCTGTTCCTGCTCCATCCAGTCCATCACCGCAGTGCCTTCGTGCACCTCGCCGATCTTGTACGTGATCCCGGTGTAGTACAGGATGCGCTCCGTGGTGGTGGTCTTGCCGGCATCGATGTGCGCCATGATGCCAATATTGCGCGTCTTCCCTAGGGGTGTCTGCCTGGCCATTTTTGATGTCTTCGGCTGAGAGCCGTCAGCCACCAGCTGAGAGGCTCCCATTACCAGCGGTAGTGCGCGAACGCCTTGTTGGCTTCCGCCATGCGGTGGGTGTCTTCGCGCTTCTTGACCGCGCCGCCGCGCAGGTTCGCCGCGTCGAGCAGCTCGTTCGCGAGCTTCTCGTACATCGTCTTGCCGTCACCGCGCGCCGTCGCGTAGCCGACAATCCACCGGATGCTGAGCGACAGCCGCCGGTTCGGGTTCACTTCCACCGGGACCTGATAGTTCGAACCGCCCACGCGGCGCGACTTCACCTCGAGGCTCGGCTTGACGTTGTCGATTGCCTTCTTGAAGACCTTGAGCGGATCGTCCGCGGTCTTCTCCTTGATGATGTCGAAGCTCTTGTAGAGGATGCGCTCCGCCGTGCTCCGCTTGCCACCGGTCATCACGCAGTTGATGAACTTGGTGACGAGCGGGCTGTCGTAAAGCGGGTCCGCCGCAATGTCGCGCTTGGCAATCTCTCGTCGTCTAGGCATCTGATTTCCTGTAGGGCGGCCCTTTCAGGGCCAGCGTTCGGCGGGCCTGAAAAGCCCGCCCTACATCACGCTTTCTTTGGTCTTCTCGCTCCGTACTTCGATCGTCCCTGCATGCGCCCCTGGACGCCTACCGCGTCGAGCGTGCCGCGGACGACGTGATAGCGCACGCCCGGCAGGTCCTTCACGCGGCCGCCGCGAATGAGCACGAGCGAGTGCTCCTGCAGGTTGTGGCCCACGCCCGGA
>JAHFUL010000007.1:34720-46363 GCA_023265155.1 Acidobacteriota bacterium
AGGCATTGTTTTCAGCTCTCGGCTTTCAGCTCTCGGTCTTCAGCTCACGGCTTTCAGCTGTCAGCTTTCCGTGGTCAGGCTGCCAGCCGAAAGCTGACAGCCGACGGCTGACGGCTACGCTTTCTTGGGTCTCTTCGCGCCGTATTTCGATCGTCCCTGCATGCGCCCCTGGACTTCTTCACTCCGGGGTCCCTCCCCCGGTTTTTCACTCCCGGGTCCCTACCCGGGTCAGGCTCGCTCCGCTGGCGGGGCCCCGCGCGCCCCGCGCCGCTCCGCTCGCCTAGGCTTTCTTCGGGCGCTTTGCGCCGTATTTCGATCGTCCCTGCATGCGCCCCTGGACGCCCACCGCGTCGAGCGTGCCGCGCACCACGTGATAGCGCACACCCGGCAGGTCCTTCACGCGGCCGCCGCGAATGAGCACGAGCGAGTGCTCCTGCAGGTTGTGGCCCACGCCCGGAATGTACGTCGTCACCTCGATGCCGTTGGTCAGCCGCACGCGCGCCACTTTACGCAGCGCCGAGTTGGGCTTCTTCGGCGTCTGCGTGAAGACGCGCACGCACACCCCGCGCTTCTGCGGGCTGTTCTGCAGCGCCGGACTCTTCGTCTTGCTGACGATTTTCTTGCGCCCGGCACGGACAAGCTGACTGATAGTCGGCATAAGCTTCTTCGCGGCGGATCATGCACGTCCGCCTCTGTCCCCGGGGCCGCACGTCTGCC
Source organism: Acidobacteriota bacterium (assembly GCA_023265155.1). Lineage (GTDB taxonomy): Bacteria > Acidobacteriota > Vicinamibacteria > Vicinamibacterales > CAVVIG01 > JBGOTP01. The sequence continues at coordinate 35,438 of JAHFUL010000007.1, forward strand.
CCTGCGCCAAAACGAACAACGCGGCCGCTCACACGCCTCAGCGGCGGCGCAATGTGGTTTCAGGCCTGGAAGCCATGCGGCTTGGCGCCTGAAACGCGTGTTACCCCTATGCTCTTGGTGATTCGCGCGACGGACGACCCGAAGGCCGGGTGCTCTCTTTAAACGCCCTCATTGAGAGGGCGCATGTCATGCGCGACCTCAATGGTCGCGTTTCGATAGAGCGTCCTGCAGCGTTTTGCCCCTGCCGCCGGCCGTTGTCGCGGCCACCGAACGGCGCCTTCCCGGGCAACCCGGAGCTAGATAGGGTGTCCTAACTCCGATAGAACCTGCGAAATATAACATGCGGTTCCCGAAATGTGCAACCGTTCCTTATACTTGTCGAGGTATCACCGGGCGTCATTTGACTGTTCGACATCTCCTCATCCTTGGGGGCTCGCAGGATGATCGCGCGGCCGCCGCGGCCGCGCACCAGGATGCCGCCCGCGTGGCCTCAGTGGTTGCCGCCCCGGGGGCGGCGCTCCCGTTTTCGCGGGTGATCGCGTCGGACCTGCCCGTTGCCAGGCCTCGCCTCATTCGATTCGACGACCTCGAGCAGGCCTTTCCAAACGCGCAAACCGGAGGCACGAGGCTCGTGCTCACGCAGTCGACCTATCTTCTGCAGAAGTGGCTTGATGTGCTGGATCCAACTGATCGGATCGTCGCGACCGCCGATCGTCAAACACTCGAACGGACAGCGCCTGAGGCCTTCCAGCGACGCGGTGCGTGGCGCCAGTTCGAAGTGCTCGACCTTGGTGTGCCCTCGAGTTCGTCCCCAGGGTCCTCACCATCGTCTGTGTCAGATCACTTGCTTGCGCGTGCCTATCACTCGCCCTACCCGGAAGAACGGCTCCAGCTCTGCCGTGACGCAGTATCCACGACTCCTGACTCAGCCGTTCCAACTCTGGCCCTGGCGAGCGCCTGTCTCGAGCAGCAGGACATGAGCGGGGCACGGCGCGCACTCGATCACGCTGCGCTCGTCGCACCGGACTGGGAAGCCGTCCACTACGAGGACGGCAAGTTCTGGCTGGGTGTGGAAGACATGGGCCGGGCGCGTGACGGGTTTCAGCGCGCCTGCGATCTGATGCCCACCTTTGCCGCAGCGCACAGCAATCTCGGCGCAACCCTTGGTGAGCTCGATCAGCCGGAGGCTGCCCTGGCCGCCTTCACACAGGCCCTCACATCAGACCCGGATGGCTTCACCATCCTCAACAATATCGGCGTTGTCTGCCGGGAGCTTGGACGGCTTCCCGAGTCGGAAATCGCCCTTCGACGCGTCGTGACGCTCGCCCCGGACTTTGTATTTGGGTACTACAATCTCGGCCATACACTTCTGCTCGGCAGGCAATGCCCAGCGGCCCTGGCGGCGTATGAAGAGGGACAACGACGAGACCCCCAGAAGAACCGGCGCCAGGCGTGCCGTCTGGCCGTTGCGCGATTCGCGAATGGTGACGCCGAAGGGGCCGAACGCGACCTCTGGCGGTTCATCGACCAGGCCCCGGCCAACGAGCGGGAGGACCTGTTACTCGAGTCTTACGAGATCGCTGACGCCCTTGCGCGCGACCGGCCTGAGCTGGCGCCCCACCGCGCCTTTTTGGACCGGATTGCCGCCGAGCTCAACCGGTAGAGGTCAGCGTATAATGACCGCCAATGGAAGAAGCCCTTCTGAAAAAGCTTGAACAGCGCGTGAATCGCAGGAGCTTTCTCCGGGGCTCCGGGCTCGCAGCGGCGGCTGTGGCAGGCGTGACCGCTTTCCCGTTCATCGCGTCCGCGCAGGATCCGGCCAAACCAGACGAAGCCAAGAAGCCAGACGAAGCCAAGCCAAGCGAAGCCAAGAAAGAAGAGAAGCCGGCCGATCCCGCGAAAACCGAAAAGAAGGAAGAGAGCAAGGACGCGAAGAAGGAAGAGCCCGATCCGTTCAAGGAAACGAGAAAGGACGAGCAGGGCCGAGACTACCGTCTCTGTCCGCAGTGTGGGTACAACATGTACAAGCAGGACCGGACCTGGACCTGCGAGAACTGCGGCTTCAGTTACGTCGAGTAATCTTCGACGCGTGTAACACGGCTGGGTCGGATATCGGCCAGCAGGCGAGCGGCCAACAGCGGATCGTCAGGCTCTTCCGATCACGCGCCGAAGGCGGACGAACCACGCGGACAGCGGCGATTGACTCGCAGATAGAGTGGCTGGCTGGAGCCCTGCCCCGCCCCGCCGGTCGGATTGATCAGCGGGTGGCACGTCGCGCCACGTGAGGTTCTCGTGTCCGACGATCTCGGCCTGTTCTCGAACGGTGCGCTCCAGCCGGCGGTCGCCCTCTGGGAACCAGCGGCAGAACTCGTCGACCGTTGAATCGGGATCGGCGCCGATGGCCTCGGCGTACTGGCGGACGAAGGAACGGGCGTAGACGCCGGTGGGCCAATGTGAGAAGTCGTTCTTTTCGAGACCGTGAAACAAGCTCGCCGCGACTTTCGTGGCGTCTGCAATCTGCGCGACCGAGACTTTCCCCTGCATTCGAAGGCGGCGAAGGTTGGGGCCGAACGCGTCTCGACTCATGACCGGTCGAACGCGTCGCAAGAAGCTTTCCACGCGTTCGCTGGCGTTCGACGCGGGAAATCGAACAAATGTGTCCGCCGGCGTGCAGTTTTTCTACGGCGGATTACGATTCCTGCATCAGACGTTCGACCGATCTGCGCAGATTGACAACCCGTTGCGAGCGGTTGGCCCCTACGTCGCCTGCTCGTAGGCCCGAGCTTCCGGCCTACGTTCGCCCGACCCAATCGAGCTACGGCCAGGCTCGCCGCAGCGCTGATGCGCGAAGGCGGCAGCTCGGGCGCCACTTCCTCGATCCTCAACCGAATTCCCGGCGGGGAGCTGCCTGATCGGCGCCGACTCGCCCGATGCTGATGGCCGCCGCGAAGTAGTTCTCGGCGCGCACCGGCGCGCCGGCCAGTCGCCGGAGCAGCGTCAACTGCCCGACATGCGTGAGCGCATCGGCGATCGGCCCCTGAAAGATCTGCTCGGCCGAGCAGTCGAGCGCCTCATCCGACGCCAGGTGCGCATCGAGCCATCCCAACGTCTCGAAGAATCGCGCGACCTCGGCGCCCCAGGGGAGCGGCGTCGAGTCCTTCCACTGCTGTGTGCCCTTCAGGATCGAGTCCGCCCACTCGAAGAGATCCCCCATGTGCGCGACGATCTGCACCGGGGTTCGCGACGTTTCACTTGCCCTGAAGTTCGCAAACGACTCCGGGGCACCGCGCACCGCCTTGCCTCCGCGGTAGGCAATCGTCGCCAGAGTGTGACGCAGCAGTTCTCGTTTCGGATCCATCGAACGCTCTCCTAGAAGTCTGCGGGATTTCGGTCCCTCCGAGAGGGTTTCCGGTCCTAGAGTCCACGGGGAAAATCAGGCTGCAACAGGTGACGGCGCCCTCCGCCTTGGCAAGTTCGCTGACGTCGACACCCGTCACCTCGAAGCCGCGGGCTTCGAGTCTCTCCCGAGTACGGGGGAAGGCCGTGGGGTACACGACGCCATGGCCGGCCCGCACGACGTTCGCGCCGCCCGGTTCGGCCGGATGCACATCGACGATGTCGAAATTGGCGAAGGCACCGGCGGGGGCCCATTCCCGATTCATCAACACCACGTCATCCGACGCGGCGGTGACCGCGGATTTCAGGTGCAGACAGCCGGTCACGCGGACGCCCCGCACCAGATAACCAACGGGATCAACCAGCCGCCGCATTTGTTCGACCGCTGCGAGGTTCGTGCGGCTCGAGATGCCGATGAAGATCGACCGTCCGATCACGAGCACGTCGCCGCCATCGAGCGTCCCTGGCGCCTCGATATGCGCGAGCGGGCGGTAGGGCGCCAGTGCCTGCGCAACGGCCTCGCGTTCGACGCGCCGCGACGCGGCTCCAGGCCGCGTGATGACGGCCAGCCCGTCGACAACAATCGCCACGTCTTCAATGAACACCGCGTCGGGCATCTCAGGGCCGGCCGGCAGGCGATGCACCGCGCAGCCGAGCGCCCTGAGCGCGCGCTCGTAGCCGTCGTGCTGAACCCGCGCCCTCTCGAGGTCGATGGCCACGCGCGACAGATGGGTCAGCTCGCACCGTGCGATCGCCGGGCTGATTGCACGGGTCAGTGCCACGAGGGACATGCTGTCAAGTCAGAGCAACGTGCTCACACTACAACACCCTGATCAGGTCCGATCGCGTGACGATGAACGTCTTGTCGGTCTTGAAGTCGCGCACGAGCACTGCCGGGTTCTGCGGCGTCACCATCGTCGACAGCAGGTCGACCGGCGTCGACACGTCGACGAACGGAAACGCCGGCTGCATGATCGACTCGACCGGCTCGCGCTTGACGATCGGATTCCTCACCAGCTCCGCGTAGAGGTGCAACTCGTTGAGCGAGCCGACCAGCCGCTTGTCCCGGGTGATGGAGATCTGCGAGAAGTCGTGCTCGCTCATCAACCTCACCGCGTGCTCGACTGGCTCGTTCGATTCGATCGAGCACAGCTCGCCCGACACGCGCATGGCCACCAGATCGCGGGCCGTCAGGCCGCCCTTCTCGATGAAGCCCTTCTCCCGCATCCAGTCGTCGTTGAACATCTTGCCCAGATACCGTGAGCCGTGGTCGTGAAAAATCACGACGACCACGTCGTCCTGGCCGAAGTGATCGTGAAGCTGCAGCACACCCGCCATCGCCGCACCCGCCGAGTTGCCGGCGAAGATCCCTTCTTCGCGCGCGATGCGCCGCGTCATGATCGCCGCGTCCTTGTCGGTGACCTTCTCGAAGTGATCGACGACCGAGAAGTCGACGTTCTTGGGGAGAAAGTCTTCACCGATGCCCTCGGTGATGTACGGGTAGATCTCGTGCTTGTCGAAGACCCAGGTCTCCTTGTATTTCTTGAAGACCGACCCGTAGGTGTCGATCCCCCACACTTTGATCCGTGGGTTGCGTTCCTTCAGATACCGGCCTGCCCCCGACATCGTCCCGCCGGTGCCCACGCCGACGACCAGGTGTGTGACCTTGCCTTCCGTCTGTTCCCAGATCTCGGGCCCGGTCTGCTCGTAGTGCGCTGCGGAATTGGAGAGGTTGTCGTACTGATTCGCCTTCCAGCTGTCTGGCACTTCCGCTTCGAGCCGGGAGGACACGGAATAGTACGACCGAGGATCCTCGGGATCGACGTTGGTCGGACACACGATCACCTCGGCCCCGAACGCTTTCAGCGCGTCGATCTTTTCCTTCGATTGCTTGTCGGTGGTGGTGAAGATGCATTTGTAGCCCTTCACCACGGCGGCGATCGCGAGGCCCATGCCGGTGTTCCCGGAGGTGCCCTCGATGATCGTGCCGCCGGGCTTCAACCGGCCCGCGCGCTCGGCGTCCTCGATCATCCGGACCGCCATGCGATCCTTGATCGAGTTGCCCGGATTGAACGTCTCGAGCTTGGCCAGGACGGTTGCCCGAACGACCCCGTGGGTGATCGTGTTGATTCGAACCATCGGCGTTCCGCCGATCGCATCGAGGATGGTCTCGCAGATTTTCTTCATGAACGAGAAAGGCCGGCCTCGCGGCCGGCCACCAAGATAGGAATCGATTCGTCGGCCCGAGCTTCAGCAGACCCGATCCGTAGGCCCGAGCTTCAGTAGACCCGATCCGCAGGCCCGAGCTTCAGTAGACCTGATCCGTAGGCCCGAGCTTCAGCAGACCCGATCCGTAGGCCCGAGCTTCAGCAGACCCGATCCGTAGGCCCGAGCTTCAGCTCGGGCGATGTTCACCGAGTCACGTTGACCGTGAGTTGATCATCGCCAACCAGGCCGCCGTCGTCCGCTCGAGCACGGAGCACGTAGATCCCCGGCTCCTCGAACGTCGCGGTCGTCGTCCACTTCCCGTCCGCTGGGAGCGGCGGCGGTTGCCAGAGAGGCGCCCATGGAGAGTTCGCCCCGGCCCGGGTGTCCTCCCACGTTTTGATCTGGACCGGATCGAACGCCACCTTGCCGGCGCCACGATAGACGAACCAAGCCTGGTGAAGTCCCGTTGATTTCCCCACGGTGATTCGCGAGGGCGGACTGTATGCTCCTCCGCGCCCGAACGCGAGGGCAGCCTGACCCGCCTGACCCGCCGCTGAGGGATCGCCGCCGCGACCGCGCCCACGCCCGCCTTGAGCACCTGCGGCAGGTTCCGCTCCAGGAGCCGCGCCCGATGCTGCCGGTGCAGCACCCTGTACGGGAGCCGCTGCGGCGTCGCCACGTCCGGGGCCCTGAGCAGCCGCCGCTCCGCCACGTCCCCCGGCCTGAGCAGCCGCCGCCCCGCCGCCTCCGAACCCGCCCCGCCGCCTCGGAATGCCATCGTCGGTGACTGACACGACCAGCGCGAGCGGCTGGCCGACCTTGACGGCTCGCGTTTTTTCGCCCTCGATCTTGACGACCGGGGGTTTGTTCGATCGAACCTCCGGGCTGCTGGAGCCTGCTCCCAGCGCACCCGTTTCCGACGCCATGACGAGGTCATCGATGAAGTAGTCGGTTCTGAGCGTGGCGTACGCCTTTTCGACCTTGCCCTGCGTCGTGAGCGTCCAGACCAGTTCCTTCTGGCCGAAATCAGCGGGCACGCGAACACGGAAAATGAACCGGTTGCGTCGAGGCAGCAGATGCGTCGGCTGTCCCTGATCGGGCCCTCCCGGCTGAATATTGTTGTCCGGGCCGATCGGCACGTTGAGCTCTTCTTCCCAGTTGCGGTTCATGTACCCGAACAGGAAGCTGAACGACCCATCGTCATTCTTCTCCCAACCCTCGAACGCGGGCGAAACGTTCTGACCCGACGAGTACGAGAGCGACTGCGTGCTGGCCCCCGTCCGGGCCAGCACGAAGACGAGAGCAATGAGCGGAAACAGGATCTTGATTCGAGCCACTACTGGCCTCCCGACGGGCGCGGTGCGTTCGGACCCGTCGCCGGAGCTGCCGTGCAGAGCGGACAGCCAATCACGACATCGTTACGCGTGAGGCGCAGCTTCTGGCTCCGCTTGGCCATTTCCTGCTGGAACTGTTCGTCGGTGAGCGAGACGCCCTGTCCCAGATCGATGAACATGTTGGCAACCGATCGGTTCCCCGACCCCTGCCAGTTCCTCGGATCCGGAATGTTCTTGTTCGCGGGTGACAGATCCATGTAGCCGATGATATGCAGGATCGTGCCCTTCGGAAGCAGCGGCGCTGAGTCTTCGGTGTAGTCGTACCCGCGCACCCAGTTGTGATCGTAGCCGGCGCAGCTCAGCGTCTGGATGTTGTAGCCCCAGATAGCTTCGAGGCACATGCGGGCGCCAGGCGCATGGAGGTGCGGCTCGAACGAGGTGATCTTCGTGTGCTCGTTCAGCACCGTGTACGCGTGAAGTTCCTGGTTGGCTTCCATCGGTCTGATGTCGATGTCGACGCCGTTACCAAGGCTCCGGCTCGGGGAGCGACGGAACGTCGGCGTGTAGCCCTTCGGTTGGAGCTTGAAACCGATTTCGAGGTGGGCTTTCGTGTCGCGGCCGTTCGAGTGCAGATGGACCGAATTGGACACGAGGCTCGATCCGCCTTGGAGCAGCCGGCCGGCGCTCTCATCGAAAATGTCGGCGTTGCGCCCAACTTCGTGGACAGGCCAGGAGGTGGAGGTGCCGTTGACGGCGGCCGCCACCGGATCGTCATCCGCGCTGCCGGCCACTCGCGTACTCCAGATCATGTGGTGAAACACGTAATGCGCGCCAACGGTGGCCCGGCCGCCGGTGTCACCCTTGATGTCGTTCACTTCCTTGACCTGGAGAGCCGCGACATACCGATCCTCGTCGAGCCCGATCGGCACGCTTTCAATCTCTCCCCACCAGTCGGGCGCGTTGGCCTTCACGACGACGTCCTTGGTCGACACGATCAGATCCGGCGTGCCGATATTCCACGCGCCAAGGTCTCCGAAGTGGAGAGGCGGCGGCGCGTCGGCAGGATTGCCCTGCGGAGCGTTATTGTCGACCCACTTGCCAATGTTGGCGATCTCGGCGGCGCTCAACGACGGGTCGTCCTTGTACTGCTGAATCCCGATGTTCTTCTCGATGTACCAGGGCGGCATCAGGCCGCGATGCGGTCCGAGGGACGTGCGCTGCTTCATGGCTCGCGCCCAGGGCCGCACGTCTTCGTAGGTCATGAGCGACATCGGAGCGACGCCGTCGGGCCGATGGCAGTTCTGACAGCTGCGCTGCAGAATGGGCAGGATGTCCTTAGAGAATGTCACGTCGCCTGGCATGGCCGTCGGAGCACGCTGCGCAGATGGCGCCGCGGGGCCGAGGATGGCCAACACGAGCAGTGCAAGACCGATTGAGAATCTCCAGCCGAGGTGCCGTCCACCCGCCATTACACACACTCCCTCATAAGAAAGCGGCCGACCAAAAACAAGTCCCATGAGTATAGAGGTTGCCACGGCTGGTGGCACGCTAAAAATCCGTGAAGAACGCAGGCCGATCTGCCACAATTCCGGCCCATGCCACGCCTCATCGAACGGCCTACGGTTGTCGCAGCCGCCGGCACTAAACCTAAACAGATTCAGGAGTTCGCCGGAATGGTCAACTCGGGCCACGCCTCCGTCAGCGTCGCGCGGATGCTCTCCCCGGGTGGCTGGGAGGAGCCCGGTCAGCGCCCCGATTTCGAAGAAATCACCGTCGTCCTGCGCGGAATGCTCCGGGTCGAGCATGCCGCCGGCGCGATGGACGTCCGAGCGGGTCAGGCAGTTGTAACCGCTCCCGGCGAGTGGGTGCGGTACAGCAGCCCCGAGCCGGACGGCGCCGAGTACGTGGCCGTCTGCCTCCCTGCGTTCTCGCCAGCAACCGTCCACCGGGATGAATAGGCAGGAACGCCACGACGGCAGGACTGAAAGTCCTGCGCTACGAGTGCCACGATTCGCGACGAGTGCCACGGTTCGAAGCGGTCGACCAAGCCGCGTACTCGTAGTGCGGACCTTCAGGTCTGCCGTGGGAAGCAGGACTCGTAGTGCGGACCTTCAGGTCTGCCGTGGAAAGCAGGACTTGAGGTCCTGCGCTACAAGTGCAACGCGACGAACAGGCTGTCGACCTCGCTCGCGCAGATCGCTCGGCGGCGGTCAATCAGTCCGGCGAGCGTCGCCGCTTCTCCAATGACGTCCGGCGCGCGCCAGCCCTTCGCGCGAAGGTCGCGCACGCCGGTATCGCCGTCCGACTTGCTCAGCTTCTGCTCGGGCGTCTTCATGACGAGTAATGATCATCTGCCACCGCAGGGCTGAGAGTCTGCACGACGAGTACAAATGCCGTTCTCGCCCGACCTTAAGGTCGGGCCTACGAGTCGGACCCGGAAGGTCGGGCCTACGAGTCGGACCCGGAAGGTCGGGCCTACGAGTCGGACCCGGAAGGTCGGGCCTACGAGTCCGACCCGGCCCACCTGGCCTACCCGGCCCACCTGGCCTACCTGCCCTGTTTGTCCGCCCTACCCGTCGTGTCTCTTGTGGACCGTCATCTTGAGCCCGTGTTTCATGCGCAGCGTAACCACCGGCTGCGGCACGACAGGATGCCCGGGCACGGCCGCCAGGGTCCAGCGCTGCGCGATCGTGGTGAGGACGAGCACGAGTTCCATCCACGCGAACGATTCGCCGATGCAGCGCCGCGCGCCCCCGCCAAACGGCACATACGAAAACGGCGGCAGCGAGGCCTTGAACTCCGCCGTCCAGCGATCGGGGTTGAACCGCTCGGGATCCGGATAATAGCGGGCGTCGCGCTGGAGCACGTACGGGCTCATGAGGATGATCGAACGTTTGGGCGCCACGTATCCGTCGAGCGGGTACTCCTCGATGGCGCGCCGGCCGATGATCCAGGCGGGCGGGTACAGCCGCATGGCCTCGGTGACGACCTTCTCGGCAAAGGTCAGGGACGCCAGATCCGCGATGGCGGGCAGGCGTCCTTGCAACACGCGATCGATTTCTTCGTGGAGCTTCGCGGCAATTTCGGGCGCTTCGCCCAGTAAGTGCCAGCTCCACGACAGGGCGTTGGCGGTCGTCTCGTGGCCGGCCAGAAAGATCGTCATCGCCTCGTCGCGCACCTGCTCGTCGGTCATGCGGCGGCCGTCCGCCTCGTCGTCCTGCGCGTTGAGGAGCATGGACAGCAGGTCGCCTCGATCCTGCCCCGACTGCCGGCGCTCGGCGATCATGCCGTAGATGATGGCGTCGAGCCGCGCGCGTGCCGCGCGGCTGCGGCGCATCACCGGTATCGGGAGCCGATCGAGCACCTCGTAGAGCGGAAGCATCTGAAGCCAGAACGAGTCCATGACCGCGGTGAGCGCGTCGCCGACTTCGCGCGCCTGCGACTCGACGTCCGTGTCGAAGAGCGTCTTGCCCACGATCCCGAGCGTCAGCCGCATCATCTCCTCGGAGACGTCGATCGTCGACCCGTCGCGCCACCTGCTGCGGACCCGATCGGCGTAGTCGGTCATGACCCCCGCGTAGGAGGCGACGGCTTCGCGATGAAAGGCCGGCTGCAACAGGCGGCGCTGCCTGACGTGCACCGCGCCTTCGCTCGTGAGCAGCCCTTCACCCAGCAGCCGCTTCGCGCGCTGAAGTCCCCGTCCCTTGATGAAGTTGCGTTGATGGGTGACGAGCACATCGCGGACGAGCGCCGGCTCACTGATCAGAAAGACGTTCTCGCCTCCCATGTGCACATACGCGATGTCGCCGTACGTGCGGGCCAGCCCGGCGAAGAACGCGAGCGGATCGCGTCCCGGACGATAGACGAGCATGGACAGCAGCGAGCGCGGAGGGCCGGGAGGATATCTGTTCGTGCCCACTGCTTTAGGACGCGGGGCCGCCGATGCCTTGACAGGCGGGGTCATGGACCCGCCACCAGATTCCAGGGT
>JAHFUL010000086.1 GCA_023265155.1 Acidobacteriota bacterium
CTATCAGCTATTTCTGACCGCTCGACCGAAGGAGATCGCCGGCGCTCAACATGCCGACCAACTCTTCGAAAGAAGCTCCGGAACGAGTCTCGAGCGCGCGCGCTGCGAACCCGCTCATGTTCGCCACCGCGAAGCTGACTCCCTTGAGGTTGAGCGCGGCCGGCACGCCGGGTATCTCTCGCGGAAAACCAGAGGTGCGAAAAACGACCTCACCGTCCGAGGCCGTGGCGATGCGGTACCGATCGCGCGGGCACGTCCAGTCCACCTGCACCGGCACCACGCCGGGCAAGCAGCCGGGTAACCATCGGATCCCGTCATCGTGCCCGGCGGCCACAACGATGACGCCAGCCTGCATCGCGCGCTTCACGGCGTCGCCGAGGACGCGCTCGTGCTGCGGGCGGGCGGTTCCGAGACTCAGATTCACCAGGTGGATATCTGACCGCGCCGCCCAGTCGATGGCGTGTACGAGCACCCCAACGTCGGTCGCCAGGGTGCGGTCGAATACTTTGACGGCGAACAGCTCGGCGTCGGGCGCCTTCTCCTTGATGGCAGCGGCCACGGCCGTTCCATGACCGAGGCGATCGATGTAGTCCGGATGTTCAGTGCCGTCGGGCCCGATCGCGACCCCGCCCGCCACCCCCTGCACGTGAGAATGCCCGGCGTGGACGCCGCTGTCGATGATCGCAATCCGGACGCCGCAGCCCGTTCCGCGAAAATACCGGTCAGCCGCGTCATTTGTCATGGTTCAACCTGAAGAGCTCGTGAAACGCGCCCTGCAACGTGCGCAGCTCATGAGGTGACCCCTGCTCCACGACTCGCGCGCCGTCCAGCACGACGACCCGATCGGCCTGATTCGCGAGCTCGAGCCTGTGTGAGATGACGATGGTGGTTCGACCCTTCATGACAACCTGGTAGCCGGCAATCACCTGCTCTTCCGAGAGGGGATCGAGCGCCGCGGTCGGCTCATCGAGCACGAGCACGGCCGGATTGGCAAGCAACGCCCTCGCGATTGCGATTCGCTGCCGTTCTCCGGCTGACAGAGCCATACCCCGCTCTCCAACGATCGTGTCGTACTTCTGGGGAAGCCCCTCGATGAAGGTCTCGAGCGCCGCAGCCCGTACAGCCCGCCGGAGATCGTCATCGGTCGCTCCCGGCCTCGCGTATCGAAGATTCTCCGCGATCGAGGCGTGGAGGATGCACGGCTCCTGGTCAACGAGCGCCACCGCACGCCGGAGATCGTCGAGACGGAGCGTTCGAAGGTCGCGCCCATCGAGACGAATCGATCCGTGGTCGGGATCGATCAGGCGCAAGAGCAGGTCGGTCACCGTGGATTTGCCGCTTCCGCTCGGCCCGACGATCGCCAGCACCTCGCCGGGCTGGACCGTGAAGGACAGATGTTCGAGGATCGGTCCGCCTCTGTCAAAAGACAAGGTCACGTCTTCAAACTCCACCTGCCCTTGCGTGTCTGTCAATGGCAACGCGTCTGGCTGCTCGGTGACCTCTGGCGGCGTTCCCAGAATCTCGTAGACGCGACGCATCGATACGCGCACCGTGGCAAGGTTCGTGTACAGGCCCATCATTCCCTGGATCGGAGACAGCAGGCTCATCTGATACGCCATGAAAGCGATGAACGTACCGACGGTTATCGCTCCGCTCATGACTCGCTGCCCTCCGTACAGGAAGACAACCGCCACGCCGCCCGAGAGAATCAGTCCGGGCAGGCCTCCGGCCAGATACGTCAGCCTCTGCATCGACAAGAGAGTTCGAACGAAGGCGTCGTTCTTCGCGCGGAACCGCTCAACTTCACGTCCTTGCGCGTTGGAGGTCACGACCAGCTTGACGCCTTGCAGCGTCTCGACCAGAAAGCTGCCGATGTCGGCGCTGCGATCCCGCAGGAGCGCGATCTGCCCCTCGAGCCGCTGCCGGTAGTGGGCAAGCGCCCACAGGCTCAACGGCACGACGCCGACGCTGACGAGAAACAGGCGTGGATCCAACCAGAGGAGAGCAACGACAGTGCCTATGAAGAAGAGGACGTTGCCGACCCACGCGAGCGCAGTTTCCGCAGCGACCCGCTGGATTTCGCCGATGTCGTTGTTGATGCGCGACATGATGTCGCCGAAGCGGGTGCGGGTGTAGAAGCGCGGTGAGAGTTGCTGAAGGTGCCGGTACATCGCCAGCCGCATCTCGAACAGGATGTCGGCCGATACCCGTGTGTACCGAAGCCCGCTCACGATGTTGAGACCAAAACTGACCAGGGTGATCGCGACGAACATCGCGACCACGCGGACCAGGCTGGCCTGGTCTCGGCCGAGCAGCGCCTTGTCGACGAGATCCCGCGAGAGAAGGGGTACGTAAAGCGAGAGTCCGGTACTGACCAGGCTCAACACCAGTACGAGCGCCAAGCGGCGCGCCTGCGGAATGACGTACGAGAACGCCTGCCTGAGCGAGGCGTCGATCAAGGTCGACTAGCGGGCCGCGGCGGCACCACGAACAACGTCGTCGTCATGTCGCCGGCTAGCGAGATCGTCCGCAGGGAGCGATAATTCGAGGCGTCGTACACGTCGATGGTGTTGCCGGCAGTAAACACGTACAGAAGCTGGCCATTCGAGCTGGTTTTCATCGACATTCTCGGTCGGCCCGCAAACTCCATTCGCGAGACCACCTGGCGCTTGACGAGATCGAACGTCCAGAACTGGTACCGACCGATCTCCGATTCCAGTCCGAAGCCACGCTTCCGGTCGGGCGCGAGCGTGAAGCTGACGCTACCGGCTGGACCAATCGTGTAGAACTCATTCGTCTTCGCCGTGAGGTTGATCTTCGCGATCCCCATCATCCGTCGGTGCTGCACGGGATCCTGCACCGTCATGGTCGTCGTGAAGAACCCCGGCGGATCGTTGACGTTGTCGGCCCCTCCGAAGCCACCGAGGCTGACGCTGACCTGGCCGAGCCCCTCCTCGAGGTTCGACATGTCCCACTTGTCAACCTGCGTGAAGTTTTCGGTCTCGAAGATCAGGACTTCATTGGCCAGGAAATACAAGAGCTTTCCATCGGGGGAGAACAGCAGGTTCGCCTGGTCGCGCTCCTGTCCGTCGGGCCATGGGATCGTCCGTGTGATCTTGTGTTCCTTCAGATCGTACTGCTGCAGCCTTGCGGGGCCGAACTCGAAGCGATCTATCAGCTTGGTCGTCGTCCTCGTGATCATGATGACGTACCGCTGCAGTGGATCGGGCTCCACGGAGCTGATGCGAACCTTCTTGTTCCCCTCGCTCAAGGTGAAGGTGTCAAGCGTCTGCCGAGTGGCGATATCCACGACTTCAACCTGCTCGCTGGTGGCCGAAACCACGTAGAAACGCTTGAGGTCGTCCGACAGGCTCACTCGACGCGGGATTCCGACCTTGATCGGGATGGCACCGGCGACCTTCTCGGTGGCCTCGTCGATGATCCAGATCTGGTTGGGATAGCCGCCTATGTACAAAGTACCGGTGCCGCCGGTCGGTGTCGGTCTGGCAGCCTGCTGAGCGGCGCCTCCAAGCGTCCACAGCACCAACAAGGCGAGGAGCGTGAGGAACACGCGAACGGCGCTGGAAGTGACGCGCAACATGCGGAAAACTCCTCTTCTACGGGAAGACCAGATCGATCTTGCGCCAGTCTTTTTGTGCCACAGCGCATGTCGCCGTCCAATTGGGGGCGTGATTGAGCTGATCGGGCACTTGCGCGGGCCAATAGCAACCGAGGTGGCAATCGAACAGGTCACGTTCGACCGGCTGGCACAGTCCGGCTGTGCCGCCGGTCCTGTCCGCCTCCCAACCCGGCGAGAACACCGTCGAGCAACCCAGGGGGATGTGGGGCGGGGCCTGCTGGGGCGTTCCGCCTCCTTGACCCTGAAGCGCGACGACATCGCCCTGTGCTGGCACGGTGCTGCCGACATCGTTGACGGCGACGGCCTCCGGCGCGCGCACGTACTCCATCACACGCCCGGCCTTGCTGTTGACTGGCTTCAGGTGCTTCATCTGTACTCCCCCGAGTTGAAACCGTTCGCGGAAGCGCCTTAGACGGCGCGCTCCGCCACGCTCTCCATATGGTCGAACTGTGCCAGGTACGCTGGATTGCGCTCAGAAAGCTCCCCGTAAACGCGCAGACAGACATCCGTCCAACCGCGGATCCACTCGCAAAAGTGAAGGTTCGGACGCGTGGTCTCTCCGTACCGCGTATAGGCTTCGTGGTAGCACCCTCCGGAGCACAACGGTCGCGCCCAGCAGGTGCTGCAATCGGTCTTGTCAGCAATGTGGTGCTTCTCGAGAAACGCCATCTGGGCGTTGCGGTCGATTCCGGTGCGCACGTCGCCCATCTTGTGCGAATCCGATCCGGCAAAGCGGTGACACAGCGCGACGTCACCGTCGGTCGCCACGCCCATCAGACCGAGGCCGGCCCCGCAAGGATAGGCCTTGCTCACGCCTTTGTGGATCTCTTCGAGTGTGTCCTTCACATTCGAAAACCCGTGATGCCGGTTCGCGACCGCCGCCTCGAGAAACTCATCGGCAAGCTCGCTGAACTGCGCCAGCACGGTATCCATGCCACCGGTCGAAATGGCGTAGTCGCGACCCGGGGACGTCGTTACCGGCGCAAACCCGACCTCCCAGAAGCCAATGTCCTCCGTCAAATGCCGGAAGATCCGTTTGATATCCAACACACCGGAGGTGAGCGTCACGCGCGCCCCAATCGGGCGGCTGCGGTGACGACGCAGCAATTCCTTGATCTTGGGGGCCACGATGTCGTAGCTGCCCGCCCCATTGTGAAAGACGCGAAACTTGTCCTGCATCTCCTTGGGGCCATCAATCGAGATCGTCACGCCGATCCGGTTTTCCGCCAGGAATTCGATCACATCCGGCCTGAGCAGCGTCGCGTTGGTCGTCAGACTGAAATCGACCTCTTTACCGAGCTCCGCGGCGCGCTCCCGAGCGTACGCGACGGTCTTCTGGAGGACGGGGAAGTTCATCAACGTCTCGCCACCGAAGAAGGTGAGGTGCGCCATCCTGTTGGCGCCCGACTCCTTGAGCATGAACTCCACGCTCTCGCGGGCTGTTTCCTCCGTCATGAACTTCGGCTTCTTGCCATTTTCCGTGTCGACGATCTTGTCTTCGCTGTACTCGTAACAATAGGTGCAACTCAGGTTGCACTGGTTCGTCACGTTGAGAACCATCGTCGTCAGCGGAAACGGCATCAGCGGAAAGAACTTCGGCAGTGGCTTGTCGGGAACGTGGACGTCTCCGATCGCCCGCACGCGCTCGAGCTCGCTGATCGTTTCGTCGAGCTCCGAACGGGGAAACAGGTCCGACAACTCGCCCACGAGCTCGTCGCGGGTGCGCCCCCGTTGGGCGAGGGCGCGAAGAACGGCGTCGGCGGCGTCATCGAGCGCGAAGACCGCGGCGCTCGGCACCAGGTAGACGAACGGCCGTCCGGCCGCCTCGAAACGATGGTACTCGCCCGACCCAAGCACCATCATCGGGCGATCTCCTTGGGGTCCCACCGCAAATACAGCGGAACCGTCACGAGCAAATGAGCCCGCGCCCGCAGCGGCTTCACTGATCCGTCGGGTGTGTAGGTGGCCACCGCCCAGACGTCACCGACATTGTTCCGATTGCCCGACCGTTGCGGATTTGGCCCGTCGAGATTGGGGATGAACAGTCCGCTCGCGTTCAGTTCGCCCACAAACTGCAGATCATCGTCTCTGAACGTCGCGGTGTACTCTTCGAGGCCCCACCCCACATCCACGAGACCAAGATTGAAATCGTCCTTGGTGTCGGGCTTTCCGTCCGCGCCGTAGTTCATGGCGATCGCTTCAAACTGCTGCAACTGCCTGGGAAAGACCACGCCCCCCACTCGGGCCATGCCAGCTTCCGGAAGAACTTTGATGCCGTCGATCTTGTCGTAGACGATGAGCGCCGCGGGCTTCGCGGCACCGGCCAGCCAGAGATCCCGCGGGCCGACGCGTGCGTCGGGTGCCACGTCGACGTCCACGGTCACCATCTCGGGGGCGACGCTGCTGATTCGCGAAACCGTCACGCCCTGGCCGAAGTCGATGTCAGCCGTAGCGAGCGTCCGGGGGAAATTCGCGCCATAAATACGAACGGCGCGCCCGGTCGTCGACCGCTTGAGCGATGCCACGTTCGTACCCAGGACGACGGGATCGTTGGCGACACGACGCAACGTCACGTCCATACCGATCTCGTCATACGCGCCGGTGAACCAGCGTCCCTCGATTTCCCGCCAGTCCCGCCCGATGAAGGCCACCTCGCGCCACGTGGTCTCTTCACTCACCGCGTCCGCTGAGCGGCCGCGCCATTGGAATCCCGTATAGACGAGCACGCGGCTCTTGCGTGTCACGGCCTGACCGGTTCGAGCGTAGACGAAGCGGGTGTCCGTAAGGAACGCGTCTGGGGAGCCAGGTTGTTCGGAGATCGTCACCTCGCCGTAGACGGGTCCCTTCCCGGCCTCGTACCCGGAGAGGGCCCAGCGACCAGCGATCTTCGGCGACCGCATGGCGGCCGACCACGACGCCCATTCGGGCGTCTGCAGCGGGAAGGCCCTCGCCAGATGGTCACGCGCTCTGTCTGCTGCGCTGGCACCACCACCGCCGCCGCCCCGCCCACCGGCCGCTGGGGCGCCGCCTTGCCGACCGCCGTCCGCTGGTGCCGGCGCGCCACCCTGGGCTCCGCCGCTGTCCGCTGATGCGGGTGCCGGCGCGCCCCCCTGCCCGCCGCCGTCCGCAGACGCGCCGCCCGGTCCACCGCCTCGTGCGCGGAACGCAGCCGCTTCGGGATAGTAGCCTCGGTGCATCGCCAGCAGCAGCCCCCACTCTTCGCTCGTCCTCCGCTCGCTGATCACCCGACCCATGGAGTGGCACTGACTGCAGGTGTCGGCGGTGTTCTTGTCGGCGGCATACGTGTAATCGATCATCCGCCGCTCGGCCTCGAACGAAGCGGCACGCGCCTCCTCGGGAGCCAGCCCGTTATTGTCGGCCAGATACTTGATGATGCTGCGCGCGCTCTCCACCGTGAGATTCACGTTGTTGAGCGATACCATCCGTCGAATCGTCAGCTCCCAGTTCTCGGGACTGGCTCGACGGTAGGAGATGCGCGTCATCATCTTCTTGTCGTCGACGGTGTGGCACGAGCCACAAGCTTTTTGAACTTCAGCGCTCAGTACCGGAATGCCCTCCTCCCTTGCCGCATTGGGCGAGGCGCCGCGTTGTGGAACCTGAGGAGCCGGGGACTGAGGCGCAGATTGCCGTGGCGCAGCCGATAGGGGAAGCACGGCCAGCAGGAATCCCAGACTGGTCAGCCAGCGGTGACTCTTGGACATGGATAAATCCTGCAATCCTTGCGCTTGAGGTCGTCTACTTTTATCACGAGGGGAGCGCACATTCAACGGAAACCCCTACAGTGGACTGCTCGGTAACGACCGGCCTCGAGGCTCGTCGAGACACGCTCCCGCGTCAATACCGAGGCTCTTACAATTGTCACCAGGCGCAACATCGCTAGAAGCGGTACCGCGCCGAAAACTGGAATGTCCGACGGCCCTGCCACCCGATCGGCTGCTTGTAGAAGGCTGAGTCCCGCAGGTTCCTGACCCCTTGCGGATCGTTGGCCAGCGCACGGAACTGCTGCACGTACGCGTTGATATCGTATCCGCCGGCGGCGAAGTACACACCATCGGGGATGGTGAAACCGTCTCGATACGGCTGATGTTCAATATCCGTGACCGCCATCTGATCGAACACGTTCCTCACATCCGCGGCGACGTTGATTCGCTTGTGCCAGAAGTCGTGCTGTAATTTCAGATTGACGCGCGAAAGCGCGTTGACGCGACCGAGGTCGCCACGGTCAAACAGGAACGTGTAACGACCCTGTTGTTGAATGGTGGTGCTCTCGAGCTCGCCGCTTTGGGTGGAGTAATCGACCGCCAGCGATGTGCCCCACGGCAGCGTGTAGCCGCCTTGGACCTTGAACACGTGAGGACTGTCGTTCGGCAGACGCCCGTTGACCTCCCGGCCCCGAGAGTTGTACGCCATGTAGATAAGGTCGAACTGACTCGTCAGGCTCGGCAAGGTCGCTTCCCCGATGTCTTCATTCCCCAGGCCCGAGCTGTTGCCCCGCAGGTAGCTCCAGGTGTAGTTGGCGTTCACGAAGAAGTCGCGGCTGAGCCGCCGCGCGAATCTGAGCTCAACCGCGTCGTAGTCTCGCGCGGCCCGCGGCTGCGGCGGGTACGCACCGCCGTTTGGCAGCGTCAGATCGCTCTCCGGATTCGCGCACACGCCGGCGCCAGGATTGCAGATCGTGTAGATCCACAGCTGTGCGCCATCCTTGTACGTAAGCCTGCCGACATCCTCGACGAGTTGCGAAAGCGGCTTGTGGACGTAGCGTATCCCCACCGATGTCCGAGTATTCAGCTCATGATCGAGCCCGACGACGTACTCTCTGGTCCGACTCGGCTTCATGGCGGGGTCGAGGCGGTTGTCCTCGAGGCCGTTGACCGGCACGTGATTGTCGATGTACCCGAAGTACGTGCCCGGGCAGCCCGACTCGGGAGGCGGTCCCGCAGCGGCGCACGTGACCGTCGGCCAGTTTGGCGTATCGAGCGAGTAGTAGTACGTCTTGCTGACCTCGCCGCCGAAGTGATAACGCGCGATCCGCAGCTTCATGATGTCATAGAAAGAGCCGTAGCTGCCGTACACCTTCCAGTGGGCATTTCCGGTAACATCCCACGCGAAGCCAAGGCGCGGTGCCACTTTGTCGAGGAACGCGAATTTCAGATCCGTGTTGCCGGCGATATAGCTCGGAATCAGCTCGCGCTCCGTTCGCACCCCGGCGTTGATGGTGAGGCGAGTGCCCGGCGTCCAGCTGTCCTGGACGAACATGCCGATATTGTTTCCGCTGACCTTGCCGTAGGTACCGTTCTGGGTGACCGAGTAGTAACCGTACGCACCTCTCACCGCCCGGGCGTCCGGAGTGTTGAAGACTCTGTCCCACTGAAGGGTAATATTCGGCGCGGTTGCACCGGTGAATATGTCGTCTCCCACCCACTCAGTATTCAGCCCCGCCTTCAGCGCGTGCTGGCCTTTCCACGATCGGTAACTCGTAGCGCTCAAATCCCATGCAATCCGAGTTTGGTGGTCCCTGACCGTCCCAGAGTTGCTGAGCGGCGTGGAGGTGTAACCATTAGGAAACTGGAGATCAGCCGGGACACCGGCGAGGCCGATATTCGACCGACCGAACGTGTGGCGCAATTGAGGCAGGTAGGCGCCCTCGACAGTGGAGGTATTGGAACCTCGGTATCCAACCTTCGAGTTCACGAACAGGTGCGGCGTGGCCACGTAGTCGAGGTTCATGGTCACCAGGTTCACCGGACTGTTACTGCCCGTGAGATCGTAGCGGGTGTTCGGATTGGCGAGGCTGGTGACGCCGTCGGGCTGGAGTGCGGGCAGCGTCCGTCGCGAGGCCGCGCGCTCGAACTCACCCGTCATGCGCGCACGGAGGCTGTTGGTGATGGCGCCGGTCAGCGTGTAGCCCGTCCTTACGTTTGAAGCGTAGCTGTTGAACGTCTGGAGGCCTTGCGCGACCGCCTGGGAGAAGAGCACCGTCCTCTCGTCCGGGTTGTAGGTCGTCGCGTTCGACAGGTAGAACCAGAGCCGGTTTTTGATGATCGGACCGCCCAGATCACCCAACCACTCGAAGGCGGGCGACCGGGTCTTTTCTGTCGTGAGATTGATGTAGCGCTCCGGCGTCACGTCGTCAATCGGGCTGTAGCGCGTCGACGGCCGGGTTGCGCCGTTCCACCGGAAGTTCGGATCGCTGAAGTACGTCCCGAGGAACCCTCTGAAGGTGTCGCCGCCGCTTTTGGTAATGACGTTGATAACACCCCCCATCGATGCGCCGTACTCCGCGTTGTAGCCGCTCGACTTCACCTGAATCTCTTCCACGAAGTCCATGCGGATCAGCTGGGCGCTCTGGCCAGTGATCGTTGCGGTCGTCTTGAGGCCGTCGACGATGTAGTGGTTCTCGAGGCCGCTCGCCCCGTCCAGCGAGACGCCACTATCGACGGTCCGCACGCCAGCCGTGGTGGTCAGGGCGGCCGTGAAGTCGCGTCCCGAAGCGGGAAGCAGTTCGAGGGTCAGCGCGGGAATCGTGGAAATCGCCGCGTTCTGTCTTACGTCGATAATCGGTGGCTCAGCCGTCACTTTGATCGTTTCGGCGAACTGCGCGAGCTCCATCGCGATGTCAATCCTGAACGCTGATCCGAGCCTCACGACGATGTTGGGCATTTTGGCTGGCGCGAACCCCTGGAGCAAAGCGGTCAGCTCGTACGTTCCCGGCACGAGGACTGGAAAGCGGTATACCCCCTCGCGATCCGTGACGGTGGTGGCGACGCCGGGCATCGACGGGCTCCGGGCTTCGACGGTGACACCCGGCAACGCGGCCTTGGATGAGTCCCGAACAACGCCTTGGATGCCGCCACCCTGTTCCTGTGCCCGGGCGGGAATCGCCAGGAGCAGGGTGAGTCCCATGAGGATCCCAAGGGTTCTGCGCGGGCTGAGTGTTCTTGACACCGGCGTCCTCCTTTTTGGACTTTAGCGATGGCGAAGTCGACGGACTGTTGCATCCCACCGAAAGGCGGTCGTGGTCGCGCGGAGCTTAGCGCGGAGCTTACATCAGTTCAGCCGCGCGCCGAGTGGCAATTTGTGGCGCGGCGATGGTTATTGCCTCACATTCGAGGATCCCGAATCCTAGTCGGAGTCCTGACAGTCCATGGCGCGAGTGAGTTGCCCCCGAAAAAGGGGTCAACCCCCTTTTCTACACGCGCAAAGAAAGGGTCTGACCCCTTTTTCTGCGTGCGCCTCGGACTGCAACAGCCCGATATGACTTTC
>JAHFUL010000008.1:0-10413 GCA_023265155.1 Acidobacteriota bacterium
CGGAGGGGAACGAGGCCGGCGACGAGAGGGACGCGGCCGAAGAAATCACGCGAACACGACGATCACGAGCGTGGAAACGAGCGGGCTCTTCCTACCGCGATCAGCGGTTTAGTTCAACGTTGTATATCTGGACGGCGCCAACTGCCGTTACTTTCCCACGGCATATGCGCGCGCTGCGCCGGCAACCGATCGTTTGCGGTCATTCTTCTCGCGTTATGGTCCTCGGTCAAGTGTCATCTTCTCAGGCGGTTGCCCGTTTCGTCGGCGCTTCAGCCGTAGATTGGTCCCTGCGCCATATGCACGCGATCCGATGGATGGATGGACGGCGCCAATCGCCGATATCGGCGTCACCTTCAGTTGCCGCCAGGCACTGCCCGAGAGCATGAGATCGGGGAACTCGGTACTGCCGAACCCAACAACCTTGGTTGGAGCACGACTTCCAGTGCCGGCGTCGATCTGGCGCGCTTGTTGCCCGACGACGACCGGGGTGAGCCATGCGGGAGCTGGAGACGTCGTTGCAACAGTTCGGGGAGTTCCTCCTCAAGGCGCGACTGGTGAACGAGAAGGCAGCGCCCTACTGCGTGCGCTTCGTGCGCAGGTTCCTCTCGCGACCGGCCTCCGACGAACCCCTGGCGGACCAGGTGCGCCGGTTCTGCGAGGAGTTGGAACAGAACGGCAGCTGTCAGGACTGGCAGGTGCGCCAGGCCGAACAGGCCCTCCGCATCTACTGTGTCAATTTCCTCCAGCGAACGGACTGGCATGGGCGACCACAGAGTGCAGTCGTGGACGACCAAGGCCGCACCGGGCCATTGGCAGCCCTCGACCAGATGCGATCGCGCCTCAGAACCCGGCACTACGCCTATCGAACCGAGTGCAGCTACATCGACTGGGCGCGGCGCTTCCTGGCGTACGTGGCCGAACAGCAGGGCGTGCCGCATCCGCGCGTCGAGTCGGAATCGGTTCGGAATTACCTGACCCATCTGGCCGTACAACGGCGCGTGTCGGCCAGCACGCAGAATCAAGCGCTCTGCGCCATCCTGTTCCTGTGCCGGGAGCTCCTCGGGGTGAACGTGGAAGACCTGTCGGGCACGGTGCGAGCGAAACGGGGGCTCCATCTCCCGGTCGTCCTGAGCCTGCCGGAGACCGCCGCGGTGTTGGAGGCCATGAGTGGCACGACATGGCTCATGGCTGCGCTGATCTACGGCGGAGGGTTGCGGGTGTCGGAATGCTGCGAGCTGCGCATCAAGGACATCGATTTCGATCAGGGCCTCGTCGTCGTGCGCAGTGGAAAGGGCGACAAAGACAGGTCCACGCTGTTGGCCGAAGGAGGCCGGGAGGAGTTACGCGCGCAGTTGTGCAGGGCGGAAGCGATCTACCAGGCCGATCGCAAGTCCCGCCTCGCCGGGGTGTGGTTGCCCGACGCTCTGGATCGCAAGTACCCGAACGCGGGGCGCGAACTGGGATGGTTCTGGGTCTTTCCAAGTGAGACGCTGTCGACCGACCCCCGCGCCGGCGTCGTTCGTCGTCACCACCTCAGCGACTCGGTCATCCAGAAGGCCGTGAAGGCAGCGGTCCTGAAGGCGAAGATCCACAAGCCGGTTTCCGTACACACCTTGCGCCATTGCTTCGCAACGCACCTGCTGCTCGACGGCGTGGATATCAGGCAGATCCAGGAGTACCTGGGGCACGCGAACGTCGAGACGACCATGATCTACACCCACGTCGTGAAGGAACTGCGCAACCCGGCGCGAAGTCCTCTCGACATCCTCCGAGCCCGGGCGGCCAAGACTGGAAAAAATTTCCGTGACTCGTGAGGGTGCTCCCCGGAAGACTCACCCTGCGAGCGCTCGCCGTCTGGACTCCGCTGGCGTTCCTGCTCGCGCTGGCCACGGTGGCTCTGACTCTTCCAGTCGACGCGCGATCGATCGCGACCGAGGGCCACCTCGCTCTACCTGATCGTCTGGATCCTGGTGGCGGTCACCGTACGGCGTCAGTCGTCCGACGTCAGCCTGCTCGTCCTGGCTGCTCGGCGTCTGGATCATGGGATCGGAGCTCGGGCCGACGGTCGTCAACATCGCAGACGCGCACTATCCACCGCCCGAAAGCAATGGAGCTCACGGTTCTGTAACACCAGGGCTACACGGATGCGTCGGGACCGCATCGCGCACACCGCTAACGGCGGACATTACGTACAGTTGGAGACCATCCCTACGACGCGGCGGCGGTGCCGGCGTCCTGCAGAAGCGCCTTCCGGCTGAGGCGAATCTTTCCGGTGGGGTCGATGTTGATGACCTTCACCATGATCTCCTGGCCTTCCTTCAGCTCGTCCCGGACATCCTTGACGCGATGGTTGGCAATCTCGGAGACGTGCAGCAGGCCGTCGGTGCCGGGCATGATCTCGACGAACGCGCCGAAGTCGGTGATGCGCTGGACCTTGCCCATGTAGGTCTTGTTGAGCTCGGGAGTGGCCGTCAGTTCCTGGATGATCGAGATGGCCTTCGCCGCCGATTCGCCGTCGGCCGAGGCCACGTTCACGCGGCCGTCGTCTTCGACGTCGATCTTCACGCCGGTCCGCTCGATGATGCTGCGGATCATCTTGCCGCCCGGGCCGATGACGTCGCGAATCTTGTCCACCGGAATCCGGATGGTGACGATGCGCGGTGCGAATGCCGAGATGCTCTGGCGCGACGTCGCAAGCGCCTCGCGCATCTTGTCGAGAATGTGGAGCCGGCCGCGCCGCGCCTGATCGAGTGCTTTGCGCATCACCTCGGTGGTGATCCCGCCGACCTTGATGTCCATCTGCAGCGCCGTGATGCCGTCAGCGGTCCCGGCGACCTTGAAATCCATATCGCCATAGTGGTCTTCGGCGCCTGCGATGTCGCTGAGCACCGCGTACTTGCCTGTCTTCTCGTCCATCACCAGGCCCATGGCGATACCCGCCACCGGCGCCTTGATCGGCACGCCGGCATCCATCATCGCCAGCGACCCGCCGCACACGCTCGCCATCGACGACGAGCCGTTCGATTCGAGGATGTCCGACACGATGCGGATCGTGTAGGGGAACTGCTCTTCAGTCGGCAGCATCGGCGTCAGCGAACGCTCCGCGAGCGCGCCATGGCCGATTTCACGACGGCCGGGGCCGGTCATGCGGCCGGTCTCGCCGACCGAGAAGGGCGGGAAGTTGTAGTGGAGCATGAAGCTCTTCCACGTCTCGCCCTCAAAGCTCTCGATCTTCTGCGCATCGTCGGCCGTGCCAAGCGTGCACGTGACGAGCGCCTGCGTTTCGCCGCGGGTAAAGACCGCAGAGCCGTGCGTGCGGGGCAGCACGCTGGTCTCGATCCAGATCGGCCGAACCTCGTCGAACTTCCGCCCGTCGAGGCGCACGCCGCGTGTGAGCACTTCCTCGCGGAGGACCCGTTCTTTCAGGTCCTTGAAGATGGCCTTTGCGTCGGCCTTGCGCTCCGCTTCGCTTTCCGGCAGGGAGGCGACGAGCGCCTTCAGCGTCTCGTCCACGCGCTCGTAGTTCTCGAGCTTCTCACGGATGCGCATGGCGTCGGCGAGTGTGGGCAGGGTCTTTTCCTCGACGTCGCGGTAGAAGTCCTGGTTGATTTCCTTCCTGGCGACAACCACCTTCTTCTTCCCGGATGTCTTGGCCAGGTCGTCAATCGCCGTAACGATGGTCTTGATGGCGGCGTGCGCGGTTTCCAGCGCCACGACGACCTGTTCCTCCGTGACTTCCTTCGCACCAGACTCAACCATCACGAGCCCGTCCGAACTGCCGGCGACGACGAGGTCCAGCTTGCTTTCTTTTCGCTGCAGGAACGTCGGGTTGACGATGTACTTGCCGTCGACGAGGCCGACGCGGACGCCCGCGATCGTCTTCTGGAGCGGAATTTCCGACAGGGCCAGCGCCGCGGAGGCGCCGGTGATGGCCAGCACGTCGGTGTCGTTCTCCTGGTCTGCCGAGAGCACGAGCGCGATGATCTGCGACTCGTAACGCCAGCCCGAGGGGAAGAGCGGCCGGATCGGCCGGTCGATGCAGCGGCTCGTCAGAGTTTCCTTTTCGGTGGACTTGCCTTCGCGCTTGAAAAAGCCGCCCGGGATGCGCCCGGAGGCGTAGGTGTTCTCTCGGTAGTCCACGGTCAGCGGCAGGAAGTCGATGCCTTCCCTGACACTCGCCGCCCGGCACGCCGTGACCAGCACGACGGAGTCGCCGTAGCGGACGATGACGGAGCCGCCGGCCTGCTTGGCGAGCTTGCCTGTTTCAAATCTGAGGGTCTTGTCGCCGACGGTCAATTCACGAGTTTCCATAGGATGTCTCGAATGTTCGAGCGGCAGGCGCCGGCACGCCGGGGTGGCGCGCGTTACAGCGACACGCGTCGGTTACTTCCTGATGTTCAGCCGCTTGATCAGATCGGCGTACCGATGCGTGTCTTTTGCCTTGAGATAGTCGAGCAGCCGGCGGCGGCGTCCGACCAGCATCAAGAGGCCGCGCCGCGAGTGATGATCCTTCGCGTGCGACTTGAAGTGTTCAGTCAGGTAGCTGATGCGCTCGCTGAGAATCGCGACTTGTACTTCGGGGGAGCCGGTGTCGCCGTCGTGGGTTTTGTAGGAGCCAATCAGTTCGGTCTTGCGATCTTTCGTCAACGCCACAACCCGCCTCCACGAGCGCCCCAGACGCCTGCTGGCAACCGGACACGCCGTATGTCTGGAAATCCGTTAGTCGAACAAGCTCAGCATGTTACACCAGGACGACGAAGGGATGCAAAAGACCGAGCGCCCCGGAGGGCCTCGCGAGCCCGACGAGATTCCCGCGCGAGTCGAGCAAACGGTTTACTTGGTTCACGGGGTTCACGGGGTTCACAAGGTTCACGAGGTTCGATGGGTTCACGGGGTTCACAAGGTTCACGAGGTTCGATGGGTTCACAAGGTTCACGAGGTTCGAGGGGTTCACAAGGTTCACAGGGTTCGGTGGGTTCTCGAAATCCGAAGGGCGGAGGAGGCGGCCGTGTCTGGCGAGCTGGACGCCTTCATCGGTCAGCGTCAAGGCCCTCAGTTCCGGCAGCATCTGGGACAAGGGAATCAGCGCCGCAGCGGCCGCTTCCCGGCCGCGATCGCCGTCCTCGACGACTTCGAGCAGCATCGCGTCCTGAAGCCGGGCGTCGCCACTCCTGGTGCGTCGAAGGGCAACCAGATGGGCGCCTGTGCCGAGGCGCTCGCCCAGATCATGTGCGAGCGACCGCACATAAAAGCCGGCCGAACACTCCACTTGGAGCGTCACGCAATCCTTGTCGAGCTTCAGAATCTCCAGCGCTGAGGTTGTGACGCGAGCCGGGGCGAGGTGACTCATCGGCTCTCCCGATACGGTAGGCTCCAGGCCGGCGGCTCTCCGGCGATCCGCGCGGCGCGCGAGCTTGTAACTCGGGTGTCCTCCGACTTTCTTGGCCGAGTACGCGGGTGGCTGCTGCATGAAAGAGCCGCGACAGGGGTCGAGCGCGGCATCGATGGCGTGCCGGGAGGGGAGCGGTCCCGCGTGATGCTCTCCCGTCGGCTCGCCGGCCCCGTCGTAGGTGGTCGTCGAGATGCCGAGTCGAATCACCGCTTCGTAACTCTTGTCAGTGGAGCTCAGAAAACGGGCGAGTCGTGTCGCCTTCCCGATGACGAGGGGGAGCACGCCGCTCGCCTCCGGATCGAGCGTGCCGGTGTGCCCGATGCGCCGCTCGCCGAGCGCGCGCCTCGCGCGCGCGACCACGTCGTGGGAGCTCGGGCCAACGGGCTTGTCGAGGATCAGCAGACCGTCCAACTCAGCAGTCCGTGGCGCAAGTGCGTTGCCGCTCGAACAAGGGGTCAGACCACCTTCCACATGTGCAAAGAAAGGGGTCAGACCCCTTTTTCTGCGTGCGCCTCGGACTGCAACAGCCCGACATGACGTTCACCACGGGCTGTCAGGCAGGGCTTTCGGGCAGCTCGATCGCCCGTTCCAGTTTTTCGATGAACAGCTTCCGGAGCAGTTCGATGTCCCCGGTGACGTTGCATCCGGCGGCGTTCCTGTGCCCGCCGCCACCGTACTCTTTCGCGACCGCGCTGATGTCGATGTCGCCCTTGGAACGCATGCTGACGCGGTACTCGTTGTCTTGGATCTGCTTGAAAAAGACGACGGTCTGGATTTCCTTGACCGTCAGCGGAAGATTGATGAGGCCCTCGGTGTCTTCATACGTGCCACCGGCGTCACGCGCCATGTCATGGTCGAGATACACGATGGCGATGCGTCCGCTGCCGCCGATCCGCATGGCGCCCAGCACCGCACCAAACAGCTTCAGCCGGCCCATGTTGTTGCTGTCGTACACGTTCCGGGCGACGAGCACCGGGTCGACACCCGCTTCGAGGGCCTCCCGGCAGATGTCGAACGTCCGGGGAGAGATGCTCGAGTAATGGAACGACCCGGTGTCGGTGAGGATCGCCAGGTAGATGTGTGTCGCGATCTCGACCGAGAGCGGCACGCCGAGGGCACGGACGATATCGAAGACCATTTCCGCGCACGCGGCGGCCGACGAATCGAACCAGTTGATCTGCCCGTACGCGGTGTTGCCCGGGTGATGGTCAATGTTGATGACGAAGAACCGCTCCAGGCCCGCGACGCCCGTGCGCGTCAGGTCGCCGCACTCCATGATGATCGCGGCGTCGAAGCTGCCTTCGACGCGGTCGGCGATTTCGATGCCGCCCACACCGGGGAACGACAGGATCGGCGGCGGGGCGCTGTCCTGGTTGATCACCCGCACGTCCTTGCCGAGATCGCGCAGCGCGTACGCCATCGCCAGCTGCGATCCGATCGAATCGCCGTCCGGGCGCGCGTGCGAGGAGATCACGAACCGGGGTCTGGCGCGCACGACCTCGACGATCTGGCCGAGCTCAGGTGCCGGGGTCGTCATCATGTTCGGTGTGGAGCTCGTTCAGGATCTGCTCGATGCGGTCCTGACCGGCAATCGAGTCGTCGTAGACGAACGCGATCTCCGGTGTCCGCTTGAGACGCAGCCGCGATCCGATCTGCCGGCGAAGAAACGGCATGGCGCGTCCGAGTGCCCGCTCCGAATTGCGACGGGCGGTCTCGTCGCCGAGGACCGTGTAGTACACCCGCGCGAGCTGCAGATCGCGCGTGACCTGGACGCGGGTCAGTGTCACGAAGCCGATGCCGGGGTCGTGCACATCCCGCGCGAGCAACAGGGCCAGCTCGCCGCGAATCTGATCCGCCACCCTGTCCGGACGAGCTCCCTGAGCCATCAGGCCGTCACGGCGACCCGTTCCATCACGAACACCTCGATGAGGTCGCCGAGCTTGATGTCGTTGAACCGATCGAAGCCGATGCCGCACTCGAACCCGTTCTTGACCTCGCTCGCATCGTCCTTGAACCGGCGCAGCGATCCGATCTTGCCCTCGTAGACGACGACGTTGTCGCGCAGGAGCCGGGCCTGGGAATCGCCGGAGCGGGTGATGCGCCCTTCGGTCACCATGCAGCCGGCGATGGTGCCGAACTTGGGGGTCTTGAAGATGTTGCGCACCTCGGCGACGCCGAGCCGCACTTCTTTGAAGGTCGGATCGAGCAGCCCCGCCATCGCTTTCTTCATTTCGTCGGTCACATTGTAGATGACCGAATGCGGGCGGATCTCCACACGTTCGCGCGTGGCGATCTCCTCGGCGTTGCGGTCCGGCCTGACGTTGAACGCGATCACGACGGCGTTGGACGCCGAAGCCAGGAGAACGTCGGATTCGTTGACGGCGCCGACGCCGGAATGGATGATCCGGATTTTCACCTTCTCATCGGTCAGCTTGGTCAGCGTGTCTGCCAGCACCTCGGCCGATCCCTGCACGTCCGCCTTGATGATGATCGGCAGCTCCTTCATGCCGCCCTCGGCGATCTGTGCCTGCAGCGATTCGAGCGTGAGACGTCCGCCCTTGGCGCCGAGCGCTCGATTCTTCGCCTGCTCCTCACGGAACGCGGCGATTTGCCTGGCTTTCGCGGCCTCCGCGACCTGAAAGACGTCGCCTGGCTGCGGCAAGCCAGTCAGACCCAGCACCTCGACCGGCGAGGACGGGCCGGCGAACTTCACTGGCCGGCCGCGATCGTCGATGAGCGCCCGGACGCGGCCCACAATCGGGCCGGCGATGAAGTTGTCGCCGACGTGAAGCGTACCGTCCTGGACGAGCACGGTCGCCACAGGGCCGCGGCCTCTGTCCAGCTTCGCTTCGAGCACGGTGCCCGTCGCGCTGCGCTTCGGGTTCGCCTTCAGCTCGAGGATGTCGCTCACGAGCAGGACCATCTCGAGCAGCAGATCGATGTTCTGCTTCTTCTTCGCGGAGACCTCGACGGTGACCGTTTTGCCGCCCCATTCCTCAGGCATCAAATCCAGATCGGTCAGTTCGCGTTTGACCCGCTCGGGGACGGCGTTCGGCTTGTCGATCTTGTTGATCGCGACCACGAGCGGGACGTTCGCGGCCCTCGCGTGGTCGATCGCTTCCCGCGTCTGTGGCATCACTCCGTCGTCGGCCGCGACGACCAGCACGACGATGTCGGTGACTTTCGCGCCGCGCGCGCGCATCAGGGTGAACGCTTCGTGGCCCGGGGTGTCGAGGAACACGATGTTCCGTCCGCCGATCGTCACGTGGTACGCGCCGATGTGCTGCGTGATACCGCCGGCCTCGCGCTCCGCGACCCGCGCTTCGCGGATCGCGTCGAGCAGGCTGGTCTTGCCATGATCCACGTGTCCCATCACGGTGACGACCGGCGCGCGGGTCACGATGTCCTCGGCACGCGCCCCGCCGGCATCGATCTGCAGCAGCTCCTCCTCGAAGCTGCGCATCTGGACGTCGGCGCCGAACTCGCGCGCGAGCATGCTGGCGGTGTCGGTATCGAGTGTCGAGTTGATCGTCATCATGAGCCGCTTCATGAGCAGCTTGGCCAGGACCTCCTTGACGCGCACATCGAGCTTGTCGGCGAGGTCCTTGACCGTCATCCCTTCCGCGAGGGTGATGGTGCGCGTCACCGGGGGTGGCACGGCCACGACCGGCGCGGCGACGCGGGGCGCAGGATCACGCCGGGGACCGGACGCAGGGCGGGATGGTCCCGGCCGCATCGGCGGACGCGGCGGCGGCATGCCCGGACGATGCGGATAGGGTCCGCCCGGACGCGGTGGCAGCCCCGGCGGCTGAGTGCGAACCGGCTGAGAAGGCAGCGGACGAGGCCCACCCGGTGTCGGCCGTGGCCCCGAATAGACGGGCCGCGGCGGGCCTGCAAGCGGAGGTCGCGGAGACGGCAGGCCTGGACGGGCCGTGCCCGGCGTTCCGGGCTGGGCCGGGGCCGTGACGCCACTCGCTGATGGATGCGCTGTTGTTGCTGATGGAGGCGCCGTCGTTGGAGATGGGGCGCGCGGCGCCGGTCTCGGAACGGCGCGCGGTGGCGTCTGGGTCGGCAGCGGCGGTGTCGGCGACGTCGGACGCCGCTCCTCGATGCGGAGCCGAAGTGTCGGCGGGACGACGCGGCCGGGCGTGGGCACTTTGGCCGGAGCCGCGGGCGCCGCAGCGATCGGCGGCGGAGCCTCGGGAGCGGCCGGTTCAATCGCCGACGGAGGTGCTTGGGCTACGGTCTCGATTTGAGCGGGCGGTGCCGGGGCTTCCTCTGCCGCCGGCTCCACTACGCTGGAGAGCTCCGGCGCGGGCGGCGGCGGCTCTGGCGCGAGCTCCGCTTCCACCTCGACGGGCGGAGGTTCCACGACCGCGGGTCTGACCATCTTGACCAGGCGGGGTGGTGGCAGCGCGGGCGCCACCGGCTTGACCGGCTCCGGTGCTTTCCTGGCCGGGGCGACCTTCTTCCCCTTCACCATCGGCGCGTCGGCAAAAATGTCGCCGGTCGGCAGCGTGATGTTGCGCTGACGCGCGAGCCGGTCGACGAACTGCCGCGCCACGACCTCTTCGATCGTGCTCGATGCGCCCTTCGCGTCGATGCCGTGATCGCGCTTCAGGAGGGCGGTGATTTCCTGGCTCGTCGTTCCGAGCAGTTCAGCGACTCTGTAAATCCGGACAGTTGACAACGCGTAACCTCAATCCACGCCCGAGCTGACGCCCGAGCCCACCATTGCCTCGTCGGTCGCCTACGCTTCGTCGCTACTCGGCTGGCCGGCGGCCGCGCCGCCCGCTTCGTCGCGAGCGGCCGCGAGGATTTTCTCCGCGGTCCTGGCGCCGATCCCCGGAATCTCCGACAGCTGCTCTGTGGTGGACGTGGCGAGGGCCTCTCGTGTCGTGTACCCAGCCTCGACCAGCCTCCGTACCGTTTTGTCTCCCACACCACTCAACACGTAGGGCAGCGCCGCCTCGCTGCCCGGCTCGGCGTCCGATGCCGTGACGGGCTCGCCGGCTGCAGCC
>JAHFUL010000008.1:10513-43711 GCA_023265155.1 Acidobacteriota bacterium
TCGGACGCGGCCTCGAGTCCCTCGAACTGTGCTTCGACTTCGCGCCGCTTTTCTTCCTCGCTCTTGATGTCGATCCGCCAGCCCGTGAGCTTCGCGGCGAGCCGGACATTCTGACCTTTTTTCCCGATCGCCAGGGAGAGCTGCTTGTCCTCGACGATGACTTCCATGACGCGCTCGTGGTCGTCGACGATCGAGACGCGCTGCACCTTCGCCGGACTCAGAGCGTTGGTGACGAACGCGATCGAGTCCTCGGAGAATTCGACGATGTCGATTTTCTCGCCCCGCAGCTCGCGGATGATCGACTGGACGCGCGTCCCTTTCATGCCGACGCAGGCGCCCACTGGATCGACATCGCGCTCGCGCGAGAACACCGCGACCTTTGCGCGGTCGCCGGCCTCCCGCACCGCGCCGCGAATCATGACGGTTCCGTCGTAGATTTCCGGCACCTCCTGCTCGAACAGCTTGATGAGCAGTGCGGGATCGGTCCGGGACAGCACGATTTGAGGGCCCTTGGCGCTGCGATTCACTCCCTTGATGACGCTGCGGATCCGATCGGCCGGCGCGTAGCTTTCAGCTCGCGACTGCTCCTTTCTCGGCAGGACCGCTTCAATCCGGCCGATTTCCAGGATGATGTCGCCGTTCTCGAAGCGCTTGACCGTCCCGGTGACGACCTCGCCGATGCGCTGGTTGTACTCGGCAAAAATATTCTCGCGTTCAGCCTCACGGACTTTCTGGAAGATGACCTGCTTGGCCGTTTGCGCGGCGATGCGCCCGAGTACTTCGGTCGCCTTGGGAAACTCCATCTCGTCGCCGATCTCGATGCTGTTGGCGATCTCCTCGCCGTAGAGCGACCGGTACAGCTGCCGGGCTTCATCGATGCCGATCTCGATCGCGGCGTTGGTGACGTCCTGAACAACCTGCTTGACGGCGAAGAGGTCCACCTGGCCGGTGTCGGTGTTGAATCGGGTCTTCAGATTCTCGCCGGTCTTGTAGTACTTGCGCGAGGCGGTCGCGACCGCTTCTTCAATGGCGCTGATGACGACGTCGGGCTCGATGCCCTTCTCCTTCGCCAGCGCCTCGATTGTCTGCTGCAACGGATTTGACATATCCAGCTTTCAGCTGCCGGTTTCTGCCGTCAGCTCAGAATTCCACTTCGAGGTTCGCCCGCGTGATGATGCTGATCGGCACCCGGTGCCGCCGGCCATCCGCGCCGTCGATGAGCACCTCGTGGTCCTCGAGCCCGCACAGGCGGCCCTTGAAAAACGCCTGGCCGTCCACCTTTTCGCGGAGGACGATCTTCGCCTGCCGACCCGTGAAGCGACGATAGTCGTCCGCCCGCCGCAGCGGCCGATCCAAACCGGGCGACGACACCTCGAGGGTGTACGCCACCGGGATCACGTCCTCGACGTCGAGAAGCGCGCTGAGGTCGCGGCTGACTCGGACGCAATCTTCCACGCTGACCGATTCCTCAGCGGTTGCGGCTGAGCCAGGTCGATCGATCCGGACCCGCAGGACCATGCCGCTGGCCTCTCGCCGGTACTGCACGTCGAAGATCTCGAGGCCGTGCGTGGCCGCAGCCCGCGTGGCTACCATACGAACGTGTTCGACGAGGTCTGCCGCGGCCAAAACGCGCCCCTAAAACTAAAAAAGTGGGCACACGCCCACTTCGGTCCTCAACCCAAGGTACGAAGCGGAAATTATAGCACAGGGTAACGAAGCTTCGCCTCAAACCGCCGGGTGATAAAACGAGCAGCCGATGCGAACCTTCGTTACTAGAACTAGACGGGCCGCGCAATCAAGTCGTAGTCGCGCGACCCGACGATTTCGGCCGCAATAAACCCCCCAATCGGCAAGCTCGCCGGGTCGCAATCGGTCAGGTACACGCAGGCGTCGATGTCGGGGGCCTGCGTTGCGAGCCGCCCCTTCAGGACGAGCTCAGACTCGCTGGCCGGGCCGTCGATCACCACTCGGGTCCGTTCCCCGACCCGCGCGCGCTGCCGCCGCCGGGCGATTCGCTTCTGAAGGCCCATCACGCGGTTTCGGCGGGCGGTCTTGGTCCGCGCCGACACGTCGTCGGTCAGGTCGTGCGCCGAGGTGCCCTCCTCATGCGAGTAGGTGAACACCCCGAGATGGTCGAATGTCTGCTCCCGGACGAAATCGCACAACTGAGCGACGTCCGCTTCGGTTTCCCCTGGGAACCCCACGATGAACGTCGTCCTGAGCGCCACGCCGGGCACCCGGGCACGGATGCGCGAAAGCAGCCGATCGTAGTTCTGGCGCGTGCCCGGCCGCTTCATCCGCTTCAGCACGGGGTTCGACGCGTGCTGCAGCGGCAAGTCGATGTACTTGCACACCTTGTCGCACTCAGCCATCGCCGCCATTGTGACGTCGTCAATGGTGGTCGGGTAGAGGTAGAGGAGACGAATCCATTCGAGGCCTTCAACGGCATTCAACTCGCGGAGCAGTCTGGCCAGCGCGCCGCGCTCGTGCCGGTCGATGCCGTAGAACGTCGTGTCCTGCGAGATGAGGAGCAGCTCCTTCACGCCCCGCGCGGCGAGGGCGCAGGCTTCACGCACGATCGATTCGGCCGGCCGGCTGCGATAGTTGCCCCGCAGCGTGGGGATGATGCAGAACGCGCACTTGTAGTCACACCCTTCGGCGATCTTGATGTACGCGTAATGCCGCGGTGTGGCCAGCATCCGCGGTGTGTCGGCGTCGTAGATGTATGTCGGCAGGGATCGGGGAGTCGCGCGTGGCGATTCGCGCCCGGCGACCGGGTAGGCTCGAGTAGGCCCGAGCTTTAGCTCGGGCGCCTCAGGGCATGCTCGATAGAAGTTGAGCGGCAGGGTTCCCGGCATTCCGGACATTTTCGACAGCGCCGCTCCGCCAATGGCTCTGACAATCTCGGGGACCTCGCCGGTGCCCAGGACGGCGTCAATCTCGGGAATCTCGGTGCGCAGCTCCTCGCGATATCGCTCGGCCAGACAACCGGTGACGACCAGCCGCCGGCAACTCCCGCCTTTCTTGTGCCGGGCCATCTCCAGAATGGCGTCGATCGATTCCTTCTTCGCCGAGTCGATGAATGCGCAGGTGTTGACGACGAGCACATCGGCGTCCGCGGGATCCCTCGTCAGCTCGTGGCCCGCGCTTTGGGCAAGACCCAGCATCACCTCGGAGTCGACGAGGTTCTTGGGGCAGCCGAGGGAAATCAGTCCTATTTTCATCAGCTGTTCACCACGAAGACACGAATGCCACGAAATGGCGAAATCACGAAACGGACTGCGTCGCGCGTTCGGAGTTTCGTGGTTTCGTGTTGTGGTGGCGAATGCATTCTTATGAGATGACCTCTATTCTTCGTGAACTTCGTGACTTCGTGGTTTCCTGACAGATCACGGATATAGACGATACAAC
This sequence comes from Acidobacteriota bacterium, assembly GCA_023265155.1. GTDB lineage: Bacteria > Acidobacteriota > Vicinamibacteria > Vicinamibacterales > CAVVIG01 > JBGOTP01. The sequence goes on from JAHFUL010000008.1 coordinate 13,925, forward strand.
ATCCGCGGATAGGGAATCGTCTCGCGGACGTGCTCCAGGCCGCAGATCCAGGCCACCACGCGTTCGATGCCCATGCCAAAGCCTCCGTGCGGCACCGACCCGTACCGCCTCAGATCGAGATACCACTCGAAGGCTTCCTTCGGCAGCTGGTGTTCTTCGATGCGGCTCAGCAGCAGGTCGAGGTCCGCCAGGCGTTCGCCGCCGCCGATGATTTCGCCGTAGCCCTCGGGGGCCAGGACGTCGATGCCGAGCGCAAGCTCCGGGCGTTCCGGATCCGGCTTCATGTAGAACGCTTTGATCGCCGCCGGATACCGGTGCACCATCACCGGGCGATCGAACTGCTGTGACAGCGCCGTTTCGTCGGGCCCGCCAAAGTCGCCGCCCCATTCCATGGGCAGCCCCTGCGCCTGCAGGCGCGTGACCGCTTCGTCGTAGCTGATTCGCGGGAAGGGCGCCTGGACGGATTCGAGCTTCGTCGTGTCGCGCTCGAGGGCCTTCAGCTCGGGCCGGCGTTTGTCGAGGACTCGCCCGACGACCGAGATCACCAGGCCCTCGGCGAGGTCCATGACGTCGTTGAGATCCGCATAAGCCATCTCGGGCTCGACCATCCAGAACTCAGTGAGATGCCGGCGGGTCTTCGACTTTTCCGCGCGGAACGTGGGGCCGAAGCAGTAGACGCGGCCGAGCGCCATGGCGTTCGCTTCGAGGTAGAGCTGGCCGCTTTGCGTGAGATACGCCTTCTGCTCGTCCAGATACTCGACTGGAAACAGCGTCGTCGTTCCCTCGCAGGCGGCGGGGGTGAGAATCGGCGCGTCGGTGAGGATGAAGCCGCGCGTGTTGAAGTAGCCGCGTACGGCATCGACAATCTCGTGCCGAATGCGCAAGATGGCCTGCTGTTTCTCGCTGCGGATCCAGAGATGCCGGCGGTCCAGCAGATAGTCGACGCCGTGCTCTTTGGGCGTGATGGGATAGTCGTGGGACGCGCCGACCACTTCCAGGTGCTTCACGTCGATCTCATATCCGCTCGGCGCCCGCGTATCGGCGCGCGCGGTGCCGGTCACGATCACCGACGTTTCCTGCGAGAGATGGTCGGCGGCCATGAAGAGCTCGTCGCCCACGGCGGCCTTGGACATCACGGCCTGGATGAAGCCGCTGCCGTCGCGAAGGGTCAGGAAATGGATCTTTCCACTCGATCGGCGGTTGTGCAGCCAGCCTTTGATGGTGACTTCCACACCTTCATGCTTGCCGATGTCTTCGATGTAGACGTGCATAAGCAGTTTTCAGCTATCAGCTATCAGCTTTCGGCTATCGGCTCTCTACTACCAGGCCGCAAAGAGACGCTCCATCCGTTGCCGGGCCGCGCGCGCCTTCTGCAGGGTCTCTTTTTCCGGGCCGTGCGCCGCGATTTCCAGCATCAGCGTCCCATCGTAGCCGACCTTCTGTACCGCCGTGAGGGCAGCCGGCCAGTCAATCGATCCCTCGAAAGGCACGAGGTGCTCGTCCGTCCGCCCTCGATTATCGTGCAGGTCGGTTGCGATCACGTGCTCGGAGACGGTCTCCACGGCGTCCACCACGTCGCCGTCCATGTGCGCGTGCCCGAAGTCGAGGCAGATCCCGACGCCTGTCACGTCGATCACTTCTTCGATGAAGTGCACCAGCGAGGCCGCGCGTGACAATTCGTTCGGGATGACTTCCACGGCGACCCGGACACCGAGCGGCTCCGCGATCCGCCGGAGTGCCTCGATGCTGCGCCGTGCCCCATCACGACTGTTGTCGATCGGCTCGGGCTGCTGTGACCGCGGCGTACCGAGATGCGCCACGAGCACCTCGAAGGGAATGCGCCGGGCCATCTGGAGCGCCTGCACGGCTTCGTCCAGCGCGCGCGTCCGGGCGTCCGCGTCGGCGCTCGCCAGGGTCAAGGGCGCGCCCCAACGCCCTCCCGTCAGGCTCTCGTTGATCGGGGCGTGCACGGAATGCAGCTCGAGCCCCGCTTCGGCGAGCCACTGCTGCAGGTCGGCGATTGCTGCGGGATTGTGGTAGTCGAAGTGGGTTCGCGTCGCGAACACCTCGACCGCTTCGAATCCGTGAGCGCCGATGGCAAGCAAATGGTCCCGGTTGAGCCGGTGACCGTGATAGAGACGCGTTGACACTCCGAACGGGCGCTTCCCAGGCACGAGACGAACTTCCAATTGTAGACCAACCCTATCAGCCCGTAGTGAAGGGCAGATCGGGTTGCAGTCCGAGGCGCACGAGAAAAAATGGGTCAGACCCCTTTCTTTGCGCGTATGGAAACGGGGTCTGACCCCTTCTTCTGGCGGCCACCCACTTGCGCGACGGACTGCTATCGCAGTTCCTGGAGATGGGCCGACAGCAGCTCGCGCAGCCGGCCGAAGCGCGGGTATTTCTCCAGGCTTGCTCGGGTGTACCGCAGCGTGCGCGGGATGTACTGGATGTACACCGTGTTTGCGCGCGTCAACGTCTGATACCCGAATGTCCCGAGGGCCTTCAGGTTGCGCTGCAGCGCCATCAGGTCGAAGCGCCTCCGGAATTCCTGCGCGCCGGCGTCGCTTCCCTGCGGCTTGGTTGTCCCCATGGACGCGTCACGTTGCAACGCCAGAAAGTACGCGATGAGATCGTCGAGATCGCGATCGCCGATGTCGACGTACGAATCACGCAGCAGGGAGGCCAGGTCGTACGTGTCGGGCCCCAGGCGGGCATCCTGAAAATCGATGATGTAGAGCCGGCCGCGGTGGAGCATCAGATTGCGGCTGTGATAGTCCCGGTGACAGACCACACGCGGCTCGGACGACAGTTCGTTCGCGATGCCCGCCCATTCCTCGGCGATCGCGCCTCGCTCGGCGGAGGTGAGCGCCGCACCACGGTATCCCTCCAGGAAGTGTTTCAGGAAGAAATTCAGCTCCCACGTCAGCTTGTCGCTGTCGAACGCGACGGCGTACGGGACGAACCGATCGCTCGTCAGTTGGGCGCCGCGCCGTTGCAGCAGCTCAACGAGCGCGACTGCCTCGCGGTAGAGCCCTTCGTGTTCGGTCGGCGAGGCGGCTCCCAGATGCGCCTGCAGCGTCACGTCCCCGAGGTCCTGCAGCGCCACGACGCCGTTGGCGTCCGAGTGGCCGAGGATCGCCGGGACCGGAAGCGGAACGGCGCGCAGCAGCTCGGCAACGTTCGCGAACGGCAGTGACGCAAACTCGATCGGGCCAGTGTGCAGGGCGAGCACAATCGATTCCGCCTCTGGTATCAGGATCCGGAAGTAGCGGCGATCCGACGCATCGCCGCTCAGAGGCACGACCTTGGGACCGCGCTCCGCAAGGCCGCTTGCGTGAAGGTAGCGACCAATCCGTTCGTCGATGACGGCGACGGGGCGCTCCGATTGCCGTGTCATGCCTGGTCCAGTGACGTCGCCGCCACTCCCTCGGGGGTCTGGATCAAAATGGCCCGGCGATAGGCCGCTCCCGCCCGCAGCGTGACGCGGTCGGTCACGATGCATTCATGGAGACTGCAGTCGCGTCCGATCTCGATGTTGTCCCAGAGGATGGTGTCGCTCAGCCGCGCGGTGGGATCGACGCTGATGTGCCGGACAGGTTCGGTCTTCGAGGCGCCGGACGGTTCACTGCCGGAGAGTGCGCGCGACGTGGTGACGTAGTCGCTCACGGTGCCGATATCCCAGAAGGCCGCGTCCGAGACAAAGCCGGTCACGCTCCCGGGCCGCTCGGCGATCAGTCGATCGTAGGCGCCCCCGATCGAATTGACGGCCGTACCGCCCGGCAGCCAATTGAACGCGTCCGCGTGAACCGCCTGAATGCCAACGACGTGAAAGGAGCCTTCGGCCTCTCGCCCGCGAGGGACGACTCCGGTCACCCGAGCGTGGCGATCCATGACGAGACCGCCATATCGCCGCGGCTGGCGGTTCGGGGTCACCGCAATCGTGACCAGCGCGGCGGAGGACCCATGGGCGGCCCACAGCGCATCGAGATCGACGTCCGTCAACGTATCCCCGTTGACGATCAGAAAGGTCTCCGAGCCGACGAGCGGCAGTGCCTGACGCGGTCCTCCCGCCGTGCCGAGCAGCAGCGGCTGCTCCCAGGAATAGCGGGCTCGGACACCCAGATCGGCGCCGTCACCCATCACCGCCGTGAGCGTGGCAGGCAAGTGATGAAGGTTCAGTACGACGTCGGTGACGCCGTTTGCGGCGAGCCACCGCACGATGCGCCGCACGAGCGGCTCGCCCCCGACGGGAATGGCCGGCTTCGCGCGCACGAGCGTCAGCGGACGGAGCCTCGTGCCCGTGCCGGCCGTGAGCACGAGTGCGTGTCGACGATCAGCCACGGCCGAACAGCATGTCGGTGACCCGGACGCCTCGTTCCTCGCATCGCCGCACGAAGAGTGCGCGATAAGACTCTGTCACGTATTCATCGGGTTCGCGGCCGAGCGCGCGCGCGGCACGAGTGACGCCGCCCTCGCTGCCTTCGATCTCGACGAACGTTCCGATCGGCGTCTCGTCCACGGCGATCACAACATCGAGGGTTGCGAACTCCTCCCGATATTTCTCGTAGCGGAACCACACGCGGAGACCGAGCCGATCAAGGATCGACAGCAGGATGCCGGCGTCGCCGGCCTCCGTCTCGATTTCTTCGCGCAGCTTCATCGTGGACGGCTGCGCGGGACCCTTGAACGTCAGCACCGTCCGCCCCTGCTCACTCCTCACCCGCAAGGTGAACCTCCTGGTCATCAGGAGGTCGTCCGCGGTATCGAGCAGACAGTCGTGCTGCAGCCGGCGCGCCCTGAGCGGCGTGGCCCCGATCGCGAGGACGGCAGCCCGCGCAGTCTGCGGGTCGTCGAATGGCAGCTTGACCTCTCGCTCGAACTTGACGGGCATGGGAGTGGGCTGCGATCTACGTCACCCGCATGCGATAGGAGCACCCCTGCAGGGCCGGCGTGCCGACGCCCTTGCCGAGGATCAGCACCTTCATCGTGCTCCCGAGTCCCCCGGGCATCATGAGGGTCTTCAGGGCCAGACGATCTTTGAGGTTCGCGAGGTTCACAGGGTTCACGAGGTTCGCTGGGTTCGATGGGTTCACAGGGTTCACGAGGTTCGCTGGGTTCGATGGGTTCACAGGGTTCACGAGGTTCGCTGGGTTCGATGGGTTCACAGGGTTCACGAGGTTCACAGGGTTCGACGGGTTCAGAGAGTTCGATAGATTCACCGGGTGCAGGGGGTTCACGGAGTTTGCGCCGCAGAGACCCATGAGGAAGTAGGTTTGATCCAGGAGTCCGAGCGTGACGAGCCCCTCGGCTTCAGCGGCCATGCGCACGCTCGTGAAGTCCACATGGGCGGTGATGTCTTGTTCGCCGGGGCGGGAAAGCCATGGAGGCTGTCCGGCGGCGGCATCGGGTCCGGTCATGGTGTGCCGCGAAAATGAGGTGAGGGTGCCGGTTGCGTGCGTCACGGAGTACAGCTCGCGCGCCGGATGTCCATAATCAATCAGGATGATGAATCCGCGCCGCAGCCGCTCGGAGGCCTCGCGCATCCAGGCGACAGCGGCAAGGTTGATCTCGACACGCCAGCCGGGCTCGAGCGCGACGTTCACGCCGGGGAGCACGGCGAGCCGGGCGAGGTAGTCCTCCAATGCCGGAGTCGACGGCGGACCCTCCCTGGTCAACAGCGATCCGGCGTGCACATCGACATAGACCTCACGCAGCCCCTCGTCGCGCATGACGACCTGGTGAACCGGGAGGGCGTCGAGGAGCTCGTTGGCGAACAGCACGCCTTCATAGGATGCGGGAAGCCGCGCGCTGGAGGATGCCAGGAGGCCGGCGCTGTCGCCGAGGATGTCGGCCTGTCGCGCGCGAGCGGCGGTGCTGGCTTCGACCAGATGAAGCCGCACGCCGTCGTACGCGCGTGGATGCTCGTGCTGCAGGGCACGCAGCACGTCGGCAGAGAGTTGGCCATTCCCGGCACCCGCCTCCACCAGGTCCCAGGTCGGGCCTGAGAAGGCCCGACCCGCGTCAGTCCGCGAGGCCCGGCCCGCATTGGTCGGAGAGGCCCGGCCCGCGGCGCTCGCGGAGCCCAGGCACTCTGCCATTTCGGCGAGTTGCTGAGCCAGAAGCCGCCCGAACAGCGCGCCAACATCCACGCTGGTAAAAAAATCGCCCGCGCGCCCCGATCGCCGGGCCGCGCGGGCGTAGTAGCCGAACCGCTCATCGTAGAGCGCGAATTCCATGAACGCGGCGACTGTCAACGGGCCGCGTTCACGAATCAGGTTCACCAGTGAATCGGCAATCTCCAACCTGAAATCTGCAGTTTCACTTTGCACGCTGCAATCTGCACTCTGCACTCTGCACGCTGCACTCTCCTGCGTCAGTCCTTCCTGACCGTCACGAACACGCGGGCATTGTTCCGCCAGACGAGAATCCTTGCGTTGCGACCCGACTGAACGCGCTGCATCTCACGTCCCGCTTCGGCGGCATTCGAGACCACCTGATCGTTGACCGAGAGGATCACATCGTCCTGATCGAGTCTGCCAAACGACGGTCCGTCCGGATCGACTTCGGCAACCACCGCGCCGAGCCGCCCTGAGGGCAGCCGCAGGCGCCGCGCATCCGCCGCCGTGACGTTGCTGAGCGACAGGCCGAACTTGTCCTGACCCTGCACGTCCGGGGGGGCCTGCTGCGGAGCGCGTCCCGGAAGGCCCTGCTGTTCGGCCTGGAGATCGAGCTCTTCAACCGTCACCCGGAGCGTCCGCTCTTTCTTGTCGCGCATCACTTTGACCGACGCTGAGGTGCCCGGCTTGGTCGCGGCGACGATCTTCTGAAGCTCGCTGGAGTTCGGGATAGCGGTCCCGTTGAACTCGACGATCACGTCGCCGGCCTCGATGCCGCCTTTCTCCGCCGCACCGCCCGAGAGGGCTCTCGTGACGATGACACCCATGCGCGTCTTCAGGCCAAAGTCCTCGAAGCCATCCCGCGGGACCACGTCGATCTGGACACCGATGCGGCCGCGCACGACCTTGCCGGTGTTCAGCTGCGGCAGGAGATCCTTCACGGTGTTGATGGGGACCGCGAACCCGATGCCGATGTTGCCCTCCGCCCGGCCGCTGCTGAAGATGGCCGTGTTGATGCCGATGACCTCGCCCCGCAGATTCAACAGCGGACCCCCGGAGTTACCGGGGTTGATGGCGGCATCGGTCTGGATCATTTCGCTCTGCCGGCCATCGGTGATGTTGAAGGGGCGCTGCATGGCGCTGATCACCCCCACGGTGACCGTCCACCCCTGATTGAACGGGTTTCCGATCGCCATCACCCAGTCGCCGGCGGCCATCTGAGAGGAGTCGCCGAACTTGGCCTCGGGCAGCGCATGATTCGGCTTCTGAACGAGCTGAATCAGAGCGCTGTCTGAGTACTGATCGCGCCCAATCAACTTGGCCTCGTAGTCCTGATCGTTCTCTTCGCCGAAGAGCGACACCGAAATCTTCACCGCGTCTTCGACGACGTGGTTGTTGGTCAGGATCAGGCCGTCCTTGCTGATGAGAAAGCCGGTGCCCGCCGCCGTCATCGGCGGACGACGGCCCTGCGGTCCCTGCCGTCCCTGCGGTCCGCCCGGATCCCCGGGCTGCCCGAAGAACCGGAATAGATCGTCGGGCGAGCCGCCGCGGCCGCCGAACAGGTCGGACATGTCGGCCGTCTGGCGTCTCACCTCGGTCTTGATGTTCACGACCATCGGCTGCTGCGCTTTGGCGACGTTCCGGAACGTCTGCGCGTCCAGCGCTCCGGTGATGGGCGCGCTGTTCGTCACTGGTACGACGAGCGTCTGCGCCGACGAGGTAGGTGTCAGATCGAGCCGTGAGGCGATCACCATGCCCGCGGCGAACGCGATCAACACAGCATAGACGAGAGTGGTCTTGCGAGTGGACATCGAGCCTCCTACACGAGAGCGCGAATTTCGGTTTGCAATGGTCCGGTGACGAGCGCGTCGCGCGCATCGACGATCATATTGATCTCCGAGCGCTCGCCGAAATCGGGGAAGTAGACGCCGGGTTCGATGGTGAATCCGGTGCCCGGGAGCAGGCGCCGGTCGTCGTGGGTTTCGAAATCGTCCATGTTCACGCCGTTGCCGTGGACCGTTTCGCCGAGGCTGTGTCCGGTCCGGTGCAGAATGTGATCCCCGTAGCCGGCCTCGCCGAGGACGGTGGACGCCGCGCGGTCGACCTCCCAGCCACGCAGATCGCGGCCCGTCCTGGCCGCTGTCTGGACGAGCGCGACCGCCGCGTCGCGCGCGCCGCGCACCGCCTCGAAGGCGCGCACGAAGCGCTCCGGCGTGCGCCGGCCCGTGTACCCCATCCAGGTGATGTCGGCGAACACTGCACCGGGCCGATCGAGCTTCGCCCAGAGGTCCAACAGGACGAGCTCGTCCGGACCGATCGCGCGAGAAGAGGTCGCCGTCGGCAGATAGTGCGGATTCCCGGCATTCTCGGCGGCCGAGACGTTCGGCGCTGAGTCGCTGACGAGCCCCTCCTCATCGAACCAGCGCGCCATCAGTTGCTGTACCTCGTACTCGGTCGTCGATCCGCCGTCGCGGGTCAGGCGCGCGATCGCTTCGAAGGCGCGATCCTTGACGCGGTGAAGCTTCTCGGACGCCGCCCGGTGCGAGGCGATCGCAGGCTCATCCCAGACGGCCGAGAACCGCTGGACCAGATCACCCGACGACCGCACATCGATCGGAGAATCCCCGCCTCCCGACCGACGAATCAGTTCGATCGTACCGGCATCGACCCTCGCGATGTACGGAATTGCGCACCCCGGCGAGTATTCCATGGCTAACAGCCGGATACCGGCGAGCAGCCGCTCGAGTCCATCCTCGAGCTGTTCGCGACCCGCATACCGCGTGGTCGTCCCGGGCAGATGGGCGAGGGTTTCGGGTTCGATCGCGTGAACCAGACCGCGTGGATCGCCCACTGCTGGAATCAGGTAGTACCAGCGGCGTGTCGCCAGATGACCGCCCTGCCGGCCCGCCCCTGTGACATCGGCCGCGATCGGGTTGATTCCGCGGAAATCGTAGAGGAGCCAGCCGTCCAGCCCCTCTGCCGCGAGCGCCGTCCGCACGGCCGACACGTCCAGCCGCACGGCCGAGGCTGCTGCGATTTCGACACGTGTCACGGTCTCAGTATAGCGCCCCGACGCTATAATCAGTCGATAGGCCCCGGCGCGCGGACCAGGTCCCCAGAGAAAGCAAATTGTATGAACCGACCACTGAAATTGGCGGGGTTGTTCGCGCTCGTCTCCGGAGCCGTCCTCGGCGCCGGTCAGTCGCCGCAGGGCGTGGCCCCCCAGCGCCCGATGTTCCGGACGCAGGTCGAATACGTGGAAGTCGATGTGCTCGTCAGCGATGCGGACGGTCGTTTCGTCCCCGGCTTGAGAAAGGAAGATTTTCAACTCCGCGAGGACGGCAAGGCGCAGTCCATTACCGCGTTTTCGATGGTGAACGTCCCCCTTGATCGCCCGGATGTTCCCCTGTTCGCCAGTCAGCCGATCCTGCCCGACGTCCAGACCAATGAGCGGCCGTTCGACGGACGCATTTACGTCCTGCTGCTCGACGACCTCCATGTCGATGCGACCCGATCTCAGCGGGCGAAAAACACGGCGCGCGCGTTCATCGAGAGAAATCTCGCGGCCAACGACCTGATGGCCGTGATGACCGTCGGCGGGAGTGAGGCGGCCACGCAGGAATTCACCAACAACAAGGGTTTGTTGCTGGCCGCGGTCGACAACTTCATGGGGGCGAAGGTCGAGTCAGCCACGCTGGCGCGCAACAACGAGTACTTCATCCAGCTGGCCGTGGAAAACCGGAGCACGCTCGGCCGCGACGCCGTGGTGGCGGATCCGCTCGAGCTCACACGGTTGTTCAACGCGCGAGCGGCGCTCAGGACCATCCGTGACGTCTCCGAATGGTTCGGAGGAGTTCGGGGCCGAAGGAAATCGGTGCTGATGGTCAGCGAAGGCCTCGACATCGACGTGAACCATACAACCTCCCTGAGCATCGCCGGCTCGGCGACTCAGATCCAGTCCGACAATCAGGGCGGCGCCCTGGTCATCAACGACATGCTGGAAGCGATCGGCGCCGCGCAGCGGTCCAACGTAACCCTCTACACGATCGATCCGCGCGGCCTGAGCAATCTCGGGGACGATGCCATTACGGTCACGGGATTTGCGCAGCAGAATGAAGCGAACCTGGCGCCAGGCACCGCGCAGAACTCGATGGCCAGGAATATCGGATCGACGTCAATTCGCGACGAGCTGCTGCGTTCCCAGGATGACTTGCGCACACTGGCCGAGGAAACGGGCGGGCTCGCTGCCGTCAATACCAACAATTTCGACACCGCGTTCGATCGCATCGTCCGCGACAGCAGCTCGTACTACGTCCTGGCGTACTACCCTCCGTCGGAAAAGCGCGACGGGAAATTTCACAAGATTGATGTCCAGGTGAAGCGGCCCGGGGTGACCGTCCGCGCCAGGCGCGGGTATGCGGCGCCGCGCGGTGCCGCGCCGGGACCGGAGCTCCCGTCGGGCGCCCGAACGATGTCGCCCGAGCTCCGGGACGCCCTCAGCAGCCCTTTGCCGATCAGCGGGCTCACCATGCACGTCTTTGCCGCGCCGTTCAAGGGGGATGGTCTCAAGCCGTCCGTGCTGCTCGGCGTCGATGCGGTCGGCGACAAATTGAATCTGGCTGACAAGAACTCGCTGGAGCTGTCCTACATGGCGCTCGACACACAGCGCCAGATTCGGGCAGGCAACAGCGATCGGCTCAGTCTGAATCTGCGGCCCGAGACGAAAACGCGAGCTCAGCAAACGGGAATCCGCATCCTCAATCGCATAGACCTCGAGCCGGGCCGGTACCAGGTGCGCGTCGCCTCGCACGACAGCCTGGGCGGCTCGGTGGGGTCAGTGACCTGGGATCTGGAGGTGCCGGACTTCAACAAGGATCCCCTGATGATGAGCGGGATCGTGCTGACGTCCGTGACCAGTTCCGCGTGGCCCACCGGAAAGGCCGACGAGCAGATGCGGAAAGTGCTTCCGGCGCAACCCACGGCGCTCCGCGCGTTTCCGCAGGACGACGAGATCGCGCTCTTCGCCGAGGTGTACGACAACCGGGTGCTCACGCCGCATCAGGTGGAGATCGTGGCTTCCGTGATGTCCAACGAAGGGCGTGTGCGCTTCAAGACACAGGAAGAGCGTTCCTCCGTCGAGATCGCCGGTGGAACGAGCGGCGCCTACGGGTTCACGGCGCGCATTCCTCTCAAGGACGTCCCTCCGGGCAGCTATGTGCTGAACGTCAGAGCGCGATCCAGCTTGAACGACGGCCAAGCAGAGCGGCAGCTGCAGTTTCGCGTGCAGGGCGCATCCTCAGCGCGGACGCCCGCATCCGCTCCCGGACAACGAACCGTGGAGAAGGGCGACATGAGCTTCGCCGACTCCATGCGCCAGTTCACGGCGCGCACCGAGGCCGAGTGGACCGCGATCTGGCGGCAGCACGCCGCCAACCGGCCTCAGCCCGCGATCGATTTTTCACGGGAGATGGTAGTTGGGATTTTTCTCGGCAGCCGTCCGACTGGCGGCCACAGCGTCGAGATTGTCGGGATCCGGGATGATCAGGGGGCGCTGGTGGTTCAATACCGCGAGACCCGGCCCGACCGGAACGTGGTGACGACGCAGGTGGTGACTTCGCCGTACCACCTCGTCGCCATTCCAACACGCCCGGGAACTGTGCGCTTCGAAAAGATCGAGTAAGGCCTACTTCTTCGCCGCTGCTGCCGCCGGCTTCGCTGTTGCCGCTGCCGGCTTCGCCGCTGCCGCTGGCTTCTCGGCCGCGGTCCCTGGTACTAATTTCGAGACCTGCTTCGCCCTCACGGTCCCATTCGCATGCGTAAAGTTGAACCCGTCTCCGTTGTAGATCGGTTTCGCTTCCGACTCTATGGTGATGGTCTTCACTTCTCCCGGCTGAAACAGGCCCTCCACGGCGCCCTTGCCGCCGCCAACGGTGTTGTTGGCCTTGTCGAACCACGTTTGAATGATGGTCAGGCGGGCGATCGGAGCCAAGCCGATATTCTTCACCTGGAAGGTGGTGACGATCGTATCGTTGACTCTCTTGCGAGTCGGCAAGGTGTATTCCACGATCACCTCGCCCCTGGCGGGCGGCGTCAACTTCTTCCCGGCAAGCACCGATTTCATCGGGGGCGCCTGCGTGGCTTGAGCGGCTGACAAGCCTGCACCGAGCGTCAGAGCCACAAGGGTCGCGGCGAATGACAAGCGCGCGCGATTCATAAACATCCTCCCGGAAAAAACAGACGAGCTAACAGGAACGGTCGATTATAACAGTGCTCGCTTCCTACATCTCCCCGTTCCAGTCCTCCGGTTCGGGGCTCACGGAACGGAAGATTTCCATGTGCCACTTGCCTCCGCCCCAGGGTTCGATGACCTCCGCGGCGATGACATCGACGAGCAATTCGGAAAAGATTCGCCCTTCCGGGTCGCCTTCCAGATGGTAGGCGGGCTCGTCCCAGCCAAAGTTCGGGTACAGCGTCAGCGTGAGAAACAGGTCGTATCCATCGTCGACGACGATGAGCTGACCGCACGGTCGCTTGATCGTCGAGTGATAGATCAGGTATTTCTCGGCGCTGTGGGCGCGGATGTACCGCTTCAGCGCGAAGTCGTGCGCCACGATCTCCTCGACCGCGATCTTCTTGTCCCAGCAGTCGCGGCAGTACTTCTCCTCGCCGCGCGGCTCCGAGACTTCCTTGGCGCCGCAGAGCGCACAGCGCGCCTTGACGACGGTCTTGCGTGGCATAAGATGAGTCTACATCATGGAGCGGCCGACACACATTGGGCTCCGGCACCTGGCGCTGAACGTCCGGCGCCTCGACGAGATGAAACGCTTCTACGTGGACCTGCTCGGGTTCAGCGTCGAGTGGGAGCCCGATCCCGACAACGTGTATCTCTCGTCGGGAACGGACAACCTCGCCCTGCATCGTGAAATGCCGGACCTGAAAGGTCCGGCCCGCAGCGAGGGAGGTCCGGCCCGCGAGGAAGGTCAAGCGCTCGATCATTTTGGACTGATTGTGCGGGAAGCAGACGACGTGGATCGGTGGGCGGCGTTTTTGGAAGGCCGCGGCGTCAGGATGGATGCGAAGCCCCGCACCCATCGTGACGGTGCACGGTCATGCTATTTCCGCGATCCGGAAGGCAACTCGGTTCAGATCATCCACCATCCGCCGATCAGCGGGAAGGCGTGAGGCGGACCTCAGATCGCCCGAGCTGCCGCCCTCGCGCATTAGAGCTCATTTCATTGCACCACCGGCTGCTCGCCGGCTGGAATCTGGCGAGCGCAGGCCGGAAGGTCCGGGCCTACTTCTGGTACGGCGTGATGAGCTGCCCTTGGCCGACGATGTGGCCAGCCATGGCTTCGAGCAGCTGCATCTTGTTCATCCCAGGCTGCAAGTCGAGCGCGGTGTCGAGTGCGTACACCGTGAAGGTGTAGTTGTGCACACCGCTTCCCGCGGGCGGCGCCGGTCCGCGGTAGACCGGTGGAGGAGGCTCCGCGCCGCCGCGCCCGCGACCACCGAATCCTGAGATGCCCTGAATCGCACCGTTGGCTGGTCCCGACGCAATCGTGACGCCTGCGGGAATCCCCTCAGGAAGCCCCGAGGCTGTGCCGGGGATCTTGTACACGACCCAGTGGACAAACGGCATGCCCGCGCGTCCGGCATTCGGATCGTCAAGGATGAGCGCGAACTGCTTCGTGCTGGCGGGCGCTCCCGACCATGCGAGCGGCGGCGAGACGTTCTTGCCGTCCGACGTGTAGTCGACCGGCATTGTCTGACCTTCCTTCAGGGTCGAACTGGTCACCGTGATCTTCGCAGGTGTAGCCTGCGCGGACATCCGCGCGAAGCCGGCACCCGCGATGGCGACACCGGCTGCCAGGACACTGACACACAATGTTTTCATGATGCCTGCCTCTCCCTTTCCAATCCACCTTCTAACTTTTCATCTGGAGCCTTCGCGCGAGCGCCGGTACGTACATCCGCTCGACGTATTCCTTGACCATCCGGCGCGCCGAAAAGCGCGGTGTCACCGTACGGATGGCTTCCTTCACCGTCCGCAGCCACCGATGCGGTACGCCTGATTTGTCGCGGTCGTAGAATGCCGGCACGACTTCTTCCTCGAGCAAACGATATAACGCGTCGGCGTCGGCGGCGTCCACCGCGTCGTAATCGTCGCCCGTCTTCCCCCCGTCGATAACCCAGCCGTTCTCGCCGGTGAACCCCTCCGCCCACCAGCCGTCGCCGATGCTCAGATGCGGCACGCCGTTGATGGCGGCCTTCATGCCGCTGGTGCCGCTCGCCTCGAGCGGCTTGCGCGGATTGTTCAGCCAGACATCGCAGCCTTGCACGAGGAAATGCGCCACGTGCAGATCGTAGTCGTCGACGAACGCGACGCGTCCGCCGAAGAGGGGGTCGAGCGCGCGCTTGTAGACGCGCTGCAGATGGTGCTTGCCGATGTCGTCGGCCGGGTGCGCCTTGCCGGCAAAAATGATCTGTACGGAGCGCTCCGCCGCGTTCAGGATGCGCGCGAGACGTTCCGGATTGTGGAAGATCAGCTCCGACCGCTTGTAGCCCGCGAAGCGGCGCGCGAAGCCGATCGTCAGCGATTCGGAGTCGAGCAGGGTGCCGGCCGCGACGATGCGCGGCGTCGCGACATGCTCGATGGTCCACCGCTGCCGCGCCCGTTCGCGGATGAACGTGAACAGATAACGCCGGAGCGCTTCCCGCACCGTCCACAGTTCCTCGTCGGGAATGCCGTGCACGCCCTCCCAGAGCGCGGGGTCGTCGTGCCGATCCAGCCAATCGCGCCCGAGATGCCGTGCGAACAAGTCGGCGAGATCGGACGCGATCCACGTGGGTACGTGCACGCCGTTGGTGACATGCGTCACGGGTCTCGCCTTGGGGGCCACGCCGGGCCACATCGGGGCCCACATGTCTCGAGTGACCTCGCCGTGCAGGCGGCTGACCGCGTTCACCTCCGCGGCTGAACGCAACGCGAGCGCCGTCATGTTGAACTGCTGCCCGCCGCCGTTGTCGTACGATCCGAGCGCCAGGAAGCGAGGCCGGTTCGGACCGAGCGTGCCCCAGCACCCCGCGAGGTGCGTTTCGACCAGTGCGAACGGAAAGGTGTCGTGCCCGGCGGGCACGGGCGTGTGGGTGGTGAAGACCGTGCTCTGGCGGATTTGCTCCAGGGCCGCATCGAAGGTCGAGCCCTGCTCGATCAGGTCGCGGATGCGCTGAAGGACGACGAATGCGGCGTGTCCTTCATTGAGGTGGAAGACGGTCGGATCGCAGTCGAGCGCCTTCAGGGCCCGCACGCCGCCGATGCCGAGAATGATCTCCTGCTGGATCCGCGTCTCGCGATCTCCGCCGTACAGGCGCGCCGACAGCTCACGGTCCCAGGGCGCGTTCTCCTCGAGATCGGTGTCGAGCAGGTAGAGCTTCACGCTCCCCATCCGGACCTGCCAGACGGCCACGAGGACCGACCGATCGCCAAGCGGCACCGCGGTCACGCACGGCTTGCCCTCCGGGGTCAGCGCCGGCTCGATGGCGACGTCAGCCCAGCTGAGACGCTCGTAGCTTTCCTCCTGCCATCCTTCGGCCGACACGTGCTGGTGAAAGTAGCCCTGGGGGTACATGAAACCCACGCCGATGAGCGGCACGCCGAGATCGCTGGCTTCCTTGCAATGATCGCCCGCCAGCACGCCAAGCCCGCCCGCGTAGATCGGCAGTGACTGATGCAAGGCGAACTCGGCGGAGAAGTAGGCGATCGATTGTCCGTTGTACTGGGACAGGTGGTTCGCCCACCAGGACTTGCGCCCCGACCTCGCCGCGTCCAGTCCGGCGATCGCGCGATCGTATCGCTTGACGAACTCCGGATCTGCGGCGGCGGCGTCGATCTTCTCGCGCGGAATGACTGACAGCATCCGGACCGGGTTGTGCGCCGTCGCCCGCCACAACGCGTAGTCGAGGCGCCGGAAGATCATTCGGGCCTCGGCGTGCCAGCTCCACCAGAGATCCACGGCGAGCTCATCGAGCCGACTGAGTGCCTCCGGAAACGGCGGGAGCGAGGAGTATCTATTCATCGACGCTTGAGATCTGCGTGTCTTGTCTTGGGGGTTTACGAATCTGCAACGCTACGAATTCGACGCACAATTGTCGCATGCACCAACGAGGGATGCGAATTTCGGGAGGTCGATATTGCCACCCGACACGACGGCGACAATCTTGCCGGATCCGGCGCGTCCGCTGAGCGCTGCCGCGATGGCGCAGCCGGCGGCGCCTTCAGCGATGACGCGCGCGCGCTCAGCGACAAACCGCATGGCGCGCGCGGTGTCGTCGAGCGACACCACGAGTGAGCCGGCGAGGGTCGAGAGGAGCGGCCACATCGTCTCCAGCACGGACTTGCCGCCCGCACCGTCGACGAACGACGACGTCCACCCGTCGAAGTAGACGGGGCGGCCCGCGGCAAGCGAGGCCGACAGCGGCGCGGCTGTGGCCGGCTCGGCGGCGAAGACACGAGTCTGCGGCCGAAGCCCGGCGGCCGCTGCGGCGATACCGGCCAGGAGGCCGCCACCGCCGAGCGGAGCCACGATCGCATCGACATCGGGCAGGTCTTCGAGAATCTCCAGCCCAACGGTCCCGTTGCCCGCGATGAACCGATCATCGTCGAACGGATGTACGAGGTAGCCCTTCATGCGGTCGGAGCCGTGTTCGATGACCGTGCGCCAGCACTCGTCGTACGTCGCTCGAACGATGGAGGCACCCAGCCGTTCAATCGCGCGGATCTTCGCGTCGGGTGCGGTGTCCATCACCATCACCGAGCAGGGGACCCCAACCGTGCGCGCCGCGAGCGCCACGCCCTGCGCCGCATTGCCCGCGCTGACCGTCCACACGCCGTCCTTCAGCTCGTTCGGCGCAAGCTGGCGCACGACGTTGTAGGCTCCGCGGATTTTGAACGATCCAATCGGCTGCAACGTTTCGAGCTTGAGGAAGATTTCGTGCAGCGGGCCGTCGCGAGGAAGCTCGACGCGGACGAGCGGCGTTCGGACGGCTGCCTCGTACACCCGGGTGGCAGCGTCGCGCACGTCGGACAGCGTGATGCGGCGGGTCGGCACGGTGATCGGCAACAGAACGGGATCCTAGCTGGCGATGCGAAGAGGCGTCAACGCCCATGAGCGCCGGCACGGCCTGCCGGCTCCTCGGAGACGTAAAATGGCCACGCGTGCGATTGCCGGCAATCCTCTTGTGCTCGGTGCTGATCGTTCTGGGTTCCGGCCCGCAGGCGCGTGCGCAGGATCCGCCGCCGGCCATCGGCCCGGTGGTCGTCGACCTGCGCGGGATCCTTCCCAAGTTCACCGAAGATCTCGCGCTCGCGCAAAGTCGAGGGCTCGCATCGTCGGACCTTCCAGGGCGGGGGATCGGGATTGAAGCGGGCGCGCATGTGTATCCCCTCGGATTGGGCGTCGCGACGGTGGGTCTTGGCGGGCAGATCACGCTGGTGCGGTCGGGTTCAGCGGCAAAGGAGCCGTCTCCGGCGGTGACCGCACGCTTCACCGCCCTCGCGTCGCAGATATCCTTGAATTTCGGTACCGGCGACGGGTGGAGCTACATCAGCGGCGGCTTCGGCGCTTCGCGCTGGTCCATCGTGCCCGAAGGCGGTGAACCGCGAGTGGCAGACGAGGCGTGGGTGAGAACGTTCGACTATGGTGGCGGCGCCCGCTGGTTCAGGAAGCCTCATGTGGCGTTTCACATCGATGTGCGGGTGCATGCGATCGATCCTGGACCGGTCCAGGTTCAACTGCGGCGTAGTCCTCGGACGAACCTGCTGATCATTGGTGCAGGGATTTCAATCAAGTGACGTCGTGCCGGCTTCCGCCTCTGCCGACCTTAACGGTTAACGGGGTCAGACAGGGGTCTGACCCCGAGTTACCGGCTGGTTTTGCTGAACATTCACTCCGCTCTCCACGTCTGAGGAGGTAGATGGCTGGCAGGGGCCCATCCCCCGGTGTCCTTCGCCGGACGGGGCTCGCTCTCGTGGCCGCGACCATCTGCGTCGCTGCCGCATTCCTGCTGCTGCCGCTCGCAGTGCAAGGCTTGTTGCGGGTGCTCGATCTGGCGCTGACCGGGTGTATCTGGCTGACGACATCGCTCGGAAGCGACGCGGACGCCTGGACGATTCTGACGGCGGTCGGCCGGGCTGCCGCCCACGCCTTGATGACGAGCAGGGTCCTCGCCGTGCTTGGCGCGCTCGTCCTCGTCAGCGCCCTCGCCTTGTACGGACTGCAGCGGTTACTTGGTACCCAGGAGGAGTCTTCGCCATGATTGGACGATCAACGCTGACGGCGGCCGTGCTGGCAGCCGCGACCGCATGGAGCGGTGATCTGGCCGCTCAGACGCCCTCGCGCCCCGCGCCGGGCAGCCTGGAGACGCTACGCCGACAGGTGGAGCGGCGATTCGATCCCCTTCCATTGCGCGAAGGCATCAACCTGCGGCCCAAGGTGCCGATGCGGGGCGTGCGATCGATCGAAGTCAGCGGCGGCACGATTGCGGTGGATGGATCGCTCGTGACCGGCGCCGAGCTGCGCGAGCGCATCGGCGACGATGCGGATGTGGTCATTCAACTCTCGTATCTCGATGCGGACGCGCGTCGCGCGCTGTTTGGGGGGCCCGCTCCCGCCGACCTGGCTCCCGCTGCCGCAGGACAGCCGCCGGCGATCGAGTTGCCCAGTACGCCGCCACCACCTGCGCCGGCCGCCCCCCGTAATCCGGGGCGACGCGACCGCTCCGACCCTCGCATCAATATCGGCGGCAGCGTCCGCGTTGGTCCCGACGAGGTCATCGACGGCGACGTCGTCGCCGTCGGGGGCTCCGCGTACGTCGAAGGCACGGTCCAGGGCGACGTGGTCGCTGTCGGCGGCAGCGTCGACCTGGGTCCTCACGCCGTCGTTGAGCACGACGTGGCAGTGGTCGGCGGCTCTCTGCGTCGCGCCGAGGGTTCCCGGATCGACGGCAACATCAAAGAGGTTGGCTTCGGCTCATTCAGCGGCGACTGGATTCAGCCCCGGGCCTGGTTCGGCGGATGGTCGGGCAGCGGAATAGGATCGATGTTCGCGTTCGTGTCGACGCTCACCCGCATGGCGGTTCTCTGTTTGCTCGCAGCGCTCGTCGTGCTGCTCGGGGGAAGCTATGTCGATCGGATCAGCCTTCGAGCCTCGGCCGAGCCGCTGAAGGCTGGCGCCATCGGGTTTTTGGCGCAGTTATTGTTCCTGCCACTGCTGATCATCACGATCCTGGTGCTGGTCGTGACCATCGTCGGCATCCCCCTGCTGGTGCTCATTCCGTTCATTCTGCTCGGTCTGGGGGTTGTCTGGCTCGTTGGCTTCACGGCCGTCGCTCACCAGCTTGGGGCCCACGTT
Source organism: Acidobacteriota bacterium (assembly GCA_023265155.1). GTDB lineage: Bacteria > Acidobacteriota > Vicinamibacteria > Vicinamibacterales > CAVVIG01 > JBGOTP01. Next base: position 33,453 of record JAHFUL010000008.1, read on the forward strand.
GGCCGGCGGCTTGGCTGGAGTAATCCCAGTGCGTACCTGACAACGTTTGCCGGCGTCGTCGCGATTCTGCTGCCGGTGTTGTTGGCGCGTCTTGCGCTTCTCGCGGGCGGAACGGGCGTTGCGCTGTTGTGGCACGGGCTCGCGCTGGCGGGCTTCTTCGTCGAGTACCTGGCGTGGACGGTGGGATTTGGGGCCGTGGCGCTGGTGAGATTCGGGAAGAGGCTCTCAACGGATGGCTCCCAGCTCGCAGCTCTCAGCTGACAGCTCTCAGCACAGTGCCGAAAGCCGAGAGCTGAAAGCCGAGAGCTGAAAGCCGAGAGCCGAGAGCTGAAAGCCGAAACCTAGTGCTGATGCTGCATTTCTGCGACCTTCAGCTCGCCGAGCTTCGCCGCCATGTACTCGGCTGAGGTCGCCAGATGGGCATTCACGTCCTTGTCGATGTACGTGATCGCCCCGCTCTTGTCGATGTAGAACGTCCAGCGGTTCGCGACGCCGCGCTGGCCGAGCACGCCGTACGCGGTGGCGGTTTCCTTGGCTGGATCGCTCAGCAGCGGGAAATCGGCCTTGTGTTCTTTGGCGAACGCGATGTTGCCTTTCTCACCTTCGAGCGCGTCGACACTCGCCATGAAGTAGGTGACGTCGTACTTCTTGATCATGTCCCCGTGCTCCGCGAGCGATTTGCACTCAATCGTGCATCCTGATGTGAAGGCGGCGGGGAACCACGCCAGCACGACGGCCTGTTTGCCTTTGAAATCGGCGAGCTTGTAGGTCTTGCCATCAGACGCCTTCAGCGTGAAATTCGGCGCCTGATCGCCGACCTTGAGGTCGGCCGCCGAAGCGGTCGACGCCAGTCCGACGGCCACGACGCCCAGCATTGCGAACACGAGTGCCTTCATTACCCCTCCTCAAAAAAGAGGCTCAATCTTACACGGAACCTGTTTCCCAGGCTTTCGATCGTCCGACGGCGGCGGACCAGCGCTCACGCAACGCACGGACGGCCGGCTGAGCCATAGCGGGTTCGAATCGTCGGTCCACCTGCCACTGACCGGTGATTTCCTCCACGGAATCCCAGAATCCCACGGCCAGGCCGGCGAGATAGGCGGCCCCGAGCGCCGTCGTTTCGGTGACGGCCGGGCGAACGACTGGCGCGCCCAGCAGGTCCGCCTGGATCTGCATCAGCATGTTGTTACCGGACGCTCCGCCATCCACCCGCAGCTCCCTGAGCGCAATGCCGGAGTCGGCGTGCATGGCGTCGAGCAAGTCCGTGACCTGGAAGGCGATGCTTTCGAGCGCCGCGCGCGCGATGTGCGCCGCGGTCGTGCCCCGGGTGACGCCCAGAATGGCGCCGCGCGCGAACGGATCCCAGTGCGGCGCACCGAGGCCGGCGAATGCGGGCACGAGGTAGACGCCGCCGTTGTCGGGCACCGATGCAGCGAGCGGTTCGATGTCGGCGGCGGCGCGAATGAGGCCCAGGCCGTCGCGGATCCACTGGACCACGGCGCCGCCGATGAACACGCTGCCTTCGAGCGCGTACTCGGTTCGGCCGCCAAGCTGCCAGGCGACTGTGGTGACGAGCTGCTGGCGCGAGAGCGTCGGAGTGCTCCCGATGTTCTGGAGCAGAAAACAACCGGTGCCGTACGTGTTCTTCGACATCCCGGGCGTGCGGCACATCTGGCCGAAGAGCGCCGCCTGCTGATCCCCGGCGACGCCGGCAATCGGAATCTTCGCAAGGCCCGCTGAGGACACTTGGCCGTACACTTCGCTCGACGCTCGCACCTCCGGAAGGATTGCGGCCGGCACGCCGAACAACCGCAGCAGTTCATCGTCCCACTCGAGCGTCCCGATGTTGAACAACATCGTTCTGGATGCGTTGCTGACGTCGGTGACGTGCTGCTGGCCGCCAGTGAGCTTCCAGATCAGCCAGGTGTCGACAGTACCGAACGCGAGCTTGCCGGCGTCGGCGCGCGCGCGCGCACCCGGCACGTGGTCGAGGATCCAGCGAATCTTACTGGCCGAGAAGTACGCGTCGATGAGCAGTCCGGTTTTCTGCTGGACCATCGGACCCGCGCCGGCGCTCTTCAGCGTCTCGCACAGCTCCGCCGTGCGGCGGTCCTGCCACACGATGGCGTGATGGATCGGCTCGCCGGTCGCGCGATCCCAGACAATGGTCGTTTCCCGCTGATTGGTGATGCCGACGGCGGCGATGTCGTCCGCCTGGAGGCCCGCTCGCCCGAGCACTTCCACGGCGACGCCGATCTGCGACGCCCAAATCTCGGTGGCGTCGTGTTCGACCCATCCGGCCTTCGGAAAGATCTGCGTGAATTCTTTCTGCGCCACCGCGCGGATCCCGCCGTCGTGATCGAACACGATCGCGCGGGAGCTCGTGGTGCCCTGATCGAGCGCAAGGATGCACGCCATGGGACGCAGTGAGTCTACAATGAGCGGCCTGCGGATTCCGGATTTCTCAGGAGGCTCCATGCGACCGGCTCTCGTTCGGGAGATGCTTGCCGAGTTCCTCGGCACGTTCGTGCTGATCGTGTTCGGCGTCGGCGTTGTCGCGCAGACGGTTCTCAGCAAGGGAGCGGCGGGCACAACCCTCTCCATCAATATTGCCTGGGGACTGGCGGTGACGATGGGGTGCTACGTCTCGGCCGGCGTGACCGGTGCGCATCTCAACCCGGCCGTCACGCTGGCTCTGGCCGTCCACCGCCGCCTCCCATGGAGCCGGGTCGTTCCCTATGTGACGGCGCAGTGTTTCGGCGCGTTTGTCGCATCGACGGTGGTGTACCTGACGTATCGTGAGGCACTCACCGCCTTCGATGGCGGCGTGCGGCACATCCTCGGTCCGATGGGTACGGCTGGGATCTGGGCCACCTATCCGCAGCCGTTCCTGAGTGTCTTTCCGGGCGGCTTTATCGATCAGTTCGTGGGTACCGCGCTGCTGGTGGGCGTCATTCTCGCCATCACCGATACGAGAAACTCTCCCGCGCCCGCCGGACTCGCGCCGGTCATCGTCGGCCTCCTGGTGCTTCTCATTGGCGCGACTTATGGATTCAATTCCGGCTACGCGATCAACCCGGCGCGTGATTTCGCGCCGCGTCTGTTCACCGCGGTGGCCGGGTGGGGATCTGGTGTGTTCAGCGCCGGCAACGCCTGGTGGTGGGTGCCGGTGATCGCACCGTGCGTGGGGGCGGTTGCTGGGGGATGGGTGTACGACGCCTGCGTTGGAAACTGGTTCCCGGAGTCAGGAGCCTGATCGTGTGCCGCCTGCAGCTCGTCGCGGCTGCGGCGATCGGGATGGAGAAAGGCGAAAAGCCATGGCGCGAGTGGCGTTCATCGGAACAGGGTTGCTCGGAAGCGGGATGGTCGAGGCGATGTGCGGCCGGGGCGATACGGTCACCGTCTGGAATCGGACGGCGAACAAGGCACGGGCGCTCGAAGCGTTTGGCGCGACCGTCGCACTGACGCCGGAGGAAGCGGTTCGGTCCGCCGAGCGTGTGCACCTGGCGCTTCCCGATGATCCCATCGTCGATGCGATGCTCGAGCGGATCGCGCCGCGGCTCGCCGCCGACGCCGTGGTGATCGATCACACGACCACAGCGCCGGCAGCCACGAGCACACGCGTGGTGAACGCCGCGCGACGGGGCGTCAGGTTCGTGCACGCTCCGGTGTTCATGTCGCCGCAGATGTGCCGCGACGCCGCCGGCCTCATGGTCGTCGCCGGGCCGAAGGCCGTGTTCGACCTGGTGCGCCCGTCGCTCGAGAAGATGACGGGCGAGGTCTGGTACGTCGGCGAACGCCCCGATCTGGCGGCGGCCTACAAGATTTTTGGAAACGCACTGCTGTTCGTCATCACGGCGGGCATCGCCGACGTCCTGGCGATGGCGAAGAGTGTCGGCGTGCCGCCGCAGGATGCCGCTGGTCTCTTCTCGAAGTTCAAGGTCGGCAGCGTCGTCGCGGCCCGCGCCGAGAAGATCGCGAGGGGCGACTTCGCCGCGACCTTCGAGTTGACGATGGCGCGGAAGGACATCCGCCTGATGATCGAGGCTGCGGGACAAGAGCCCCTGGCCGTGCTGCCGGCGATCGCGAAGCGGATGGACGAGGCGATCGCCAACGGACACGGCAAGGACGACCTGGGCGCCATGGCCGCACAGAGCGTCAGTCCTCGGTGATTGTTCGTCGTGCGTGAGTCGCAACCGCGTAGTCGCAACCTCGTAGGCCCGAGCTTCAGCTCGGGCGCTGGCTTCAGCAACCTCGTAGGCCCGAGCTTCAGCTCGGGCGCTGATGCGTCAATCGCGTAGCCGCGCGGAGAGCAGAGATCGAAGCAACTCCCGCAGGTACTCGTTTCCCGCTCCCAGGTATCCGCGATGTCGGTGTTGTGCGTCATCAGCACCACCAGGCGACCCTGCTGATTCTGCACCCCACGGAAATGGACCTGCCGGCTGTCGTAGCCGCGCTCGGATGTCACGCCCGGGTTCTGGCGCCATCTCTGGATCGGTGGGTCATCAGTGACTCATGGCGTACAGGATGACGTTGACGCCGATCGCGTAGCCGCGTGGTGAGAAGAGATCGAAGTACGCCTTCGGCTCTTCGCCCTCCCGTTCCCAGGTGTCAGAAATGTCGGTGTTGTGCGTGATCAGCACCATGATCCGGCCGTGCGAATCCAGGATGCCGCGGAAGTGTACCTCCGCGCTGTCGAAACCGCGCTCCGATGTCGCACCGCCATTACTTCTCCAAAAGCTGATCGCCGGCACTTGCGGGATCTCGGTGACCTGATAGAGCGTGTGCATGATCGCATGGGTGACGGGGATATCGATGATGGGATACTCGCGGGGCGGAAGCACGCGACTGATTTCGGACGCCCAGTTTTCCCACGCCGCCGAGCCCCAGAAGTCGTCCACCCACAGAAAGCCGCCCTTGAGGAGAAACTCCCGAAGCGGCTTCAGTTCGTCGTCTTCGAACCGGAGCGATTGCACAGCCTCCATGAAGAGGATGGGGCACCGGTACAACAACGGATCGGTGAGGGAAACGACCGCGTAGTTGGGCAGGCGGTTCTCGTCGAACCGGACCTTCACGCGCGTCAGTTCTGCGAGGCGAACGGAGAAGTTGTTGTCGGCGCCTGGATAATCAGTCCGCCAGCTGCCGCCCCCCCCGCCACCGCCACCGCCGCCGCGCCTGCCGCGTCCCCCTCGGAAGCCAAATCCGTTGCCTCCGCCAAAGCCGTTGGTGTAGTACGCGCGGCAGTAAACGAACGAGCCATCGAAATCGGCCAGCGTCGCCCATTTCGGCGGCACGTTTCCTTCCCCTCGGAGGAAATTGGTGCCGACCCAGATCTGCTGTGCGTAGACGCCGCCTGCGGCAAGCAGGAGGACGGCGAGCACCGTCGGGAGGCGTCGACGCGGGCTCTGCAGGGCATTCATCTCAATGGCTCATCGTATAGAGAATGACATTCACGCCGATGGCATAGCCCCGTGGAGAGAAGAGCTCGAAGTAGTCCTGATTCTCGCCTTCACGCTCCCACGTGTCGGAAATATCGGTGTTGTGCGACATCAGCACCATCAGGCGCTGGTGATCATCCTGAATCCCGCGGAAGTGGACCTCGGCGCTGTCGGCGTAGCGCTCCGACGTGCCGCCGCCGGTCTGCCGCCAGTGCCCGATGTTCGGGACCTGGGGGATGCCCTTGACGTCGTACAGCGTGTGCATGATGGCGTGCGTCATGGGCACGTCGAAGATCGGAAACTCGCCGGACGGCAGGACGCGGTTGATCTGCTTGACCCAGTTGTCCCAGGCGTACGAGCCCCAGAAGTCGTCGACCCAGAGAAAACCGCCCTTCAGAAGGAAGGCGTGCAGCTGATTCACTTCCTCTTCACTGAAGTTCGCCGTCCCCACATCTTCCATGAACAGCATGGGGCAGTGGAACAAGAGCGGATCGTTCAAACCGACGACGACGTAGTTGGGCAGACGATTCTCATCGAGCTTGACGTGCACCCGGGTGAGCTCGGCGAGCCGCACGGAGAAGTTGTTGTCCGATCCTGGGTAGTCAGTGCTCCACCCCGACCCGCCGGCCTCCTGGTACCAGCTGGTGTAGTACGCCCGGCAATACACAAACGAACCGTCGAAATCAGAGGGGGTCGCCCATTTGGGGGGCACGCCTCGACCGGTCCGGCCGCCGCCGCGTCCGCCAACCCAGATCTGCGCGGATACGAGCGACGCCGCCGCCAGCACGGCGACAAACGCCAGTGCCATCAGGCGAGAGGTGGATCGCACGCCGGCGGAACGGGTCATCGAGTTGATCTTCCATCCGAAGCCGGGGGCAAGCAAGCAATATGTGGGGATGGACGTCTGCTAGCGGAACGTGGTCAGTTCGATGGAAATGATTCGTTCGCACTCCGGGCAGACGATGACGCGTCCCCCCCGCGGAAGGGTCGAAGTGAAGGCAACCTGCGTACGTGTCATGCGCAGGACGCGCACCGAGCGAATGGGCTCGCGACAGTTCGGGCAGCGGGCCGGGAGCTCGAGCGTGTACAAGGCCGCGCCCTGCCAGTTGGCCGGGATCTTGGTGACGGCGTTCGAAAGGTCGTACACGCCGTCCGCGTCTTCGACGCCGGCGATGTCCTCCATATCGTCAGTGTCCGCCGGCTGCACGTCGGGCTCACACACCGGCTGCACGTCGTGCTCACATAGAGGACACCGCTGAGCGCCGGGCGGGAGCTCCTGTGTGCAGAACGGACACTCGGCCATTTCCCATCTATCGGCACGTAGCGCCACCGGCGTTAGAGCGCCGACAGCGCCGTGGAGCATTCTCGCTCGTCGCGCCTTGCCAGTCGAGCGCATCACCGGCCTCGGTGCCGCGCCGGTCCTTCACCACGGGCCGCTAGGGCGACGGCGGACGCTGATTCTTCCTCACGATGTTGAAGAACGAGAAGACCTTCGACATCATCTCCCGGTCCTTCGCGATGAAATTCGAATGGTCTCCCCCCTTGGCCTCGACGTACACGTACGCCATCCCGATCTGTTTCATGCGCGCGACCCACTGACGCGTTTGCGCGACCGGCACCGATTGGTCGGCGTCGCCCTGGAGCACGAGAATCGGGATGTGCTTGAACCTTTCGAGCGCCTCGGGGTTGACGCCAATCGAGGAAGAGGGAGCGGGTGCCGCGACGGCGAGAGCCGCCCAGAGATCAGGATGTTTGGCGGCCAGATGATAGGTGCCGGCGCCTCCCATCGAGTGCCCCCAGAGATAGATGCGATCGGGATCGACGTTGAAATCGCGCCGCGCGATCTCGAGCACGTTCATGACGTCCTGCTCGCTGAGCTCTCCGAGATTGGGCGGGGACGGTTCCGCCGCGGTCGTTCCTCGGGCAGGAGCCGCGCCTGGTCCTGCAACGCCAGGCCCCCGGCTGCCGTACCAACCACGGCTGTCGTACCCCAGCGGTGTGACCATGAGGTAACCGTCGCGCTCGGCGAAATCGATGATCCCGTCGTAGCCCATCAGCCAATCGTACGGACGGCCGAGTCCGTGCAATCCGACAATGAGTGGCCACTTCTGTGCCGTGCTGTAGGTCGAGGGCACGAAGAGGGCGTACGGAATCTGTTTGCCGGTCTCGCGGAAGACGTAGGTTCGCCCCTGGACCCGCTTATCGGCGGCAATGACGGTCCCGGGCTCCTGGGCCCGCAGGGAATGGCCCAGGGAACCGAGAAGGGCCGCGACGAGAAGCAGTCGAGTGGCGTGCCAGGCGAGGCGGTCAGTCAGTCTCATGAGCACCTCCGTGCGAGCCGAATTATAATGACTTCAGCCTGAGGATGAGGACCCGGAGGAGATCAACGATGAGTGTCAAGCCTGTCTCTTTTGTCGTCGCGGGGATCGCGGCGATTGCCCTGTCACATTCGGCGGTCGTCGCCTTTCAAGCCGCACCCAAGTCCATCTGGGACGGCGTGTATGCGGAAGAACAGGCGAAGCGGGCCGAACCGCTTTATTCGGAAAAGTGCTCGAACTGTCACGGAGCCGAGCTCACCGGCAACGATGCCCCGGCGCTGGTGGGCGCCGAGTTCAGCGCCAATTGGAACGACCTGCTGCTCAACGATCTGTTCGAACGCATTCGTCTCACGATGCCGGCCGACAGCCCCGGGAGCTTGAGTCGCGCCCAGGTCGCCGACATCATCTCGCTGATCTTGAAGCGCGCCGAGGTCCCGGCCGGGAAAGCTGAGTTGCCGTCCACGTCCGAGGTCCTGAAAGGGATCAAGTACATCGGCTCGCGTCCCGAGTCGTCGGCGACCACAACGACCAGGCCGTAGTCGGTTCCCGAGGCGGAGCACCGGCTCCGCCTCATCCCCTCTCAGGTCAATTCTCATTCAATTCCGAGCAGTCAGCGGCGGCTCGCCGCGTATGATGCACCTGGCCGTGAAGGCATCGTTTGAATTCTCGAGGCGTCTCAGATGGCTGATCCTTTCACCGTTGCGAAAACGGCCAGCGGGACCGAGCTCCAGCTCCTGCCCACGATGGCCAATCGTCATGGGCTGATCACTGGCGCGACCGGCACCGGCAAAACCGTCACACTGCAGGTCTTCACGGACCACTTCTCCCGGCTTGGCGTACCGGTCTTTCTGGCCGACGTCAAAGGCGATCTCTCGGGAGTCGCGGCCGCAGGGTCGGCGACACCCAAGCTTCGGGAACGTCTCGAGCTCATCGCCGCTTCGGAGCCGGAGTGGCGGGCCAACCCGGCTGTCCTCTGGGACGTCTTCGGTCGCAAGGGCGTGCCTGTCCGCGCCACGATTTCCGATCTCGGACCGCTGCTGCTCGCGCGCCTGCTGAACCTCAACCCCACACAGCAGGGAGTACTGACGCTGGTGTTCAAGATCGCAGACGATGCGGGGCTGTTGCTGCTGGATTTGAAAGACTTGCGGGCCATGCTCCGGGAGGTGGGCGCCCGCGCGCAGGAGTTCACCACGGCCTACGGCAACATCTCGTCGGCGTCGATCGGTGCGATTCAGCGCGGGCTCGTCGAAATCGAACAGCAGGGCGGTGAGGCCTTTTTCGGGGAGCCGATGCTCGACATCGACGACCTCCTTCAGACCGATCGCGGCCAGGGCGTTGTCAATATCCTCGTCGCCGACGAGCTCGTCCGCGGGCCGAAGGTGTACGCGACCTTCCTATTGTGGATGCTGTCGGAGCTATTCGAGCGGCTGCCGGAAGTCGGGGACCGGGACGAGCCGACGGCCGTGTTCTTCTTTGACGAAGCCCACCTCCTGTTCGAGGATGCGCCTGGCTCGCTGGTGGACAAGATCGAACAGGTCGTGCGTCTCATCCGGTCGAAGGGTGTGGGCGTGTACTTCGTGACGCAGAACCCGACTGACATTCCGGATTCGGTGCTGGGGCAGCTTGGGAACCGCGTGCAGCATGCCCTGCGCGCCTTTACGCCGAGGGATCAGAAGGTCGTGAAGGCTGCGGCGCAGACGCTGCGGCCCAATCCAGGATTGAACATCGAGGAAGCGATCACCGGGCTGTCGATCGGTGAAGCGCTCGTCTCCATGCTGGACGAGAAGGGAAGTCCGACGCCGACGGAGCGTGCATGGATCCTCCCGCCCGCCTCGCGCATCGGTCCGCTCGGCGACGCCGAGCGGGACGACATCCGCAAGCGGTCGATGTCGGGCTATGGCCGCTACGAACAGCGAGTCGATCGCGAGTCAGCGTACGAGACGCTGAAGAACCGGACGCTGGAGAGGCACGGCGCCCAGCCGCCGCCCTCGTCTTCGAGGGATGAGACGAAGTCGTCTGGCCAGCCGGCCGAGGCGACCTCCCCGACGGGTTCTCTGCAGAGCATCCTGTTTGGATCGACCGGTCCGCGCGGCGGACACCGCGAGGGATTGGTGGAAGCGGCTTCGAAGAGCGCGGTGCGCTCGATCGGATCGAGCATGGGGCGCGCGATCATCAGGGGCGCGCTCGGTTCGATTTTCGGCGGCGGCGGATCCTCGCGCACACGCCGGTGAGCTGAGTCCGCGCTCCTCGAGCGGTGCGGGTCGCTCACGGCGTCGCCGTGGCCACATCACCGAACCAATCTCCCGAGTGGGTCGTCGTGACAAATGTGGGAAAGTTCCTGCTCTGGTGCATCCTGCTCGTGCTCTGCTGGCCGCTGGCCCTGTTGGCTGTAGTCGTTTACCCGATCGTGTGGATCCTCCTGATTCCATTCCGCCTCGCGGGCATTGCCGTTCAGGGCGTCCTCGGGCTGTTGCGCGGTCTCGTGACATTTCCGGCCAGACTG
>JAHFUL010000087.1 GCA_023265155.1 Acidobacteriota bacterium
GCCATCGCTCGGGACCAACGCGATTCTGTACGCGTTCGATGCGGAAACCGGCAAGCAATTATTTTCGAGTGAGCTCGACAGCTTCAATCATTTCACCAACCCCGTTGTTGCCGGCGGTAACGTCTACGCCGTCACGTGGGACGGGAAACTTTATGCGTTCGGCCTGAAGAAGTAGTTGGCGGGACTGTACGTCGTTGGACGCGGCGTTTCGTAGAGACACGCCCGAGCGAATCGTGATCAGATCGCGTGGGCCGCTAACATGAAACATTCACTTTGGCCAGCCATCATCGGCCTTGTGCTGGGTAGCTCCGGTCGCGCCGTCGCTCAGGGTGAGATCACGCTGATTTCTCCTGCGAGCATCCGTCCGGCCCTCGAGCAGATCCTCACGGGCTTCGAACGCAAGACCGGCGACAAGGTCAAGGTGACCTTCGGCAACGGCGGTCGAAACAGGCAGCAAGTCGCGAGCGGAGAGGCGGTGTTCGACGTTTCGATCCTGCAGCCACCGTATCCGGAGGTGCTCGCGTCTGGCAACGTCGTCACCAGCAGCGCGACGCCGTTCGCGAGCATTCCTATCGGCGTCGCCGTGAAGCAAGGTGCGGCGAAGCCTGATCTGTCGACGCCCGAAGCCGTCAAACGGATGCTGCTTTCCGCAAAATCGATCACCTATCCGGCTGCGGCGGGCGGTGCGGCCGCCGGGGTCAGCATCGAGGCGACGTTCAAGCAGCTCGGGATCGCCGACGAGATGCAGCCGAAGGTGAGGACCGGCGCCGGCGCGATCGGGTTGGTCGCCACGGGCGACGTCGAGCTCTACCTCACGTTCCTTAGCGAAATGACCGCGCCCGGCATCGATTTGGTGGGACCCCTGCCACCGGAGATTTCGACTCCGACTGCTTTGGTGGGATTCGTGTCCACCCACGCGAAAAACCCCGCAGCCGCCCAGGACCTGTTGAACTACCTGTCTTCGTCCGACGCGGCGGAGGTCTACAAGGCGCACTGGATGCTGCCCAATAGTCGCTGACAACGCCGCGGCACCTTCTGGGCTATGGGACGCCGCCGACGCCATGTGTTATTCGTAGACGGTCCTAAAGCTTGGCGTGTTTGGCGATGATTTCCTTCATGATCTCCGACGCCCCGCCGCCGATAGTGTTCATCCGCGCATCCCGCCACGCGCGGCCAATCGGATACTCGGTGGTGTACGCGAAGCCGCCCATGATCTGCATACAGTCGTACATCACGGCTTGATCCAGTTGGCAGCAGAACAGCTTGGCCATCGTGATCTCGCGTACCGCATCGTCGCCTCGGTTGGTCAGATCGAGCGCGCGATAGCACAGCCACTTTGCCGCCTCGACGCTGGCCAGGTGTTCGGCGAACTTGTGCCGCCACACCTGGAACGAGCCGATGGTCTGGCCGAACGCGCGCCGCTCTTTGCCGTAGTTGATGGCGTAGGCGAGCGCGCGCTCCATGTTGGAGACCGCGCCGAGCGCCACCACCAGCCGTTCGGCCTGGAAATTGTGCATGACGTAATAGAAGCCGCGGTTCAACTCGCCCAGCAGATAACGGCGCGGGACGCGGCAGTTGTCGAAGAACAGCTCCGCCGTGTCGGATGACAGATTGCCGATCTTCTTCAGTTTCTTGCCGACGGTGTAGCCAGGCGTCTGGGTGGGGAAGATGACGAACGAGATGCCCTTGTGGCCTTCTTCACCGGTGCGCACGGCGAGCAGGATGAAGTCGGCGCGCGTGCCGTTGGTGATCCACAGCTTCTGCCCCGAGATCACGAAATCGTCACCGTCAATGCGAGCGCGGGTTTTGATGGCGGCCACGTCGGAACCGCCGCCAGGCTCGCTGATGCCCAGCGCGGCGATGTAATCGCCGGCGACGGCGGGTTTCAGAAACTCTTCGCGCTGAGCGTCCGTGCCCAGCTCTTCCAGCACGGGCAGCGTCATGTCCGACTGCACCATCAGCGCCATCACCACGCCGCCGTTGCTGGCGTACGACAGTCCGTCCACGTAGGCTGCCGTCGCCCACCAATCGAGTCCGTGGCCGCCCCATTTCGGATCGGTGCGAATGCCGAACAGGCCCAGATCGCCGGCCTTCCTGAACAGGTCGCGCGGGAACATGCCTGCTTCGTCCCACGCTTCGGCATGCGGGGCGATTTCGCGCTCGCAGAATTGTTTGACCGTCTCGCGCAACATGGCGTGCTCTTCAGTGAAATAGGGAAAAGCCGGTGACATGGGGTTCGTACCTCCAGGAATGAGTTGCATCCGAATCAGAATCGTTCGTGGCCAGGCCTGCGCGCGTTCGCGGCTGGCCGGTTCAACGGCCGTCGAGGTCGGTGAGCAAACGCGCAAGGGGGACCGCTCTCACCCGCGGCGCCAGGGGAAACGTTGCGTCACCCGCATGCACGACATCGAGCCGGTCGAGCGCGAGATCGGCGAGCGACGACCGCATCGAAGGCGTGAGCGCGGGCGTCGTCGAGCGCTTGACCTCGAAACCGAGCCGCTCGCGTCCCCGCACGATGAGCAGATCGAGCTCGGCTCCCGTGTGTGTTCGCCAGCAGAAGCATTGGTCTGGACGCACTCTGAGGAGTGCAATGATCTGGTTGATGACGAACCCCTCCCATGACGCGCCCACTTTGGGATGCTTCTCGAGATCGCCGGCACGCTCGATCTCGAGGAGCGTGTGAAGCAATCCGGAATCCGCCACGTAGACTCTTGGCGCCTTGACCTGCCGTTTTCGCAGGTTCGCCTGCCAGGGAAGCAGCTGTCGGACGACGAACGTGGCCGTCAGCGCGTCGAGGTAACGGCGCACCGTCGTATCCGCGACACCAAATGCGCGGCCGAACTCCGACGCGTTCCAGAATTGGCCGTGGCAATGTGCCAGCATCGTCCAGAACCGGCGAAGGGTGGTCGACGGAATCCCGATCCCGAGTTGGGGCACATCGCGCTCGAGAAAGGTGCGAATGAACTCCCGACGCCATTCTGCGCTCGCGGGGTCGGAAGCCGCGACGAACGATCGGGGAAACCCTCCGCGCCGCCAGAGTCGGGTCGCCCCCTTGGCTCCGACCTCATCGAGCGCCAGGCCGCCGAGCTCGTGGTACGCGATCCGGCCGGCCAGCGACTCCGACGATTGCCGGAGCAGGTCCGGCGCGGCGCTGCCGAGGACGAGGAAACGCGCCGGTGTACGAGGACGATCGGCGAGCACGCGCAGGACGGGGAAGAGATCCGGGCGGCGCTGGATTTCGTCCAGGACGACGAGCCCACGAAGCGGCGCGAGCGCCAGCATCGGATCGGCCAGTCTGGCGACGTCGCCGGGATGCTCGAGATCGAAGAAGGCGGTCGATCCCGCACGCCGGCTCGCGACTTGCCGGGCGAGCGTGGTCTTGCCCACCTGGCGGGCGCCCACGATCGCGACGACCGGATGCCGTCGAAGAAGGGCGACGACGTGCCCGAGCTGGAACGGCCGGCGGATGGTCGCCATCCTGAAACACGATACCATGAAAAGTCAGCGACGTTCGACGACTTTTCATGATTCCTCGACGTCGACTACTCCATCGTGGACGCGGGACACACCGCTTCCTGGTCGTTCGTCGTCACGGCCTGAGCGCGTTCGCGGCTCGCCGGTTCAACGGCGGTCGAGGTCGGTGAGCAAACGGGGAGGCACACGAATCGTCTGACCACTTGTCGCCAGTGTGCCGAATCAGATAGGCTCTGATATCGTGCGACGATGAGAACGCTCACGGTCACCGAGGTCGCGCGGCATTTCAGCGCCGTCCTCGATCGCGTGGCACGAGATCAGGAGGACGTCATCCTGGTACGCCACCGCCGGACCATCGCCCGGCTGGTACCCGAATCGCGCGCAGAGAACGCCCTCGAGGTGCTCGGCGATCTGTACCGCACGCTCGATGACAGGACGGCCAGCGCGCTGGCGGCAGCCGTTCGCCGCGCACGGGAAAACACGGGCGAAGCTCTCGAGAAGCTGCGAAATCCGTGGGCTTCCTGATTGACACCGGCCTGTGGATTGCCGTCGAGCGGGGCACACTGAGCGCCGCAGACATCCAGGCCATCACAAAACAGGCGCCGGTCTTTCTCTCCCCGGTCAACCTTGCCGACATCAGGTTCGGGATCGAGCTGATGACAGAGGCGAGACAGAAGCAGCGCGCCACCGCCATGTTTCGACGGATGCGCCGCAAGCCCCTCCTTCGCATCACTGCCGACACGGCAGAAGTGTTTGGAATCCTTGCGGCCAAGCTCACGCGCTCGGGCCGCGGTCCTGACTTCCGCGTCCAGGATCTGTGGCTGGCCGCGCAGGCCGTGCAGCACAAGTTCACCCTGCTCACCTCCAACGCGAAAGACTTCCGCGATATTCCGGGTTTGAAATTCGTCATCCTGGCCATGGGGTGAGGCGGTTGGGTCGAGTCACCGGCTTCCGGTCCGCAGCATCGATATATGCCCGGGACCGTGGAAGCCGGGAGAGCCGCTTCAGCTTCTCAACTCCTGGCGACACGCGTCCGGGACGGGTCTCGCGCGTGAACGGAAAGTCTGCGTTCTCGGACACGAGCGCCGACCGTCGGGAAGCCGCTCACGGCGGCCACAAGTATGATGTCGATCTGCAATGGGCCCGCTCAAGGGAATGCGGATCATCGAGGTGGCGGGAATCGGCCCGGGGCCCTTCGCGGCCATGATGCTGGCCGACATGGGCGCGGATGTGATCCGTGTGGACCGGACGTCGCGTGCCCCGGGTGGCAACATCGGCGATCCCAACGTTCCGCCCGCTGACGTCCTGGCTCGCGGTCGCCGCTCGGTGGCGCTTCATCTGAAGGCGCCCGAGGGCCTGGCCCTCTTGTTGGATCTGGTCGAGCACGCCGATGCGCTCGTCGAGGGGTTCCGCCCCGGTGTGGCCGAGCGGCTGGGGTTTGGGCCAGTGGAGTGTGCCGCTCGGAATCCAAAGCTGGTCTATGGACGGATGACAGGCTGGGGTCAAGACGGCCCCTACGCGCCCACCGCCGGTCATGACATCAACTACATCGCGCTGGCTGGTGTGCTGAGTCACCTGGGACGCGCCGGTGACAAGCCGACCCCGCCCATCAACCTCGTGGGCGACTTCGGCGGCGGGGGCATGTTGATGGCTTTCGGCGTGGTGTGCGGCCTGCTGGAAGCGCACCGTTCGGGGATGGGACAAGTTGTCGATGCCGCCATGGTCGATGGCTCGGCTGTCCTGATGACGATGATGTGGGCGCTCTCGGCGATGGGAATGTGGACCGAGGAGCGGGGGGTCAACATGCTCGACACCGGGGCCCACTTCTATGACACCTATGCGTGTGCCGACGGGGAGTTCGTCTCGATCGGTTCGATCGAGCCGCAGTTCTATGCGCAGCTGCTGGAGCTGACCGGACTGGAACAGGACTACCAATCACGAGGCGGGGAATTGCCCCACCAGCACGACCGAGCGCGCTGGGGTGAGATGAAGGAGCGGCTGGCAGACATCTTCCGCACCCGCACCCGAGACGAGTGGTGCGAGATCATGGAGGGCACCGACGTGTGCTTCGCCCCGGTGCTGACCATGTCCGAGGCCATCCGCCACCCCCACAACATCGCCCGGCGGACCTTCACGAAGGTGGCGGGGATCACTCAGCCGGCGCCGGCGCCCCGCTTCAGCCGAACCGTTGCGGAGATCCAGCGGCCGCCGGCCCACGTGGGTCAGCACACCGAGGAGATCCTCGGGGAGTGGCTCGGGATGGATGCGGCCCGTGTAGCCGCGTTGCGTCAGTCGGGGACGGTGGCCTGAAATGTCCCCGTTGGTTCGCGAGCGCGCTCCGCTTAGAGCGCCGTGCCACGAAACGCGACGCGCGTGCGGAGGAAGTGTGTCCGGCGCTCCGGCGGCATGGCGAGTCGGCGGCGGATGAGATCGAGGAGCGCGCGTTCACTCTCGCGCTTCACGGCGGCGAGTCTTGCCTTTCGTCCGATCGGCTTCTTCACGCGTCTTCTCCAGGATGTCCAACACCGCCAGATCGCGCGGCCGCCGCGCCGCCTTCTTGCTCTTGATGATATCAGCGAGCGATGCCACCAGGATCGGCGTGCCCTCGATCTCGATCGTCGCTGCGCGCGCTCGGACGCCCGCGAAGGATCGGAGACCGTGAATCGTCGCCATGAAATCGAGCTGGAGACCATCGTCTTCGCGGACCACGCGGTACAGGTCCGATGCCGGGTAGTACGGTCGAAGGATCGTGGCCCCGAGCGATCTGGCGAGATCCTTGAGCTTACGAAGGTTGTTCGGTGTCTTCCGAAACAGGAAGTCGAAGTCGACCGTGGTCACCGGCGCGCCCTGGAGCGCCGCTGCGGCGTTCCCAATGAGGACGACATCGAGATGGAGTCGCTGCAGCTCCCGCGCGATTTCACTCAGCAACGACCTGGCATTCACGCCGTCAGTATAGTGCTTGCGAAACAGGCCGGAACCAGCACGCGGCGCGACCCATCGCTCAGAATCCGGCGAGCGCGCGGCGCCGCGCCTGCAGAGCGCACCCGGCCTAAAAAATGCTCTTGCGTGCGGGACGCCGTTGGATAACCTATTCGGCTATGCGACTCTCCATCGACCACAATATTGAAGCTCCCGTGGCCCGGGCGCTCGGCGCGCCCGATCCGGCCGCGCCGGATCTCGGCTTCCTCACGCGCGATTTCGCGAACGCGTTGCGATCCTTCTTCGACACCATCGATCGCGTGACGGCCGACAACCCCGTTGCGACAGCGCGGCTCCAGGAACTGGCGGCCAAAATGCGCCTCGCCCAACCCACCGAGGCGGAAACCCAGGAGCTCCAGTCCCTCAAGGTGGAGGCATTCCGTCAGGGCCGCGCGATCGGTGCCGTGATCGGTTTCTTTCTGAAGTTCAAGCCGTATCCCGCGCTGGAGGAGATCCGGAGGAAGGCGAAGCTCTTTCAACCACCATTCGGTCCTGTGCTCGTCGTCGACGGCGCCGCCGCCCGCGAGGTGTTCGAGCGCAACCAGGAGTTCACGGTGGAGCCTTACGGTGTCGAGATGATGAAGGTCATGTCGCCGCTCCACAACGGCGGTTTCAGCACCTTCATTTTGAGCACTGACGAAAACTCGGTCTACGAGCCGGACAAGCGACTGCTGTCGACCGTGTGCAACCGGCAGGACGCCGACACGATCACCGATGTCATTCACCAGGACTGCGTTCGGCGCGTTGGGGCCGCGGTGGCGGCCGCACGGACGGCCGGCACCTCGACGATCGATGTCGTCCAGACTGTCGCTCGCTATGTGCCCGTCACGCTCGGCCATCGATACCTCGGCGTGCCGGTCGCCGCCGAGCGTGGATCCTTTGAGCTGACCCCGGAGATGCTGGAGTACTACGGGACGCCGATCGACGGGCAGCCGGAAACGGCGCTGAAGAAGGAGGACGGAGTCATTCCCGACGAGCGCGAGATGTACGTGTGGATCAAAGCGGCATTTCAGCATTTCTTCAACAACGTGCAGAAGGATCCGGTGGTGCAGGCTCAGGGGCTGCGCGCGTGCCGCCAGCTCCTGGCGTATCTTCTGCGTGAGATCGGTATCCAGCGTCAGCATGTCCTGGACGGCCAGTCCGTGGACGACACGATGCTGACGCGGCTCCTGCACTTTCAGCTGGGCCGTTCCGCACCGAGCGTGGCGCGGCCGGCAGACCTGGATCCCCGGCTCGTCAGCGATCTGCGCATCGCCGAGAACGTGATGGGCACCATCGTCGGCGCCGTTGCGGGTCAGGAAGAGGCGACGTGCCGAGTCATCGATTCGCTCATTCGGCTCCAGGAAGGCGAGTATCGAACGACGGGCCCGGGCGACTATCGGTACGGCAGCTTTTCCGAGGCCACCGAGCTGGCCCTCAATGTGTTGCGCGGCACGAACGTGAGAGAGAGTCGAGCCGCGCTGTACAAGTATTTTCTGGAAGCGTTGCGAGTGCAGCCGCAAGGCGAAGTCCTGCTCCGCAAATGCGCGCGAGACGGCTCACAGGTTGCGGGCAGCCGGCCGATGGCCGCGGGTACCCTCGTCTTCGTCTCTCACGGGTCGGCGATGCAGGACGTGCCCGAACCAGACGCCTTCATCCTGGACCGGCCGCGCGAACACTACCTGCACTATGGATGGAGCCGGCATACCTGCCTCGGGCAGTACGTGTCACCCGTTATCATCGTCGAGTCGATGATTGCCCTGCTGGGACTGCAGGACCTGAGGCGCCCCGAGCCCCGAGCAGGCGAGTCGTCGTTCCCGTTTGAGCGGCGCTTCGGCCGCCTGCAGCTCGACGACCAGAACCTATACACGACCACGTTCTCCCTCCGGTTTGCGGACTCGGGCACGACACGAGACTTTTTTCGAGGTGATTGAATGTCGATCTACAGGAATCTCGAGCTCTCTTGCATCGCTCTGGCTGCTGTCGCTCTGGGCGCGTGCAGCCGCGGCCCGGCGACTGAAACGCGTGAGTACGCGGCCGCCGCGGAAAGGGCCAGCGGAGGGGTCGTGGGCCCCCTGAAGGACGACACGAGCGAGCAGATCATGTCGTGGGTCGACGGACAGGTCGTGACCGACTGGGCGGCGGAGATCGCGAAGCGCGAGCGGGCCATCGCGGGATATCTGGACGACGCCGATCCGGTCCGCGCCGAAAAGTACGGTTTCCGCAGCGGCCAGAATCCGCGGCTGGCCTGGAACTGGTTCCGCGACAACCCGGTCGGATTCAACGGTGTGCCGTACGTGCTCTTCAAGACGATTCTCGATCTCGATCCCAACCATGAGAACCCGACGCTCCGCGCCATCGCCCGAATCTGGAAGCGCGAGGCGATCATGCCGGTGGGATCGGGAACGCCTGCAACCCAATGGACGCTCGATCACCTCGGCGTCGGGCCCAACCCGTCCGACTACGTCGACGGTGTTGCGCTCCCGGCAAGCGAACGTCACTCGCCGCTGCCGTTCGGATTCGCGTTCGAGAACCCGCAATCGTTCGAGCCGCTGTCCGCCGCTGAGCGGACAGCCGACGATGCACGGCTGCTGGCGAAACGCGTCTTTCAGAACACAAGCCTGCTCCTCGCCAAGGTGCGAACCGCAGACAAGGAGGAGAACTGGGAGGCCGACCGGCCGGGTTTCGGGAGCCCGGGCACGATGGATCGTGTGTTCTTTTCGTGCGCGGCCTGCCATGTCGGCCGCGTGATGGTGTCAGGGAAGATGAAGTTCCTTCCCGGCATGCCCAACACTGAGATCGAAGCGCAGTACTACTCGAAGCTGCTGATGCTCACCAGTGCGGCGCTCGTCGAGTCGGGCTTCGACCCCGCGTCCACAACTCCTGTGAACCCGGCCAACATCAAGCCCAATACGAGCGCCGTCCGAGCCTTGTACACGGAGATGCTGGACAAGGCGCGTCAGCGGCCGGAAACGCTGTACGGTTCGTCTCCAGCCGAAATCGCCCGCGGAAAGATTCAGACCCTGGCGGTGGCCGACGAGTTCCCGAGCGTCATGCAGGATCTCATCGCGGTGGGCGTGAAGACGCATTTCATCTACCAGGTCGTGGGCAGGAACAATGCGTACAAGCGACCGCTCCCCGACGTCTTCGGGGACCGTCCCGGCCAGATGGATGCTTTTGGCATCGCCTCGGGTCTGGTCGCGATCCATACACGTCGTAAAGACAACAGCTTTCTGGAATTCGTGCGTCGCGACAATCCGGACAGCCCGTTCTTCGCCGGATTCTCGAAGGCGAACGGCCTGCCCGTCGACGTTCCGGGTATGACCGATCGAATCACAGACGCCAAGACCGCCGGCGACCGGATCTTCAAGAACATTTCCGCCTGGGCCCCGCCGGTCCCGGCGCCAATCGACGTCAAGAGCGTCAACTGGGCGACCGAGCGTTACCACGCCAACTGGGACGGCAATCAGGGCGCCTCGTCGCGAACCTTGGCCTCGGGCGCCTCCGCGACGGGCGACCCGCGCATGGTCAATGTGCGAATCCATGAGCCGCTGAACCCCTTCATCGACAACCTGCCGCCGCCCCCGTATCCCTTCGCCAGCGTCGACCTGACGCGGGCGCGTGAGGGCAAGGCGCTGTTCAAATCGACGTGCGCCACGTGCCACACTCCGCGCAACCAGACGATCTACCCGGCCTCGACACTCGGCGTCGATCCGAATCGCACGATGGTGAACACCAGCGTGTCCCGCTACGGACTGGCCGCGCTGGTGATGGAAGCCTGCACCATCTACGGTCTGAACCATCAGGGACAACCCGGCGCCGATTGGTGCATGCCGAAGGGTGACTGGCAGGCGCGGCTCGACGAGTACTTCCGCGACACGCCCCGGCGCGTGGCGGAGGGCACCAACGGCTACAAGGCGGATATGCTGCACGGCATCTGGGCCCAGGCGCCGTACCTGCACAACGGATCGGTTCCCACGCTGGGTCAGCTGATGTGCCCGGCAACGCGCCCGTCACGATTCCTCCGCGGAAACCTGTATTACGACGAAGCCATGGTCGGCTTCGAATGGCTGGACAGACCAAAGGCCCGCTATGGACCGATCGACTCGATCCTGATCAAGGAGTACGACACGACGGTCCCGGGGAAAGCCAATGCGGGACACACCTATGGCGCCGACTTGTGCCCCGATACGACCGGCCTCGATCCGATTGCCGATCGGAA
>JAHFUL010000114.1 GCA_023265155.1 Acidobacteriota bacterium
CAGAGAGCCATCGCGAGTTCGGCCCGATCATCGGCCGGAAGCTTCAGAAGCTGCGAGAGCGTGCTGGACTCCATGTCTTGATCCTCTCATGCGCCGGGTCGTGCAGCAACTGGATCGACGAATGTGGCCGGAACGTGATGACGACCAGTGAGCAGAAAACATCTCAGTGTCATTTCGGCGTTCAGTCAGCGGCCGCGTTTCAGCCGCGACGGCTCATCATGGCACCGGCCGCCGTCGGCTGTTAGGCTGCCGTAGCACTAATATGCTACGCTGCCGACATGACCAAGGAAGTGACCCTTCGCCAGGCAGGCGGCTCCGTGAGCGCCACCCTCCCAAAGGACATGGCCGACCGCTTCCGCCTCGAAGCCGGTGACCGCGTTCTGGCGGTCGAAACAGACCGCGGGATTCTGCTGACGCCTTACGATCCTGAAGCCGAACGTGCCTTGCGAGTGGCCGCCAAGGCTGCGAAGAAGTATCGGAACGCGCTGCGAGAATTGGCGAAGTAGCCAGTGGCCAAGCGCCGTCGCGAACCCAAGTGGCTCAGCCGAGTCGTCGTCGATGCCATCCACAACGACCAATTGCGTGAGCACGGCGGGTTGCCCGGGATGCGGGACGAGAACGTTCTCGAATCTGCCCTCGCTCGACCGGAACAGAAGTGGCATTACGCCGATAGTACAGACCTGCCGATGCTTGCCGCCGCCTACGCGTTCGGCCTTGTGAAAAACCATCCGTACCGCGACGGCAACAAGCGCATCGGGTTCCTGGCTCTCGTGACGTTTCTTGGAATCAACGGTCACGACCTTTCGGCCACAGACGCCGAGGTCGTCGCCGAAATCCTGTCCCTGGCCGATGGCTCTGTCTCAGAAGAAGCGCTCGCCGATTGGATCCGACGGCACAGTTCCAGGCGTCGGTGAATCCCAGGCGCCCAACTACTATTGGAGTAGACGCCTGGCGAGACCCATTTGGAACCCCATTCCCGTCTCTGGCAATTTCCGTAGCTCGGAATGGACGATTGATCTAAATTCCAGGTAATCACATCAAGGTGAATCCCCAGCTCTGAACCTAAGGTGACGACGTAGGAAGGCTCCGGTTATGACCGCTTGGGTTGACGATCTTTTGCAGGACTTGAGGATTGGTTGTCGGACAGCGGCACGACAACCGGCGTTGTTCTGCGCGGTGACGTTCACGATTGTCCTGACGATTGCGGCCAGCGCGTCGCCCTTCGCCATTTTCGACGGTGTCCTGTTCAAACCCCTTCCGTACCTCGACCCGGATCAACTCGTCGCAATTGACGGAGTGTTGGATCTTCCAAGTGCCGAAGCTGGATCGGTGTCTGGGCAACTCCAAACCACGCCGCTCTTTTCGGACTGGGCAAGTGAACACAGCTCCCTCCTGATTGAAGATGGTGCGGAGGACGGTGACGGCCCATTCGGCCTGCATCCCGCCGCTGTCACCCCCAATCTCTTCGGCCTCCTTGGCGTCAAACCCTTCGCCGGGCGCCTTCTGTCCGACGATGACTACGAAGTCTGGGCGTCGTCGCCGGTCATGCTTGGATACGCCTTGTGGCAAGGACGGTTCAGGGGTGATCCGGCGATTATCGGAAGAGTGATGACGCTGCCGGGCGCGCAGGCGAATCGCCAGATGGAGGTCGTGGGCATCCTTCCACCGGACTTTGCGTTTCCCGCCGGAGCGAATGTATGGGGATGTCTAAGCCGCGCGAACCCGCTTTACCCGCGGTACGCGAGGCTTGCGCATGACGTGACGATTGCTCAGGTGCGGGCGGCATTCCCGGCGTCGATTCGATTCACACCTGATCGACGTCAACTACTTTTGCCGGTCGTGTTGCCTCAGTTGAGAATGTTACCCGACTGCCTCATTGGGTTCGTACCAGCCGCGTGTGAAGAATGGCTCAGGTCTACTGGCCCCGGCTATCAGGGTGAGGATGTCGGGATTGCGTCTTCGAGGGGGCGGGCTCGACGGGGCCCTGCGGGAGGGCGCGTAGCGCCCGAGCGCGGGGTGGCGAGCCCGTCCCCTCGAAAAACGACCGACGAGGATGCCACAGGAACAACGATCGTCGCCTCGGACGACCTTTGGGTCCCCCCGATTTGTGACGCACGCCGGTCCCCGCCGCTCCGTGATCGCTGCATCGTGACGCTCATGACGCCACCCCCGGTGTCGCCATTTCTTTCAGGGGTTCTGCAAACACGAGCCGTCGAGCCGCGAGTCGGCGCCATTCCTTTACTTTCCGCTGGAGCGTCCGTACTTGGCCCGCGGTGAAGGCGGTGGGATCCTCGTTTCGCAGGCGGTTGAACAGCTCCTTGGCCGTTCGATCTGGTTCGCACTCCAGCCACGCCACCACCCGCGGCCAGACGACCTCGAAGGGATCCTTCCGAGTTCGCCAGTGTCGCGGCGGCTTCGGCCCCGCGCGGTGCGTCGGGCGGACCTCGCCGTCTCTCCAGGCATTCCCGAGACTCTTGAGGAAGCGATCGAGATCGGCATCGCGATGGGGAAGCACGTGGACGCGGTCGTCGGCGGCGAGCCCGGCGAGGTGATGTTGTACGGTGCGAATCTCATCGAGGAGCCGGAGCGGATCGAGCGTGACGAGCACGGCCCTCAGCCGATCTTTCATCGAGTCCGCGATCTCCGCCGACGCCAGCAGCCGCGCACAGGGTGTTTCGGGGGCGTGGTATCGCTTGTGGACGTGGGCCCCGACCCGTGTCTTTTCGGCGAGCTTGAACGACGGCTGGAAGAAGTTCACGAACAAACGCGACGCCGAATACAGGCGGGCGAGTGCCTCACCCGCCGCCAGACCCTCCAGCCGTCCGTAGCCGACCAGCCGGCGGACGACCGAACCGTTCTTCTGCTCGGCCCACGCGTGATCGTTTTTGCGATAGGGCCGGGATCGCGTGAACTCGATCGCGTGGTCGGTACAAAACGTGATCAGCGGCTCGTTCACAAACTCGCTGCCGTTGTCCGTATCGATGCCCCGCAGCGGGAAAGGCAGCGCCCCCCGCAGCCGATCGAGCGCGTCGACTACCAGACTGGCCTCGCGCACAAGCACCGCGACGCATTCGGTCCACCCGCTCGCAATATCTGTGAGCACCAGTGTGGAAGCGAAACTGCCGGCCATGCTCTCGCCACAGTGCACGACGAAGTCGACTTCGAAGAATCCCGGCGCCGGCTCGTGCCAATCGGC
Source organism: Acidobacteriota bacterium (assembly GCA_023265155.1). Taxonomy (GTDB): domain Bacteria; phylum Acidobacteriota; class Vicinamibacteria; order Vicinamibacterales; family CAVVIG01; genus JBGOTP01. The sequence goes on from JAHFUL010000114.1 coordinate 3,197, forward strand.
AAACGTGCGCACGGGAATGCGCCGCCGAACCGCCGGCGTCG
>JAHFUL010000009.1:0-14578 GCA_023265155.1 Acidobacteriota bacterium
CAACTCAGTATAGGAGACTCCGGATCGCTCAGTACCCGAAAGTGTCAGGCGGCGGTCGCGGCCATGTCGGCCTTGATCCCTTCGGCATCGAGAGATTCGACGATCAGCAGCTCTTCGGCCATGGCCGAGACCGAGCCGCGGTTGTGCGCGATGATCTGCCGCGCGGTCTCATAGCCGCGCATCACCGGCTCTCGCACTTCTTCGTCCACCAAGCGACAGACGAAGGACTCCGAACAAAGGACCAAGGACCCACGAACAGATCGACGGTCAGACGTCAGTGAACTTGTATCCGACCCCCCACACCGTCAGGAGATACCGCGGGTTCGCCGGGTCGAGCTCAACGCGACGGCGGAGGCGTTTGACGAGCGTGTCGACGCTGCGCACGGTCACGAACGTGTCGCCGCGCCAGATCTTCCCGAGCAGCGCCTCCCGGCTGAAGACGATTCCGGCGTGGGTCGCAAGCAGGTGCAGCAGGCGGAACTCCTGATCGGTCAGCTCGATGTCGCGGCCATCGACGCTCACCCGTCGCTTCGGCACATCGATTTCGATCCCCTGAATCCGCACGACGCCATCGTCCGCTTTTGCGGCGTCCGTCACCACCGTGCCAGCCGCCTGCCGCGGCCGTCGCAGAAGCGCTCGGGCGCGCGCGACCAGTTCACGGACACCGAATGGTTTGGTCAGATAGTCGTCCGCGCCGCTCTCGAGTCCCACGACCTTGTCGGCTTCATCCCGCCGCGCCGTGAGCATGAGGATCGGGACGTCGCGGTTCATCTGGCCGTTGCGGACCGCACGGCAGAGCGACAGGCCATCGAGGCCAGGAATCATCACATCGAGGACGAGCAGATCGAACCGTTCGGACTCGGCGAGCGTCAAGGCTTGTTGTCCGTCGCCCACCCCGTCGCACGCGTAGCCTTCGTGACTCAAATGGAGGCACACGAGCTCCCTGATGTGCGGCTCGTCTTCGACAATCAGGATACGAGGAGCGGAGCCCGTCATTGTTTTTTCACCGGCTGACCACCACTTCGACACAAGCAGCTGGTCCAATCAAACCAGAACAGGCACCCGGTCGCTCGATTGCGATCGGCTCCCAAGGAGGAGAACATGACCAGAACCATACGACGTTTCGGTCTCGGAGTCGGCGCCGCGGCAATGGCTGTCGCTCTGACGGTCACGGCTGCAAGCGTCTACGCCGATGCTCAGAATAGCAGCCAGGACCCGGGATCGGGCAGGCGAGCCGGGCCCGGTGGACCGGGAAGCCCCGGGGGACGCGGCGGTCCCGCAGGGCCTGGGGGGCGTTTCGGCGGTCCCCGTGGACCAAGTGGACCCGGTGGACCCGGTGGACCCGGACGGGGCGGACCCATGGGGCCTGGCGGGATCCTCGGGCCGCTTGCGTTGGAACGTCTCGGGTTGAGCGACTCTCAGCGCGAACAGGTCAGGGCCGTGGTGCAGTCGCACGACGCAGAACTGCAGGCGCTGAATGATCGGTCCTTTGCCGCGCGTCAGGCGCTCGAGCTGGCCGTCATGGCTGATGTTTTCGATGAAGGAGCCATTCGCGCGAGAAGCGCCGATACGGCAGCGGTTGAAGCAGACCTTGCGGTGACCCGCGCGCGGGTCCGGCTGGAGGTCTTCCAGATGCTCACGCCCGAACAGCGGGCGAAAGCGAACGAGCTGCCGCCACGACCTGACAATCGCCGGCCGCCGCCACCACCGCAATAGCAGCGACCAGCGCTACGCCAAGGCCAGCCACCTTGTCACCGTTTGCTCATCACGAAGAGACGACGATCACGACGAAACCATTGAAGCTCCTTCGTGTTCTCGTCCTTCGTGATGAACGGGCGATCGACGCTACGCTTCTTCCCACTTGAAGCGCGCCGCGGCGATCGTCGCGAAGGCCGCGGCGAACCCCATCAGGACCACCATCGGCAGGAGGGCACCGTTCAACCCGACGCCTCGCCAGGTCATGGCGTCCAGCCCGTCGACGGCCCAGCGCACCGGCACGATCTTCGTGACCTCCTGGAGCCAGGCAGGGAAAATGAAGGTGGGCACCCACGCGCCGCCAAGCATCACCATCATCAGCACGGTGAGGGTGGTCACGCCGCGCGCCGTCGCGGGGGAGTTGCCGAGTGCGGCGACCAGCAGCCCGAAGGTCGACGCCATCAACGCGCACGCCACGGAGATGCCGAGGAAGCCGGGCACGCTGCCCTGAATCCGGACGTTGAACACGACCATGGCAAACCCGAACGAGACGAGCAGAATCATCAGGGAGATGATCGCTCCGCTGGCAGCCTTGCCCGACAGCAGCATCAGCTTCGAGACGGGCGCGCTGCGCAGACGCGCCCACAGCCCGCGCTGACGTTCGAGCAGCATTTCGATGCCGATGTTCGCCATCGCGAAGAGCAGGAACTGAATGGCCATTCCGGCAAAGGAATGCGCGTACCCGTTATAGGCCACGTTCGCGCCGGTCATCGCCTCTTCTCGCACGGTGTACGGCAGGGTGATGCCTCGACGTCCCGGGGGCTCGGCTGCGCCGGCCGCCGGTTGCTCGTTGTAGAACTTCTGAATCGACGTCAGCATCTCAACGAGCCGGCGCTTCTCGTCCTCGGGCGCGTCCGACGACTGAATCCGTGGCAGCGCGCGCTCGATGAGCTGCCGGCCCTGCTGCCCTCCACCGAACACCTCGCTGCTCACGGTCTCCATGACGTGCTGCGTGAGGATCCCCCGGACCATCGCGAGCTCGGCGCTGCGCGAGGGATCGTGAAGCAGGCCGAGCTCGGGTTTTTCCACGTCGCCAAAGAACGCGTTCGCCGCAGCTTCCCCGAAACCCTTGGGAATGATGACGGCCACAGCCGTTTTGCCTTGCCTCACGTCGGCGCGCGCAGCGTCCTCCGACGGCATCGTGACGGCCAGGCTCTTGTCGGCCCGCGCCCCGGCGACCACGGCTGTCGAAATCGCGCTCATGTCCTCGTCGACGATCGCGACGTCAATCCGCGCCGGTTCGGTGTCCGCGCCGGCTCCGGAAAACACCATCCCGAAGAACGACGCGATGGCGATCGGCACGACGAAGCTGACAATGACCGATCGGCGGTCGCTGAAAAACAGCTGGAGGTCCTTGCGGATCATCGCGACGAGCGGGACGAGCGTCGAGGGTAGGGGGGCCATCAGTCGCGCAGGCTCCTTCCGGTCAGCGTGAGAAACACGGTTTCGAGGGTCGCGTGCCCGCCGGCCACCTCAGCCACGCGAGACTGCAAGCCGTCGAGCGTGTCTTCCGCGATCACCCTGCCGTGATCCATGACGACAATGCGGTCGGCGAGACGCTCGACTTCTTCCATGTAGTGCGTCGTGTACAGCAGGGCCTTGCCGCGGCTCTTCAGCAGTTCGAGGTTTTCGAAAATGGCGTTGCGGCTCTGGGGATCGACGCCAACCGTCGGTTCGTCCAGCAGCAGGATGTCGGGATCGTGCAGGAGGCCCGCGGCCAGATTGAGGCGCCGCTTCATCCCGCCGCTGAAGGTCTTGACCAGATCGCGCGCGCGGTCCGCGAGGCCGACGAGCTCCAGGGCGGAGGCAATCGCGTGATCGAGCGCCCGGCCCGTCAGGCTGTACAGCGCGCCAAAGAAGCGCAGGTTGGCGCGCGCGGTGAGCTCGTCGTAGAGCGCGAGGTCCTGCGGTACGAGCCCGATGCGCCGCTTCGCGGGATCAGTATCGCCCGACAGCGCGTGGCCATCGACCAGCACATCGCCGCGATCTGGCGTCACCAACCCGGCGGCTATGGAGACCGTGGTCGTCTTCCCGGCGCCGTTTGGACCGAGCAGGCCCACCAGCTGCCCGCGCTCGAGCGTGAACGAGACATCGTCCACGGCGATCAGCGAACCGAACGACTTCCGCAAGCGTTTGATGTCCAACATGATCTGGCGTTGGATCTTTGCACGGGGGCGTGCGGGCGGGAGGGTTTTCCGGCCAACGGCGGTTTTGGCCCGGTGAAGGGCTTGCGGAACCGGATGACCGACTTCCGTCTCGAATCCTTTCGGATCTGGCTGCCAACAACCTCCTGCCGGCCATGGGGTTGCGCCTCACCCTGCGGCTGCGTATAGCCCACGATGGAATAGGAGCCGGAGCCGACGTTGCCGTTGAACGGCACGTTCGACGTCAGCCCGACCGCGGTCACCCCCGGAGAGCCGCGCAAAGGGTTGACCACCGTAAGGCCTATTTCTTCAGCTTCCCGCCTTCTTTGATCATCTGGCTCAGCAGAGGGATGTCCTCGAGTGCGGGCTGAGTCGGCTTGAAGGTCCTGATGTATGCGAACAGGTCGGCGGCTTGTTGATTCGGCAGGCTGGTCACGCCGTAGTTGGGCATCGATAGCGTGGATCCAATCGGCGGCGCCTGGTCGGGACGCGGCGCGCGGATGTAGGTGATGAAACCGTTCACCGTCAACAGTCGCGGGATGAACGTGCCGTCTTCCTGCAGCAGCCGCGTGCCGGTCTCGCCGTTGTAACCGTGGCAGGCAAAGCACTGGTGCGCGAGAAAGAGCGCTTTGCCGTTGCTCGCGTTCCCTGGAGCAAGGGCGCCGCCTCGCGCTCCACCGGCGGCAGGGGCCTGGCCGCCGGCTGGTGCCTGGGCGTCGGTGCCTGCGAACAATGTCGAGAACGTCGAGAGTGTCGGGAACGTCGAGAGTGTCGAGACCGTCGAGACCTGAACAATCAGCGCAATCCCCACTCCGACGATCCCCGCGTTTTTCTTCCTTCTCACTTCTTCCTTCTAGCTCTCTTACATCCTTCCATTCTTACATCCTGAGATTCTTCAACGTGGTTGCGTCACGACATCGACCAGGGCCGGCTCGCCGCGTTTCACCCGATCCATCGCGCGCTTGTAGGCGCCGGCGAGATCCTTCGGATCGGTGATCGGGCCTTCGGCGTACATGCCGTAGGCCTGCGCCATCTTCGCGTAGTCGATGTTGGGATCCTTCAGAGTGGTGCCGATGCTCATCCGGTCGGTGCCGCGATTTCTGACACCGGCCATGAACTGCATATACATCAGCTCCTGATGCCACGCTCGGTTGTTGTGCATCACCGTCAGCACCGGCAGCCTGTGATGCGCCATCGTCCATAACACGCCCGGCGCGTAGTTGAGGTCGCCGTCGGTCTGGATGTTGACGACGATGCGGCCGTTGCCGGCCTTCTTCGCGGCGAGTCCAGCCCCCACGGTCGCCGGAGCGCCATAGCCCATGCCGCCTGCGCCCTGACTTCCGAGGTAGCTGTACGGCTTGTCCATGTTGAACAAGCGGGTCGAGTGACCACCGGTAAAGCCGTTCGGTCCCGAGAGGCACACGTCCTCGTTCTTGATGAACGGCCAGAGCTCGGCATGGAGCCGGCCGAGGCTGACCGGGCTGCCGTCCCACCCGCGCCGCGCCTGCTCGATCGACTGAGCCCATTCCTCGGCGCGTTGTGCCGCGTGCGCTTCTTCGTTCTTTCTGGCTCGATCCGCGATGAGCCGTTTCTTGTCGACCGCGAGGAGGGACTTCACCTCCTCGATGATGCCGGGCAGGCTGGTTTCGGCGTCGGCCTCGATCACCAGAGCATTCGGCGTGTTGGGGCCGCCCCCGCGACCGCCGATGTTGAAGTTCGTCGCGAGCAGGCCAGGGCCCTGGATGGTGGCCGACGCGAATGCGCCCGCCGCCGGAGCGGAAGCGGTGGCCGCGCCTCCACCGGTTCCGCGCGCGCCGCCGCGGCCTGCAGGCGCAGCAACACCGCGTCCGCGTCCGCCTCCACCGGCCGCGCCGGTTTCCAGGCCGAGCGTGAAATCAACCGGGACACCGGCGACGCCGTTTCCGCGCATGGGATGCGACATCGGGAAGCTCATCGGGCCGCTGGTTGCGCTGCTTCCTGCCTGTGCGCCCAGCAGCTCCACGAGCTCGATCGCGAGTCTCACACCCGCCGGTGTCCGCAGACGGCCGACGTTGACTCTCGGATTCTGCGCATCGACAAGGGCCTTCGCGATCCGCTTGGTGGCGAGGTAGTCGGCAGCGAGCATCTGCGGCGGTCTGAACGGCGGCACGTTGATCGTGCGGCCAGCCGTCTCTTCCTTCTGAATCTCGCCTGTCAGCGTCACCAGGACCGGCGCCGTCGGCGGCGTGATCGCCACCTGGTAGGCGCGCTGAATGGCGCTGATGGCGTCGGTCAACGTCCTCGGCTGAGCGTCCCACTTCGTGAAGCCACGGACGATGGCACCCATGTCGGTCGCGTTGTGAGCGGCAACCGGGCCGTCGTAGTCGAGGCCGGCGATCATCACGATCGGCGCCCTGTCCACGTACGCGTTGTAGATCGCCATGGCCGCATGCTGCACGCCGATGACCCCGTGCAGCAGCGTCGCCATCGGCTTCCCTTCAGCTTTCGCGTAGCCATGAGCCGCCGCGACAGCGGATTCCTCATGGAGCGCCGTGATGAACTCGATGTCGTTCCTGCCGTGGTTGATGATCGATTCCTGCATCCCCTCGAAGCTCGAGCCGGGATTCGCCATGACGAACTCGATGCCGACCGACTTGAGCGCGTCGACGATCAGATCCGATCCGGGGCGCACGACCGTTCGAGGCGGGATCGCGGGAGGCGTGGCCGCGCCGGTTTCTCTGGCGAGCTGCTGCGGCGTTGGATCGGCGACAGGAGCGCCGGCCCCGCCGCGTGCGCCGGCCCCGCGCTGGCCGGCCGATGCAGGCGCTGCCGCCGCAGGGGCCTGCGCGTCAGTGTCTGGAATGGTTGTGACCAGTGCCGTCGCACCGGCGGCCGCGCCGATGGCTGCGCTCTTCAGGAATCGGCGACGATCGAGTGAACGTCCCTTCGATGTCGCCATGTGGCAGCCCTCCGAGTCTCTTGTGGTCGTGTCCAGTGTGGTCGTGTCCGGCTTTCCGCCGCCGTCTTCAATTCGGCGTGACCCGCCATCGCGCAGTCACGCGAAGGCGGGCAGTCGGATCGCGTACCGAGCTTCCCGCTAAATCGGCGGATCGTCAAGAGCTTTCCGGCTGTCCTGGGCTTCCGACTGTGCGTGTCATTTCAACGTGACGGTCCAGCTGGGCGCGGCGTACCCCGGTTTCAGTGCGCGCCGACTGGTCTCCTGCCTGCCACCGCCCGTACCGCGTCGACGATGTGCTTCGCGGAGATGCCGAACCGATCCAGGAGCTCCTCGGGCTTGCCGCTTCGAGGAATCTCACGTACGGCCATGCGATGGACCTGGATGTCGGTCTGGCTGACCGCCTGAGCCACGCCGTCCCCGATTCCGCCCGCCGCGTAGTGATCTTCGACCGTGATGATGCGGCCGCCGGTCGCCTTGCCGGCGGCGACGAGCGCCTGCTCGTCGACAGGGGCGACCGAGTAGAGATCGATCACCCGAATCGCCGAGCCGGCGGCTTTGAGCTGATCGTACGCCTTGAGCGCCTCGAACACCGTCACCCCGGCGGCGACCACGGTCGCCACGTCCTTGGGACTCTCGCGCAGGACTTTCAGTCCGCCGATGGTGAACACGTCATCAACCGAATAGATCACCGGCGTCTTCGGGCGGCTGGTGCGGATGTAGACGGGACCCGGGTGATAGGCGGCGAGCGCGACGAGCCGTTCGGTGCTCACCGCGTCGCACGGATAGAGCACGGCGATGTTCGGCTGCGCGCGGCACATCGCCAGATCCTCGAGCGCCATCTGCGACGGCCCGTCCTCGCCGATCGAGACACCCGCGTGCGAGCCCGCCATCTTGATCCCGACGTTGCTGATCGCGGCCATCCGGACGAAGTCGGCAGCGCGCGTGAGAAAGCAGGCAAACGTCGACGCAAAAGGTATCGCGCCTCTGGCAGCCAGGCCCATCGCGGCGCCGATCATCACCTGCTCGGCGATGAAGTTCTGGTAGAAGCGATCGGGAAAGGCTTTCTCGAACTTCTCGCTGAACGTCGAGTTCTTGACGTCTGCGTCCAGGGCGACGACGATGGGATCCACCTCGCCGAGCTTGACGATGGCGGTGCCGTACGCTTCGCGCGTCGCGACCTGATCCCCTGTCTTGTAGGACGGCGGCGCGACAGCCTCGGGCGCGGGCGGCGGTTCGGGACGCGCGGGCGGTCTGGTGATCTGCTGCGGGAGATTGATGCTCACCGGCGCCGGAACGAACTGTTTCTGGAGCTCCGCGAGCGCGCGATCGAGCTCCTCCCCTTTCTTGAGGGGCCTGCCGTGCCAGCCCTCGTTGCCCTCGGTGAACGAGACGCCTTTGCCCTTGATCGTCCGGGCCAGAATCATGGTCGGCCGCCCGCGCGTCGCGCGGGCCTCCGCGTACGCGTCGAGGATCGCGTTCAGGTCGTGGCCGTCGATCACGATGGCATGCCAGCCGAAGGCGCGCCAACGGACCGCGAACTGCTCCATCTCGTGCTGCCACATCGTCGGGCGGCTTTGCCCGAGCGCGTTCACGTCGGTGATGCCGCAGAGATTGTCCAGGCCGGCCATCGATGCCGAGTTCGCCGCTTCCCAGACCGATCCCTCGGCGGTTTCACCATCGCCGATCAGGCAGTATGTTCGATAGTCGGAGTGGATGCGGCGGGCGTTCAGCGCTGTGCCGATCGCGGCACAGATCCCCTGTCCGAGCGATCCGGTGGCGACGTCCACAAACGGCAGGCGTGGGGTGGGATGCCCCTCGAGATCGGATCCGATCTGCCGCAGCGTCAAGAGTTCCGAGCGGTCGAACGCGCCGGCCTCCGCCCAGGCGGCGTAGAGGAGTGGCGCCGCGTGCCCTTTCGAGAGGATGAATCGATCGCTCAGCGGGTGCTTCGGATCCTTTGGATCGAAACGCATCTCGGCAAAAAACAGCGCCGACACGAGATCGGCGGCCGAGCAGCAGCTCGTCGGGTGTCCGCTGCCGGCTTCGAAGGTCGCTCTGATCGAGTCGATCCGGAGCCGCGTCGCGATGTTTTGCAGTCCTGGTATCAGTGAAGCGCGATCCAACCAACCCTCCGACAATGAATTCTGAAATTGCAGATGGCAGATTTCAGACTGCAGATTCTATTGCAGATTGGGAGCAGTCTGAAATCTGTCCGACGGGTTGCAGGACTGAAGTCCTGCGCTACGAGTACGACGCTACGCCGGCACTCGTTACGCGGACCTTTAGGTCTGCGTGTGGTCGTAGCGCGGACCTTTTAGGTCTGCCGTGTGGTCGTAGCGCGGACCTTTAGGTCTGCCGTGTGGTCGTAGCGCGGACCTTTAGGTCTGCCGTGTGGTCGTAGCGCGGACCGTTCGGTCTGCCGTGTGGTCGTAGCGCGGACCTTTTAGGTCTGCCGTGTGGTCGTAGCGCGGACCTTTTAGGTCTGCCGTGTGGTCGTAGCGCGGACCTTTCGGTCTGCCGTGTGGTCGTAGCGCGGACCTTTCGGTCGGCCGTGTGGTCGTAGCGCGGACCTTTAGGTCTGCCGTGCTGCAGGACCAAAGTCCTGCGCTACAAGTACAGATTCATCTGTAATCTGGCTCATTCTCCCAGACTCAAAAAGTCGCAGAGCGCGAGGCCGTATTCGGCCGCAACCGCTATGTCGTGCGTGCGGGACGCGCCAGAGAGCGACCGCAGCACAGCCTCGGCCTCGGATGCGTAGTCGAGATCCTCGGCGATCACGGCCGAGTCCCGATAGTCCCGATTCGCGTGGAGCGCCGCGAGGCGACAGAAGACGCTGACGGCTTCGCAGGAGGAAACAAAACGTTCAGCGTTCAAGGGTCCGGGCTCAGGGTTCAAGGGTCGGGGCTCGACGGGCCAGCAGCTTCGTCGGGCGAACTGCATGAGCTCCTCCGCCAGCATCGAGTAGGGCAGCCGTCCTGTCCATGCATGCGCGGCGAGAAGCGCCGATGCGGTGGCCACTTGATCTCGCAGGCGGCCTCGAATCCCGGCCGGATCGCCGATGATGTGGCCGACACCCTCACCGGGGCGGTACTGGGGGCCGACGATTCGCTCGAGCGCCTCGACCGCTTCGACGATGAGCTTCTCTGCGCGTTCCTCGCCCGAGAACAGATCCGCGGCCTGGAAACAGGCGTCCATCGATCGCATCGCAGCATCCACCCTTCGCCGAGGAGCTTCAACAGACCATTCGCTGACGGCATCGGCCGCCAGCTCCGCGACCGCCTCGCGCACGCGCTCGTCTCGGGAGATGGCAGCGGCCTGGACGAACAGCACGAGCCAGGCCGATCGCTCGGCGTCCGCTCTCTCGCGTGCGCTCGCGTCAAGCGCGCGAGCCAAAGCCGGACCCAGGACGGCCTCGAGGTCGGCGCGGCCCGTCATCGCATAGCGGCGCAAGAGCAGCCTCAGCGGCGGGGGGGCAATGGGATCGTCGCTCGCCAGCGCGTGAAGCGCCCGATCGACCAGCCTATCGAGCTCGCCGAACATACCCCGCCAATTATAATGAGCGCGATGTTCGCGGTTCGCTACGTCGCGCTGGCGGCGCTCGTCATCTGGCTCGGCGGAGCGGCTCTCATGCTGACGGACACCATTGTCGGCGACGCGTCCAGCCACTTTCACCTGATCGCAGCGGCCTGCGGTGCGATCGTCTTTGTTTCGCTGTTCGTCATGAAGTTCATCGGGCCGCCCCCTCACGCGTTCGTCCTGCGCGCGGGACTCTCCTTCGCCATGGCCGCGATGGCGTTGTACCCGGGCGTCCTGGAGCGCACATCGGTCCCCCTGATGGCCGTGAATGTGGCGCTCGGCCTCGTGCTCCTCGGCTGGTACGCGCGAGAATGACTCACACCATCACGCTCATCCCCGGAGACGGCATCGGTCCGGAAGTCACCGGCGCCGTGCTTCGCATCCTTGCGGCCACTGGCGTCTCGTTCGAGTGGGACCGGCACGAGGCCGGACTCCCCGCCTTCGAACGAACAGGCAAGGCCCTGCCCGCTGAGCTGATTGCATCGATCCGGCGCACCAGAATCGCGTTGAAGGGCCCGGTGACCACGCCGATCGGTGAAGGCTTCACCAGCGTCAACGTCGGGCTCCGCAAGGCGCTCGATCTGTACGCGAACCTCCGGCCGGTCTGGAACCTGCCGGGGATCGCCGGACGATTCCAGGGCGTGGACCTCGTGATCGTGCGCGAGAACACCGAGGATCTCTACGCGGGTCTCGAGCACGAGGTGATCCCGGGCGTGGTCGAGAGCCTGAAAATCATCACCGAGCGTGCCTCGACGCGCATCGCGCGGTTCGCCTTCGACTACGCGGTCCGGCACGGCCGGAAGAAAGTCACCGCCATTCACAAGGCGAACATCATGAAGCTCAGCGACGGGTTGTTCCTCGAGTGCGCGCGCACGTCCGCCCGCGACTACCCGACGATCGCGTATGACGAGACGATCGTGGATGCCGCCTGCATGCACCTGGTGATGACGCCGGAAAAGTTCGACGTGCTGGTCATGCCGAATCTGTACGGCGACATCGTCTCGGATCTCTGCGCGGGCCTGGTGGGAGGACTGGGGGTCGTCGGCGCGGCGAACCTGGGCGCCGACTCGGCGGTGTTCGAAGCGGTGCACGGCAGCGCGCCGGACATCGCGGGGAAGAATCTGGCAAACCCCACGGCGCTGCTTCTGTCCGCGGTCATGATGCTCCGGCACCTCGACGAGCCAGCGGCCGCGGACCGCGTCATGTCGGCGCTCGGCCGGGTGCTCGGCGCCGGTCAGGTGCGGACGCGCGATCTCGGCGGCAGCGCCTCGACCTCCGAGTTCGCCGATGCCCTGTGCACGGCGATTGAGCAGGCCGGAACTGCGGAGCGGACCTGATGCAGGGCGGACCTTAGTTAGTTAGGGAAGTGCGGGCCGGACCTTTGCAGGGCGGACCTCATAACGTCCACCGCGCTGCCATTTCCTGCCATGCTATATTCCGGAGCGCCCCATGTCAGATGACATCGCCCACGCCGTGCTGTCCCGCCGAGAGGTTGTCAAATACCTTCGAGGGGGAGCCGGAGGAATCAACGCCGAGCGAAGTGACGCGCGAGCGCGCATCACGGGCTATCTCGACGAGCTGCGCACGACACAGCGTCATCGGATGTACCGGGCGCTTCAGCACCCGCTCTATCCAATTCTCCGCAAGATCGAACGCAAGCACGAGAATCTCCATCACGTCTTCGCCGCCGAGCGCGAACATCGGATCGTCTACGCCTCGAATCACAAGAGCCACACCGACTACCTGGTGGAGCCGCTCGTTCTCGACGACAACGGCATCCGTCCACCGCTCATTGCCGCCGGTATCAACCTCTTCGGCGGCCCGCTCGGCCTCGTGCACCGCCATATCACCGGCGCGATTCCCATCCGGCGCAACACCCGGGATCCGGCGTACCTGATCACGCTGAAGGCGTACATCGCGGAGACGCTGAAGGAGCACGACCTGTTCTTCTATCCCGAGGGTGGACGCAGCTACAGCGGCGAGCTGAAGCCGGCGAAGACCGGCCTGATCCACGCCGCGCTGACCGCTCACGTCCCGGACCTCGTGATTATCCCGACGGCGGTCGCCTACGACCTCGTGCTCGAGGACCGCATTCTCGCGCGGCAGCGGGTCAAGAAAGCGCAGCGGCCGTTCGCGCGTGAGCTTGCGGAGATGATCCGCTACGCGGTGGGCTATCGCTCACGGGCATTCGTGACCTTCGGCGCACCGATTCCGGCGGGCGAGTGCGACGCACAGTCGCGCAGCGAGGTGCTGGCGCTCACGCGCGCCGTCCGGGCGCGGATTGGCGCGCTCTATAAAGTGCTGCCGACCGCCGTCTTCGCCGCGGCCATGCGGCCGTCCATCAGCCGCCGGGATCTCGAGTCCCGCATCGATCGGCTGATCGAGGAGCTCGCCGCGAAGCGGGCCAATCTGGGGGTGATGAGCGGGCGGCAGGCGGTCGAGGAAGCGGCGGAGCCGCTCGAAACGCGCGGCATCGTCGTGCTCGAACGCGGCCGGTTCCGCGTGCGCGAGCGCAGCGTGCTCCGATACTATGCGCGGACGATTGAGCATCTGCTCGTGACTCCGGGACGGACGCATTGACGCGTCGATGATTGAGATTGCGTCGAAAGTCTTCTTCCATCTCCTCGCGCGAAGCGGCGTTCTGAAACACCTGGCGGCGAGATACGGCATGCGGAAGCCGTCGAGCTTTGCGCGCCGCTTCATTGCCGGCGAGACCGTGGCCGAGGCGATCGACGCGGCCGAGCGCGTCGAAGCTCAGGGACTCCTGCAGACGCTCGACTATCTCGGCGAGGGCGTCACCACGCTGGCCGATGCCGACGCCGCGACCCGCGCCTACCTGCAGATCGTCGAGGTGATCCTCCAGTCGACCATCGGCCGCAACCTGTCGCTCAAGCTGACGCAACTCGGCCTCGACGTCGACCGCGCCAGCGCCGTCGACAACCTTCGCAGGATTCTCGATCGCGCCGAAGGATTCTTCGTGCGCATCGACATGGAGAACTCCCCCTACACCGACGTGACGCTCGATATCTTCGAGACCCTCTGGCAGCAGGGCTACCGCCAGATCGGCGTCGTGCTGCAGGCGGATCTGTCCCGAACCGAGCAGGACCTGCGGCGCATCATCGCGCTCGGCGCGCGGATCCGCCTCGTGAAAGGGGCCTACGTCGAGCCCAGGAGCGTGGCGTATCCGGACAAGTCCGATGTCGACCGAGCCTACGCCCGTTTCACCGAGGTCCTGCTGCGGGAGGGCACCTACCCGGCGATTGCCACCCATGATCCGGCGCTCGTCGATCACGCGAAACGCCTCGCCATCGCCAACCGGATTGGCTCCGATCGCTTCGAGTTTCAGATGCTGTACGGCATTCGCCGCGACCTGCAGGCGGCGCTCGTAAGAGAGGGATATCGCGTCCGCCTCTACATCCCGTTCGGCCGCCAATGGTTCCCGTACTTCATGCGGCGCCTCGGCGAGCGGCCCGCCAACGTCGGGTTCGTGGTCCGCGCCCTCCTCAACGAGCGGTAGACTTTTCGCTCCTGTTTCCCGGAAGGCACAACCATGTTGGCCGGCACTCGGAGGTTTTCTGTTCTTGTAAACACAATCATTGCAACACTTGCTGGCACAATCCGAGCTCGGCACGTCTTTTGGATCGAGCTGAACCGACGGCGGGTCGAGGGCGTCTCCTATAGTAGGCCGTCCGCCGGATTGAAACAGAGCGTCGAAAGGATTGTGACGATATGTCGATCACCTGGATACGCGAGACCTACTGTGGTCTGCACGGGCACGACAACCTGCTGACGTTCGGCCACAGGCGGATGTTTCTGAAGTGCGTCTCGTGCGGGCACGAATCACCCGGCTGGGAATTGACAGAAACGCCGCCCACGGTGAAGGTCAGGGGCGACGCCAGGCGCCACGCGCTGATCCGCCCATCCCTGGTCGACACACAGCGCGCCGCGTAAGCGGGATCGTAGATCGTAGGCCCGAAGATCGTAAGCCCGAAGATCGTTGGCCCGAAGATCGTAGGCCCGAAGATCGTAGGCCCGAACTTTAGTTCGGGCGTTCTTCCAGCTCGGGCGTTCTTCCCGTTCGGGCGTCTTCCGCTCGGGATTACAATCCGCTTGCTGTCCGCACCAGTCCACACCAGTCCGACAGCGTGCCATGACACTCCCTGAT
>JAHFUL010000009.1:14588-32639 GCA_023265155.1 Acidobacteriota bacterium
CGACACACAGCGCGCCGCTTAAGCGGGATCGTAGATCGTAGGCCCGAAGATCGTTGGCCCGAAGATCGTAGGCCCGAACTTTAGTTCGGGCGTTCTTCCCGCTCGGGCGTTCTTCCCGTTCGGGCGTTCTCCCCGCTCGGCGTTCTTCCGCTCGGGCCTCTTCCGCTCGGGATTACAATCCGCTTGGTGTCCGCACCAGTCCACACCAGTCCGACAGCGTGCCATGACACTCCCTGATCCAGCCGCTCGCGCCCGGGCGATGGCGGCCGCCGTCCGCGAAGCAGGAGGCCGCGCGCTCGTCGTCGGAGGCTGGACGCGCGATCGCCTGCTTGGCCGCGCCTCGAAGGACCTCGACATCGAAGTGTTCGGGCTTCCAGCCGATCGCCTGCGAGCCCTCCTCGAGTCGATGGGCCGGGTCGAAACCGTCGGGGAAAGCTTTCAGGTCTACAAAGTGGGCGACGTCCCGGGCATCGATGTCTCGCTGCCGAGGCGGGAGTCGAAGGCGGGCCCCGGCCACCGCGGATTCGACGTCGCCGGCGATCCGTCGATGACCGTCGAGGAGGCCGCCCGACGCCGCGACTTCACGGTCAACGCCATCTCGTGGGACCCGCTGACCGACGAGTACCTCGACCCATTCAAGGGTCGCGAAGATCTCGCCGGCCGCCGGTTGCGGGTCGTCGACCCCGCGAGGTTCCCCGATGACAGCCTGCGCGTGCTGCGCGCGATCCAGTTCGCCGCCCGTTTCGACTTTGCCCTCGACGAGGAGAGCCGCGCGATCTGCCGCGCGATTGCGCTCGACGATCTGCCGGCCGAGCGCCTGTGGGGAGAGGTGGAGAAGCTGCTGCTGGCGCCCAGGCCCTCCATTGGCTTTGCTCTTGCGCTGGAGATTGGGGTGGTGGACCGCCTGTTTCCTGAATTGCGCGCGCTTGTCGGTTGCGCACAGGAACCGGAATGGCACCCGGAGGGCGACGTGTGGGTGCACACGCTGCAGGTGGTCGATCAGGCGCGGAGTCGCATTGACGATCTCCCGCGACCACAGCAGCTGGCGATCATGCTCGGCGCCGCGTGCCATGACTTCGGCAAGCCGGCCACGACGGCCTTCATCGACGGACGGATCCGTTCCATCGGCCACGAAGAGCAGGGCGTCGCGCCCGCGGCGGCATTTCTCGATAGATTGAATTTGCACTCGCTCGACGGGTACGACGTCCGCCGGCAGGTGCTCGGCCTGACCGCGCAACACTTGAAGCCGGGCATGTGGTTCAAGGTGAAGGACGAGGTGGGCGACGGCGCGTTCCGGCGCCTGGCTCACAAGGTGGACCTCGAGCAGCTGGCACGACTCGCCAAGTCGGATTGCCTGGGCCGTGCGCCGGGCGTGTTCAACTGCGACGCGATGGATTGGTTTCTCGATCGCGCGCGGCAGCTCGGTGTCGAACATCGTCCGCCGGAACCCATCCTGCTCGGGCGACACGTCCTGGAGCTGGGACTGACACCGGGGCCACGCGTGGGAGAGATTCTGAGAGCGGTGTACGAACAGCAGATGGATGGCGCCGTCACGACGATCGAAGAAGGGATCGCGGCCGCGAAGCGTTTGATCGACTCGTCGGCCCGACCTTCAGCAATTGACCCGTAGGCCCGACCTTCAGCAATTGACTCGTAGGCCCGACCTTCAGCAATTGACTCGTAGGCCCGACCTTCAGGTCGGGCGTGAAGACTTGGCGGAGGGGGTGAGGTCGGACGTCGAGCTTCAGCTTGGGCGTTTTGCCGACCAACGCCTGTGGCGCCCGAGCTGAAGCTCGGGCCTACGGGGAGTGTCGCTGGTTGTGCCTCCGTTGCCTGCGGTCGATCGCAAGCGCGATAAAGCCGGCGATTGCGAAAAGGATCGAGCAGACAACAACCGGAACGAACGCCATCATTGCCGTTTTACCTCGAGCCCTACGCCCACCACAAAGCCGGCGACGACAATGGCGATCGTCACAGCCGAAAATCGCGGGGTCAACGGCCTGTTCTGCCCCTGTTCTGCGCCACCCATTCGAGCGGTGCGAAGACCGCGACCAGGACAGCGGCGTCCCGCAGGAATTCACCGACCAATCGAGCAGTGATGGCCGCTGTTGAGCGTTTGTTTTCCGAAAGCCATCTCCTCGACTTCGGCCGCTTCCGACTCCCGCTGGGAAGCACCATTCATACCGATCACCCCGATCGAGATCTCGCAGCGATTCGGGCACTCCCCGCCAGCGCGTTGCAGCTGCTGCGCTTTGTCCCTTGTCGGTCTTGGTCGTTTCGACAACTCCGCCGACGCTGGATCGGCCGACTAGCCCTGACTGCCCGGCCCGCCCTGCGTGCCGTGCCTGCCTTGCCTGCCCTGCCTGCCCCGCCGGCCTGCCCCACCTGCCCGCTCGCCTGCCCGGCCCGTCCTGCCCGCCCTGCCCGCTCGCCTGCCCGGCCCGTCCTGCCCGCCCTGCCTGCCCACCCTGCCTGCCCGCCCTCCCCGCCCTGCCTGCCTGGCCTGCCGGGCCTGCCTGGCCTGCCCGTGCCCTGTACAATCCACCAATGGCCCGATACACGCTCGTCTACGGCGTTCGTCTCATTCCCGAAGGCTCACTGAAGGATCTGCAGGACGCAAAGATGACGACGGCTGATGGCTCAACCGCCGCGCTCACGCTCCACACCATCGACGGCACCATCCCGCAGCTGCGGCGCGCGCTCGATCGCAGCCTCGACGCGTTCTTCGATCTTCTGCCCGGCGCAGACGACGAGGACCTGGAGAAATTCGCCGATTGAAGCCACTCCTGAATGCGCTCCTGGCGAATCGGCTGAACGTTCTCATTGTCGCCGCCCCGATCTCCTGGTGGCTGCATGCGGTCTCGCCGGATTCTCCCTGGGTGTTCATCACCGCCGCAACCTCGCTCATTCCGCTGGCTGGAATCATCGGGCTGGGCACCGAGGAGCTCGCGAGGCGGTCGGGGCCGGCGTTGGGCGGGTTCCTCAATGCGACGTTCGGCAACGCGGCGGAGCTGATCATCGCGCTCGTCGCGATTCGAAGCGGGCACGTCGACCTCGTCAAAGCCTCCATCACCGGCAGCATTGTCGGCAATCTTCTGCTGGTGCTCGGCCTGTCGTTTTTCGTCGGGGGTCTCGGCCGCACGTCACAGCAGTTCAACCGGACGGCGGCCAACAACACGGCCTCGATGCTCTTCCTCGCGGTCGTCGCTCTCGTGATGCCAGCGGTGTTCGACCTGGCGGTGTACGGCACCCTCACCGCCCGGCCGGCGGCGATCGATCGCTTGAGCCTGCTCACGGCGTTGGTGCTGATCGGCGCCTACGCGGGCAGTCTGATCTACTCGTTCACGGTCCAGCGCGATCTCTTCCGTCCCCACACGGAAGAACGCGCTCAGGGAGCCGCGCTGACCAACCCCCAGGCGATGGTGCTGCTGGCGATCGGCACGATTCTCACGACGATCGAGGCCGAACTGCTCGTCGGGACGCTCTCGCCGGCCCTTGGCCGGTTCGGTCTCACGGAGCTCTTCGTCGGCGTGATCGTGATCGCGATCATCGGCAACGCCGCGGAACACTACTCCGCCATTCTGGCCGCGCGCCGCGATCAGATGACACTCGCCGTCGAGATCGCCGTCGGCAGCAGCGCGCAAATCGCGCTGCTCGTGGCGCCGGCCGTGGTCCTCTACTCGTTTGCGATCGGCAATCCGATGTCGCTCCTTTTCAACCCCTTCGAGATATCGGCCATCGCGCTCTCGGTGCTCGCCACGTCGATGGTCGTCGGCGACGGCGAGAGCAACTGGGTCGAAGGACTCCAGCTGCTGTCCGTCTATCTCATCCTGGCGATGGCGTTCTACTTCGCCCCGTAAACCGGTTCCCGCGCAACAAGAGCGCGTGGTAGAGCTGTGGCCCGGATCAGATCAGAGGGGCGGACCTTAGAAGGTCCGACTCCGAAGAAGGAGCTCCGTTCAGTGCGACAATGGGTCGATGAATGAATTGAGCGAACGCCTGCTCGCCGAGCTCGTGGACGCCGTCCGCGCACAGCTCCGCAGTGAGCAAACGGACAAGCTCCGGGACGTTTACCTCATCGGGGACATCGAGAAGGACTCGGCGCGCAGCTGTATCGAGCGGCTGAGGGAGCTGGCGGCCGACAACCCGCTGCCCATCACGGTCTATCTCAACAGCGCTGGCGGCAACGTGACCGACGGCCTCGCCATTCACGATTCGATCCGGCACCTCGTGAGCCGCGGCATCGAGGTCACGATCGTCGTGCAAGGTATGGCCTACTCGATGGGATCGGTCGTACTACAGGCGGCCAGCGAGGGCAAACGACTGACCTTCCCGCACTCGTGGATCATGATTCACGAACCCGCGAAGTGGGCCGGCTGGCAGTCGACGACGGCTGCCGCCCAGCATCTCGAGCGGTTGAAGCAGATGCAGGATCAGATCTACAGGATCATGTCGCTGCGCTCGGGGAAGCCCCTGCGGCAGATCATCAAGGACACCAAACGCAACGATTTCTATCTGGACGCGCAGAAGGCGCTCGACTACGGCCTGGTCGATGGGATCGTGGGGGGTGAACTGGTCGAGCCGAGCCCGGGCGACAGGAGGGCCGCAAGTCAGCCGACAGCGCCCGCGCACGTTGACGCGAACCCCAACGCGGGACAGCCGGCGCCCGGCGTGACCGAGGCCGCGGTCGCGGACTCACTGGGGCTGGTAGGGCAGGTTGGCCAGGTTGGGCAGATAGGAAAATCAGATCAGCGGGGCGGACCTCATAAGGTCCGCCCCGCATAAGGTTAAGGTCCGCTCACACATTCCTGCCCGACTTGCCCCACCCGCCCTAATTGCGCGCGGCGCGCCACTCGCCGAGAAGGCGGGCGGCATTCCCGGCGACGGACCGCAGGCTGGGTGTCCATCCGAGCGCTCTTGCGCGGGGACTGCGGACCACCTGATCCAGCGACAGTGCGTCGGCGACGCCGCCCATCTTTGCCCGGGCCTCATCGAGAGGGACATGCCGGACGTCGGGCCGGACGGGCACGTACGGTGCGATGGCTGCCACGATGTCGTTGACACGCTCGTCGCCCTCGTCGTTCGCGTGATACACACCGGCAGCGCCGTCGTTCGCGGCCAGGCGAACGTACAAGTCGGCGAGATCGCGATCGTAGACGAGGGGCCAATGGTTGTTTCCGTCCCCGACGACGCGGACGAGACCGTTGGCGGCGGATTTGAGGAGATCGCCGACCAGCCCGTCGCCGCTTCCGTACACCACGCCTGGCCGGACGACAATCGTGCGCACGGTATCCGTACCCGCCTTGATCAGAAGCGCTTCGTGCTCGGGACGCCACGACACGAGCGAGATTGGATTGAGCGGCGCATCCTCGCAAGCCGGCTCGGGCGTCCGGCCGAGAACCCAGGCAGCGGACGTGTAGATGACGAATCGATTGGCCGGACCGTTGCTGCTGGCGGTGCGCGGACGTTTGGCCGCCGCGAGCATCACGTCGACGGCGATGCGGTCGATCGCCGGACCGCGGCCCGACGACGTGTCGTAGGCGGTGTGGACGTAGCCGTCCTGCGCGTCGGCCGCGGCCCGGTACGATTCGGCATCCGCGAGATTGCCGATCACCGGCCGTGCGCCGCGCGCGGCGACGCGTGCCGCCTTTTCGTTGTCGCGCACGAGCGCCGTCACGTCG
Source organism: Acidobacteriota bacterium (assembly GCA_023265155.1). Taxonomy (GTDB): domain Bacteria; phylum Acidobacteriota; class Vicinamibacteria; order Vicinamibacterales; family CAVVIG01; genus JBGOTP01. The sequence goes on from JAHFUL010000009.1 coordinate 20,270, forward strand.
TGACCCGCACGCAGCAACCCGTCGAGAACGGCGGCGCCGACGTATCCGGTCGCGCCGGTGAGGAAGATCCGCATTGAAGGTGCTACAGCTTACCGCAGGTCCGGCCAAAGCCGGAGACTTGTTCATCCACAGCGGGGTTGGATCATAATTCAGCCGTGCCGCGCGACACGCTCGTCGATTTCTTCCACGACATGGCGGCCATGCGTGGAGATTTTCTCGTGTACGACGACGGTTTCCGCAGCCGTACGTTCAGTTACGGGGATATCGGCCGGGCGGCCAAGGGATTTGGCGCGCGCCTGCACGCCGCCGGCCTGCGCAAGGGCGACACGATTGTCTTCTTTTCTGAGAACCGGCCCGAATGGATTGTCGCGTTCTGGGGCTGTCTCGTCCGCGGCGTTGTCGTCGTGCCGATCGACTATCGATCCTCACCCGATTTCCTCGCCCGCGTCAGCCGCATCGTTTCTGCCAAGGTCATCCTCGCCGGCCAGGACGTCCCCCCTCTTGCTGATCCTTCGGCTCCTGTCTGGGCTCTTCATGAGCTCGATTGGCTCGATCGGAACAAGCATCATGCTGGAACGCCGCCGCCGGAGGTTCCCATCGCGCGAGATGATGTGGCCGAGATCATCTTCACATCGGGCGCCACGGCCGACCCCAAAGGCGTGCTGATCACCCACCGGAACATCCTGGCCAACATCGTGCCTGTCGAACGGGAGGTGCTGAAGTACCGCAAGTGGGGCAAGCCGTTCTTCCCGCTTCGGTTCCTGAACCTGCTGCCGCTCAGTCACATGTTCGGGCAGGCCATGGCCACGTTCATCCCGCCGATGCTGCCCGGCGTCGTGATTTTCATGCGCGGCTACAGGCCCGCCGCCATCGTGGCGCTGATCAACAGCCGGCGCGTCTCGGTGCTCGTGTCGGTCCCGAAGATCCTCGATGTGCTGCGTGAGCACGTGCTCCGGGCCGCCCCACTCGACGCGTCGATCGCGGCCGACCAAATGAGGGCGGCGGCCGGCGACGCGCCAGCGACAGGACCCAGGCCCGCCGACGCGCCGAACGCGCGAACAGGGGCGACGCCCGCCGGCGCGCCAGCGGCACGAACAGGGGCTAGCCGCGCCGAAGCGCCGAAGGCGCGAAGGCGGGAGCACTTTGCGAAGCGCTGGTGGCGGTATCGGCGCGTGCATCGACTCTTCGGGCTGAAATTCTGGGCGTTCGTGGTGGGCGCCGCCCCGCTCGACACCGAGCTCGAAGGGTTCTGGGGCGAGCTCGGGTTCGCTGTCATTCAGGGCTACGGGCTCACGGAGACGGCTCCGATCGTCAGTCTGAATCATCCGTTCGGCACCAGACGCGGATCGGTCGGCAAGGCCATGGCCGGCGTGGACGTCAGGATCGCGCCCGATGGCGAGATTCTCGTCCGCGGAGAGAACGTGACGACGGGGTATTTCAACGCGGCGGCAGACACAGCGCGCGCGTTCGAGGACGGCTGGTTCCATACCGGCGACATCGGAGAGCTCGCAGCCGACGGCCAGCTGTTCATCCGCGGACGCAAAAAGGAACTGATCGTCACGCCGGAGGGACTGAATGTCTTCCCCGAAGACGTGGAGCGCGTGCTCAACGGGCTGCCGGGCGTTCGCGATTCCGCCGTCGTTGGCGTGCCCGTGGGCGCCGATGCGGCCGAGCGCGTCCACGCCGTGCTGATCGTCGAGCCGGGAACAGACGTTGAGGACGTGGCGCGGGCGGCCAACGCGCAGCTTGCAGACCCGCAACGCATTCGACGCGCGATCGTCTGGCCCGAGCCGGCGCTGCCGCGCACCGAAGGCACGCAGAAACTCAAACGCGCGGCGATCCGCGAGTGGGTGAAGAGCGGAGAATCGCCCCGAGTGGCGCGACCGGGCACCGATGCGCTCGCCTCGCTCGTCGCGAAGTACGCCGGACGCGAGGACCTCTCGCCGGGCACGACCATCGAGGAGCTCGGGTTGAGCTCGCTCGAGCGCGTCGAGCTGATGGTCGCGCTCGAGGACGCGTTTCAGACGCCGATCGATGAGCGCGCCTTCGCCGAGGCGCGCGACCTCTCGCAGCTTCGGACGATCGTCGAACGCAGCGCGTCCGCCGATCTTGCCCCGGCCGAACCAGTGGACTTCCCCTCCTGGAACCGTTCGTGGCTGGCGCGCGCGATTCGCCGGACGAGTCTCCCGACGTGGATTCTGCCCACCGCGCGGGTCTTCGCGAAGATCCGGGTCGAAGGGCGGGAGCACCTCGACACAATTGCCGCGCCGGTGATCTTCGCGGCGAACCACCAGAGTCATATGGACACGCCCGTCATCATGGCGGCGCTGCCGCCGCGCCTGCGCTACCGCCTTGCTCCGGCCATGGCGAAGGAGTTCTTCAAGGCGCACTTCTTTCCCGCGGACCACGGGCGCCGCGCCTGGCTCACGAGCAGCGCCAATTACTACCTCGCGGCGCTCTTCTTCAACGCGTTCCCCCTGCCACAACGCGAGGCCGGGGCGCGGCAGACGCTGCGCTACATCGGTGAAGTACTCGAAGACGGCTTCTCGGTGCTGATCTTTCCCGAGGGCCGCCGCACCGAGCACGGCGAGATCGATCGCTTCCGCCCGGGCATCGGCATGATCGGGGCCAGGCTTGGCGCGCCCGTCGTGCCGGTCCGCATCGAGGGGCTCGACAAGGTGCTCCATCACGCGTGGAAAATGGCGCGCCCCGGAACGGTTCGCGTCGCGTTTGGCGCACCGCTCCAGCTGGCCGGGGAAGATTACGAAGCGCTTGCGAAGAGGGTCGAGGAGGCCGTGCGGAACCTCTAGTTCGTGAGAGTCAACCACGAAGACAACGAGCACGAAGCAGCACGACAAAATGGACCGTCGCGATCCGCACTCGCAGTCCAGAAACCGACTGCAGAGCTCGCCGGGCACGCAGAAGCGACGCATGCCGCCGCAGGCGGCGATCGCGGTCAATTTCGTCATTTCGTGTTTTCGTGGCTTTGCCAGGGGCAATTGGCCTTTGGCACCCTGTAGACCCGTGGACTGTGGCACAATGTTTGTGAAGGCACCCGAAAAACCGAAAGGACCGCTAGCAATTTGAGCAAGGACGACCTCATCGACATGCAGGGGACCGTGGTGGCTGTCCACAGTGGCGGCCTCTACCGTGTGCAGTGCGACGCCGGCCATGAAGTGCTGGCCCAGCTCAGCGGCCGAATGCGCCGCTTCCGGATAAAGGTTGTTCCAGGAGATCGCGTGACCGTCGGCGTGTCGCCGTACGATCCCGTCCGCGGCATCATCACCTTCCGCGCTCGCTAGCAAGAATAGTTTTGAATTCCAATACAACTGGTCACTCCCACCTGGGCCCGCGCAGGCGGCGCTCGTCGCCCGATGAGCGCTGGCGCCGGGGACAGGCTCAGCCTGCGCGCCGGACCACGCCGCAGGCTCCCGCGCTCGAGCCGATCGTCTGCGAGACCGCTCCGGTGCCGTTCACGGCGTTCGGGCTCGACGCGCGGCTCCTCGAAGGCATTCGCGACCTGAACTTCACCGAGACGCGGCCGATCCAGAGCGCCGTGATCCCGCTCGCCCTCACGGGCGCCGATCTGATCGCGTGTGCCGAAACGGGCACCGGCAAGACCTGCGCGTTCGTCGTGCCCACGCTGCAGAAAATATTGACAGCCGACATCGGCCGTCCGCCGCGCGTCATCGTGGACCCGGCGTCGAAGCCCGTGCCATCCGATCGCAAGAGCCGCGTGCTGGTTCTCGCGCCCACCCGCGAACTGGCGGTGCAGATCGAAGACGAGATGCACGGCCTCGCGTACCATACGGCGGTGACGAGCGCTGCCGTCTACGGCGGCGTCGAGATGGGCATGCAGGAACGCGCCCTCCGGGCCGGCGTCGACATCATCGTCGCGACACCGGGCCGGTTGATGGACCACATGCGGCAGCAGAACGCCGACCTCAGCGGTGTCGAGCTCCTGGTGCTGGACGAAGCCGACCGGATGATGGACATGGGCTTCTGGCCCGATGTGCAGCGCATCATCAGCGCGATGCCGGGGCGCCGTCAAACGCTGCTCTTTTCGGCGACGATGGCGGACGAGGTCGTGCGGTTCGCGCTCGAGATCATGCGCGACCCGAAGTACATCCAGGTCGGGCACCGCAGCAAGCCGGCGCGAACCATCACGCATCGCGCCGTGGTCACGGCGGCGGCGGCCAAGCTCGACTGGTTGATTGCGTATCTGCGAAAGCCGGAAGGGCCGGTGCTCGTCTTTTCCCGCACGAAGATCGGAGCGGAGCGGCTCGCGCGGAGGCTGGCGGCCGCGGGCATCAAGTGCGCGTCGCTTCACGCCGACCGCACACAGGATCAGCGCCGGATGGCTGTGGAAGGATTCAAGGGCGGGCGCTACACGGCCCTCGTCGCGACCGACATCGCGGCGCGCGGGCTCGACATCGACGGCATCCACACGGTGATCAACTTCGAGCTGCCCGATTCGCCTGATGCGTACGTCCACCGCGTGGGCCGTACGGGCCGCGCCGATGAGGCGGGCCGCGCGATCACGCTCGTACTCCCGGATGAGCGACATGCGCTGACACTGCTGGAAAAGGCTGTCGGCGTTCGCATAGAATGAATCCGGATGTCAGATTCATTTTTGCCTCCGGCCGCGACTCATGCGGGCAAGGCCGGTCCCGAGCCCTCGCCCGCGCCGCATAGCTCTGCCGCAGTGATGAAGTTCAAGTCCTGCCGCTGGCGGCGTCCACCTGAAGACGGACCGGAGTGCTGCGGGCATCGCGACGTGCTGCCGATCGCGGGCATCAATTTCAACCCCGACGCCTGGTGCCCCGATTGCACGTTCTTCAAGCTCCGCCGCACGCCGAAGAAGAGAAGTCCGGAAGATTACCGATACTAGCGATTTATTCAGAGAATTCCCTGGCCAGCTCGACCCATTCGCCGTTGGGCGCCAATTGCTGGTACGCGTGCCAGTGCGGCCTCGCGTGAGGCGACAGCCCCATCTTTTCGAACGTGACGGCCAGGTAGAAATGGGCGTCGGCGTATTGCGGGTTGAGGCGGAGCGCCTCGCGGTAGCACGCCTGCGCCTCCGAAAAGCGGCCCAGGTCGTGGTAGATGTTCCCCAGGTTGAAATGGGCTTCGAAGAAATCCGAGTCCACGCCGATGGCTTGCTCGTAGAGCGCCTGCGCCTCGGCCAGTTGGTCCCGGCTGTAATGAATGTTCGCGAGGTTGATCAGCGCCGCCACCAGATGCGGATCGAGCTCCAGTGATCGGCGGTACGCCCCCGCGGCCTCCTCGAGCTTCGATTCGTCGCCGTTGTCCAAGAGCGACGCCGCCCGGAAGTAATCTTCCGCCAGCGCCGTTGCGCGCGCGCTCACCGCCCGTGGCTCGATTCGAGCGGGTGTACCTCCCGTCGAGACGGAGCGCCGCTGGAGCGTGAGGATCTTCGCCGGCGCCACATCGAGCCTGAAGTCGAGCGTCAGCTGCCCTTCGCGCGAGGCAATCAGTGATTGCGCCACGCTTCGAAACGACGCGCCGCGCTCGAGCCCCTCGTTCACCTGCTTGATCACGGCGAGGTCCTGAAACGCGAAGAACGTATCGGCATTGGTGCGGAGGGCGGGGCGGATGATCGCGCACTTCACCAGATACCGGAGGTGGTCCTCGCGCAGCGACCGGTAGCGCGCCAGCAGATCGCGCACCGAATGGTACTGTTGTTTCAGTGCATCCCGCGTCGGCATGCCCGCCAGGCGGCAGAACGCTTCCTCGGTGAGGATCTCAATCTGCGCCGTCCCCTGTTCCATCAGCTCTTCGGCACGCTTGAGCTTGTTGCTCTTGTCGCGCTCGCCTCCCTGCCCGAATCCTTCCGCGCCCACGATGACCATCGTCGTTTTCGCGTTCACCTCGTCGGTCGTGACGCCGCCGAGGCGCGCGACGAGCGCGCGCGCATCCTGACGCCTGAGCAGGCTCAGTTTTCCCGTGAACACGACAAGCTGTCCCGCGAGTGGGTGCGATCCCTGCAGACCGCGCGAGGGTGAGGACAAATAGCCTCCGACTGGAGCGCCGGGGAAACGGTCTTCAAGATGAAGGAGAAAGATCCCGATGTCAATTGTAAAGTAGGCCCCGATGCTTCTTGCTGGTGACATCGGCGGCACCAAGGCGCTCGTCGGTCTCTTCGATCCGCGTCCCGCCCGGCCGCTGCCGATCGCGGTGCGCGAATTCGCCACGCTCGACTTCAGCGGCCTGACGGCGATCATCTCGGCGTTCGCGAGCCAGGAGGCCGTGTCGCTCGCGTCGGTGCGATGCGCGTGCTTCGGGGTCGCGGGGCCGGTTATTGGAGAGGCGGCCGCGCTGACCAACGTCGCGTGGCGTATCGACGGCCCGGCGACCGCCGGCGCCCTGGGTATTCCGCGCGTCGCGCTCCTGAACGATTTGCAGGCGATGGCCTACGGCGTGCCCGTGCTCAACGGCGATGAGCTGCACGTCCTTCAGGAAGGGGAATCGGTCGGCGGCGGCAACGTGGCGCTCGTCGCCGCGGGGACGGGCCTGGGCGAGGCCCTGCTGCACAACGTGGACGGACGACTCATTCCCTCCCCGTCCGAGGGGGGCCACTCCGACTTCCCGGCCCGCACCGAACGGGAGATCGTCGTGTTGCGGTACCTCATTCAGCGTTTCGGCCGCGCCAGCGTGGAGCAGGTCGTGTCGGGTCGCGGCCTCGTGAACCTGCATGGCGTGACGCACGACGGGAGGTGTCCGGCACTCGACCGCCGGGATCATCCCGACGCACCGGCCATCATCTCGAAGGCGGCGCTCGAACGCCGCTGCCTCGCGTGCGTCGAGGCGCTCGAGCTCTTCGTCGACGCCTACGGTGCGGAGGCAGGAAACCTGGCGCTGCGAACCGTTTCGACCGGCGGTGTCTTTGTCGGTGGCGGCATCGCCCGCAAGATCCTGCCGGCGCTCGCCGACGGACGGTTCCTCCACGCATTCAGCGAGAAAGCGCCATTCGAGGAGATGCTGCGCAAGATGCCCATCAAGGTGATCCTGAACGATCAGGTCGGGCTCCTCGGCGCCGCGGTCTACGCCGCGGGTTTGTAAGAGCCGGGCTCCGACCACGCCCGAGCTGCGCTTCGAACCTTGTAGCGCGGGGCTCTCGGCCCCGCGGACGCCGCCCTGAAAGGGCCGCGCTACATCTGATGTATGCTGGACTCACTGTGATCTGGTTCCTCGACAAAGACGGGCAGAAACTGCGGTACGAAATCAATCGCGGTGGAACCGCAGGATGCTACCGCCTCGTCATCACTCACCCCGACGGCAGAGAGTCGATCGAGGAGCTCAACGAGCCGGCGGCGCTCATCGAGCGGTCGGTGGAGTTGATGGAGACCCTCCGCGGCGACGGCTGGCACGTCGCCTGATCCGATGCGGGCCGGACCTCATGAGGTCCGGCGTCATCACCTGGGCGGACCTGATAAGGTCCGCCCCGCCTCAGCCAGACCCTACACGTGCGGGATCGATTCACCGGTCAACAGATGATCAAACCACAGGTTCGATAGCTTTTCCTGCACCGTGTTCTGGCCGAGCCGCGCCGCGAGATTCGCAAAGTCCACCCGATCCATCTCCTGATCCTGATTGAAGCAGGAGAAGATGATCGTTTCCCGGCCCGTCGCGGGATCGACGTGCTTCTGCAGGCACTGCGCGCAGACTTCCTTCATCATGCACTGCATCGGCGAGTTGATGCTCGCGATGGCGACGTGATCCGGCTTGAGGTGCGCGGCGAGGACGCCGTGCCGCGCGGCCTTCACGGCCGCCATCATGCGGTCGGATCCGATGGCGATGATCCGATCGACGGTTTCGAGCGGGACGAGCGGCGACCCGAGCTCGCCGGCCTGATAGGCCAGCATCGCCTGAACGATGTTTCCCCGGAAGTGGGCGTCCTGCGAACGTCGGGGTGCGATGACCGCCCCGGTGTCGGTACTCCAGATCACCTGATCGGTCGCCGACTCGATCTCCTCGCGCTTGAACAGATCCTCGCCCTTCCTGTAGCCGGCGAAGTAGATGACCCTGTTGCCCTGTTCGCGCATTGCCTTCGCAATGGAGAAGAGCACGGCGTTCCCGAGACCGCCGCCTAGCAAGAGCACGTTCCGGTGCTGCGGAATTTCGGTCGGCGCACCGGTGGGCCCCATCACCACAACCGGTTCCCCTTTTCTCAAATACGCCACGAGCCGGCTCGACACGCCGAGCTCGAGCGCAATCAGCGACAGCAGCCCCTTCTCTTTGTCGACCCACGCGCCCGTCAAGGCAATGCCCTCCATCAGCAGGGGCGTCGATTCCCTGCCGGAGCCGACACGGCAGGCCATCGACTCGTAGTTCTGCAGCCGGTAGAACTGGCCGGGGTGGAAATGCCGGGCGGCCGCGGGTGCCTTGACGATGACTTCGACGATCGTCGGGGTGAGCCGGACGACGTCCTGCACGCGCGCGACGAGATCGGCATCGAGCCGCGCGACGAGCCCGCTCCAGGCCCGATCGCGCTCGGCTTGCGGCGCCCTCTCGAGCTTCCTGAGATCCGGCTCGAACAGCGCCACGATTTTCGGATAGCCGTCCCGGGCGGAGGCCATGGCCTTGACCACGTTGCCGGCGTATCGCGGATGGTTGTCGCCGTAGTACGTGACGAACCGGCCCCGGTTTTCGTACGACGTGAAAAAGCCGTTCGGATCGGGAACGAGATGGAACTCTTCTGTGACGTCCGGCTCTAACCGGACTTCTTCGTTTGCGGGGTCCGGCTTGAGCCGGACTTCTGCGTCTGCAGTATCCGCCTTCACGCGGACCTTCACGGAGTGCGGCTGGAAGAATTTCCCCTTCGCGTCCAGTTGAAACGTGTTCGGCGCTTCCTTCTCACACGTGATGTTCGGCGACGTTCCCGCCGCGACGAGCACGGTCCGCGCGGGCAGCGTCACCAGATCCCCCGCCTGGCCTGCCTGGCCTTCACGCCCGAGCTGAAGCTCGGGCCTACGACCGCCTTCTCGCTTGAAAATCATCGCCGAAACGGCGCCGCGCTCGTCGGGCACAGCCTCCAGCGGATTCAGGTTTTCGGCGAACACAATCCCTTCCTCGAGCGCCTTGATGATTTCTTCATGGTTCAGGCGGTACGCCGGCGAATCCTCCATGCGCTTGCGGTACGCCAGCGTGACTCCGCCCCAGGAGCGGACCAGCCGAATGAAATCGGGCGGCTCGCCGGCCGCCGTTGCACGGGTGCGCTCGGCCAGCACGGCCGCCCCGTGCCGCCGGTATTCATCGACGAGCTCCAGTTCCTCCGCATCGTAGAGACCGCGGAGCCTGGCTTCGCCCAGTTCGGCAGCCAGCACGGTGTACTGCCTCGCGACCTTCTCGACCTGCAGCGGGTAGTACGCCATGAGCTCCGTGGCGGTATCGATGGCAGTGAGCCCGCCGCCGATCACGATCGCCGGCAGGCGTGCCTGCAGGTTCGGCAGCGCCTCGCGTTTGAACGCCCCGGTCAGCTGCAGCGCCATCAGGAAATCGCTGGCTTTTCTGATGCCGCGGATCAGGTTGTTCTTCATGTCGATCACCGTTGGCCGTCCGGCGCCCGTCGCGATCGCCACATGATCGAACCCGAGGCTCCACGCGTCCTCGATCGGCAGCGTGCCACCAAACCGCACACCGCCGTACATCCGCAAACCTGGCCGTCTCGCGAGCGTGAGATGGACGAGCGTCAGGAAGTTCTTGTCCCAGCGCACCGTGATGCCGTATTCCGAAACGCCGCCGAACCCCTCGAGCACGCGCGCGTCGAGCTCGCGGTAAATCTCGCTCCAGTCGCGAATCGGCTGCGGCGCCCCGCGACCTGTTCCAACGATGGCGTCCGGCAGCGGCTCGATCTTCAGGCCATCGATCCCGACGACCCCGAACCCTTCGCTCACCAGATAGTGGGCCAGGGTGTAGCCGGCGGGTCCCAGTCCGACGACGAGGACGTTCTTGCCGTTGTAGGGCAAGGCGTAGGGCCGCCGGACGTTCAAAGGGTTCCAGCGCGTGAGCAGCCCGTAAATCTCGACACCCCAGGGCATCTTCAACACATCGGTCAGCACGCCCGTTTCGATCTGCGGGATGTTCACCGGCTCCTGCTTCTGGTAGATGCAGGATTTCATGCAGTCGTTGCAGATCCGGTGACCTGTGCCGGGGCACATCGGGTTGTCGAGCGTCACCAGCGCGAGCGCACCGATCGCATCGCCAGCCTTCCGCAGCATGTGCATCTCGGAGATCTTCTCGTCGAGCGGACACCCGTCGAGCTCGATCCCCAACGGGTTCACGGCGACCTTGGCCGCCTGGCCGGTCCCGGTCTCTTTGGCCGCGGGTTCGAACAGGCCTTTCGAGCAGGAATCCTTGTCGCGCTCATGGCACAGCACGCAGTAGTGAATCTCGCTCAGGACGTCGCGGGGGTTCATGCGGGCGTCCGTCAGCTTGAAGCCGTCGCGCAGCCGGAGGCGCGCATCGGGCCCGAGCATCGACTCTGGAAGCTCCGGCCTGGGGCGCTGCACGTCGACGAGGTGCCAGTAGTCGAGATTCTCAGGGAACCGGAAGACGACCCAGTGGCGATAGTCGCGCTGGTGAACGCGAGCCGCACACCAGCGTCTGAGGCTTTCGATTTGCGCCTTCAGCTCCGCCGAGGCGTCGCCCGCCTTCTCGCGATCCATCAGCACGCAGCCGGCGCGGGCGACAGCCAGCTCGAGGTCCGGTACGTGGGGTCCGTCTTCAGGCGGACCGTTCCCCCGGTCCGGCTCAAGCCGGTCCGGCCCGTGCAGGTCCGGCTGCCGGCTCCGCGCGTTGCGCGTCGGCGAGCCACGCCGGAGCGAACCGTAGGCGGGAAGCCGGACACGACGTACCAAATCATCAACCGCCGCATGGTCTTCGGGTGTGGACACCACGTGCGCTCCACCTTTCAGCAACGGGAGCGCGCGGCGCCGCACGAAGTCGACCTTGAAGCGGAACAGGTCATCCTGGTCGCGAGTGGCCTCATCGATCACGGCCGCATCGGCGCCGACACGGAACAGCCGAGTCAGGAAACGGCTGACGTGAGGAGCCATCCCGACAAGCAGGCTGGAGAGCGCCAGGGGCGACCGCGGCACGTCGGGGGCCTGCCGATAGGCGTCCCAGTCGCGCCAGAACACGGGATCGGCCGCCTGTGTCTCTTCGCAGAAGCGCTCGTACAGCGACGCCAGCCGTTCAGGTTCGTGCAGGTCCGCAAACGTGAAGCCGGCCACGCCAAGTGCGGCCGCGGCAGACACGGAGGGTTCGATCGACGCGTTTTCCATGAAGTGACGGAAAGTGTACCGCTAGAATGGTCTCATGCGATCTGCTGTAGCAGCGGTACTCGGCCTCAGCGTGCTGGCGTCCGCTTCCCTGTTCTCCCAGCGTGCAGGTTCGCGCCCGGCGCCGGCCCCCGGACGTGCGGTGCCGCGCGCAGAATCGCCTGTGCCCTTCAAGGTCGGCGAAACCCTCAACTACGACGTGTCGTGGTCGCTGTTTCCTGTTACCGCAGGCAAGGCGGTCGCGACCGTCAGAGAGAAGAAGCCGTCCTTCGATTCCACGGCGTACTACATCGTGGTCGAGGGCCGGCCGGTACCGATGGTGGCCGCGGTCTATTCGGTCTACTACAAGATGGACACGCTGCTCGACTCCGTTGGCCTCCTGTCGCAGCGCGGATCGCTCTACAGCGAGGAGCGCTCGGACCGGCGGACCTCCACCACGCGGTTCGATCGCGCGAAGCGTCGCGCCTTCTTCGAGCAGAAGACGGACACCACCGTCGCGGCGGATTTCGCCGTGCCGGTGCAGACACAGGACGGATTGGCGGCGTTCTACGCCCTGCGCGGACGCGCCTTCAAGGCCGGGGATCGCGTGACGATCCCGGTGGCCGACAGCGGATCGCTGTACACCACGCAGGTCGAGGTGGGCCCACTCGAATCGGTCAGCGTGCCGTTCGGCCGGACGAACGCCTGGAAGCTGAAGCTTGGGATCACGGATGCCGCGAATCAGCCGGTCTGGAAGGATATCGCGCTGTGGATCTCGAACGACGCGCGGCGGCTGCCGGTGAAAATGCAAGCCGAGCTCCCGGTGGGCGCGTTCGTGCTGGAGCTGCGCGAGGCGCGATAGAGGAAAGGGGTGATGGAATGACGGGGTGATGGAGTGACGGGGCATTCCTTCACCCCTTCACCCTAGGTCACCCCGTCACCCCTTCGCTGCGTTGCGCTAGAATTGAATCGGCTGCACATCATTGAAGATCAAGCTGAACGGCGATCCGCTCGAAATCGCCGGCCCTGTCACCGTGAGCGCACTGCTCACCCAGCTCGACATCGACGCGCGGCGTGTCGCCATCGAG
>JAHFUL010000009.1:32739-35845 GCA_023265155.1 Acidobacteriota bacterium
AATCGGCTGCACATCATTGAAGATCAAGCTGAACGGCGATCCGCTCGAAATCGCCGGCCCTGTCACCGTGAGCGCACTGCTCACCCAGCTCGACATCGACGCGCGGCGTGTCGCCATCGAGCACAATCTCATGGTGCTCAAGCGGGCGTCGTTCGACAGTACGCACATCCGCGAGGGCGATCAGATCGAGATTGTCAATTTCGTCGGCGGCGGCTGACACAGCGGTGGGCAGATGCAGGGCGGACCTCATAAAGGTCCGCCGCGCAGTGGGCAGATGTGGGGCAGACCTTATGAGGTCCGCCCCCTCAGGACCTCAATGGATCACCTGGTTATCGCCGGCAAGACGTTCGCTTCACGCCTCATCGTCGGCACCGGCAAGTACTCGTCGCCGGCCGTGATGGTCAAGGCGCACGAAGCATCCGGCGCCGAGATGATCACGGTCGCCGTGCGGCGCGTCAACATCTCCGACAGGTCGAAGGAGTCTCTTCTGGACCATATCGACACGTCGAAGTACTTCCTCCTTCCGAACACCGCGGGCTGCTACACGGCGGATGAAGCCGTGCGAACCGCGCGCCTCGGCCGCGAAGCCGGCCTGTCGAACTGGGTGAAGCTCGAGGTGATCGGCGACGAGCGGACCCTCTTCCCCGACAACGTGGCGCTGCTGGAGGCGACCCGCACGCTCGTGGCCGAAGGCTTCATCGTCCTTCCGTACACGACTGACGATCCGGTGGTCTGCCGGCAGCTCGAGGACGCGGGGGCTGCGGCGGTGATGCCCCTCGGCGCGCCGATTGGGTCGGGACTGGGAATTCAGAACGTGAACAACCTGCGGATCATCCGCGAGTTCGCGCGTGTGCCGCTCGTCGTCGACGCCGGCGTCGGCACGGCGTCAGACGCCGCGCTTGCCATGGAGCTCGGTGCCGACGCGGTGCTGATGAATACGGCCATCGCCGGCGCCCAGGATCCGGTGGCCATGGCCGAGGCCATGAAGCTGGCGGTTCGCGCGGGTCGGCTGGCCTATCAGAGCGGACGCATTCCCAGGAAGATGTACGCGACGGCGAGCAGCCCGATCGAGGGACTCGTCGGGCGGTAGTCTGGTCCTTGGGCCTTGGTCCTTCGTCCTTGGTCTGTCCTTTGGCCTTGGTCTGTCCTTTGGCCTTGGTCCGTCGGTCCGTCCCTCGTCCTTCGTCCCTGGACTCCGTCCACTAGAGAGATTCTCTGCGAGTTCAGCGGGCTCTCGCGTTGATCGTTGTGCCTCAGGAGAGCGCGACGAGAGGCGTGAGGCCGACGTGCAGCCGGGCCAGCCGCACGTTGTGCTCGGTGCAGAGCTGCTCGAGCTGACCAAGACGGGAGCGATCCATCAGCCGGGCGCTGACCACGACAGCGTCGACCTCGCCTCCGCGGATGAGATTGACCAGACCCTCGTACCCGCCGAGGACCACGTATCCGTGACGGCGACTCTGGTGGATGCCCGGATCGTCATCGACAAAACCGAGCAGCCGGTAGTTCTCCGCGCGATCGTTGAGCAACTCCCGCACCGCGAGGAGGCCGGCTTCTCCGGCCCCGTAGATCACGAGCCGGGGGCCGCCCCTGCGCCGCCGCCGCGCGAACTCGCTAATCAGCCGGAACGACGCGCGTGACAAGGTCATCAGCAGCATGAGCAGGGCGCTGTAGATGACGAACACGCCGCGCGAGTAGGCCTCGAAGCGGCTGAGATACAGAATGGTGATCACGATCGCGACCGTCCCCCCCAGCACGGCCTTGGCGATCACGACACCATCCATCAGGCTGAAGAGACGCCACGTCCCCCGGTAGACGCCCACGATGAACATCGCCGCCATCTGGATGCCGAGAACGATCGGCAGCGATTGGACGAATCCCGCGAAGAACACCGTCAGCTCGGCGTCGCTGAACCGCAGGCGATACGCGCTGTAATAGCAGAACGACACCAGGCAGACATCCAGCAGCACCTCCGCCACGCGCCGCTTGTACATGAACGTGATCACGAGCGGCGTGATGTTGCGCTCCCGCAACTGGGGCGCGTCGGCGTCCTCGTAGACGCGGACGTGCGCGAGGTACACGGCGAAGATCACCATCGCCAGCACGAACGGGGCGACGAGCAGACCCGACCACTCGAGGCTGACGCGCTGCACGGCGATGCCCGTCAAGCCGGCCAGAACCGCGAGCGCCCACAGGATCGCCACCGCCGAGCGCTCCGAAAACCCGATGGCCACGAGCCGGTGAGAAGAATGATCGAGACCGCCTTGTGAGGCCGACCGTCCCGACAGCAGGCGGGACACCGTCACGAGCGTCGTATCGAGAATCGGGATGAGCAGCACGAGGACCGGCGCGAGCACGATCGAGAGCACGCCCGACTGGCTGTGCGCGTCCGATCGGGCGAGGGCAAGGGCCGAAATCATCAGCCCGATGAACAGGCTGCCGCTGTCGCCCATGAAGATCGAGGCCGGGTGAAAGTTGTAGACGAGAAAACCGGCAACGGCACCGAGGAACAGCGCCAGGTACTGCGCTTCCGGGCCGACCCCGGCGGGCAGGAGCCGCGCGAGAATGAAGCCACCCACGATGAGGGCCACGCCGGCGCACAGCCCGTCGATGTTGTCGAGGAGATTGAACGCATTCGTGATGCCCGCGATCCAGAACATCGTCAGCATGATGTCGAGCGTGGCCGACGAGGTCCACTGCAGCCGGAAGCCGAAAAATATGAGAATCGACGCAAGGCCGATGGCCGCGATGAACTTCGTCGCGGGCTTGATGGAGAGCCAGTCGTCGACAATGCCGACGCCGAAGGCCAGGGCGCCGGTCGCGATCAACACGAGGAGCGGCATCACCAGGCCGAAAGATGCGGCGCCGATCAACACCGCGGCGACAATGGCGACCCCGCCCGACTGGGGGACGGGACGGCCGTGCCAGCGATCCTCGCGGGGCCGCGCGATATATCCGAACCGGACCCCGAGCCGTCGTGAGACCGGCACCAGCACGAGCGAGACGGCAAAGGCAAACAGGAACGGCCACGCCACGGTGGTGGCGGCAGGCAGCAGGGACACGGCGATGCATTGTATTAGGGATCAGTGATTCAGGGATTAGGGATTAG
>JAHFUL010000009.1:35945-41577 GCA_023265155.1 Acidobacteriota bacterium
AGGGATTAGGGATTAGAGGAGTAGCGCGAAACATACGGCGCCGTGATACCGCCCGTCATCGCGCGCCGGATCGTCCTCGCATCGGTGCGGCGCATCCCTTGTACCAACCTGCGGCGTGCGAGCACCTGCGCCAGGCCGCGAAGCGCATCGAGCTTGGCCTTCCAGACGACCCGGCCTTGCCCCCGCCACGGGTAAAAGAACAGCGCCGCGATGTTCAGCGCGAGGTGCTGCGGCAGGTACAGCCAGAACAGCGGGCCGGGCATGTTTTTCACGAATGTCCACACGGCGTTCCGCTCGCCGTGATAGACGGCGAAATCGCTGCGATATCCCGTGAGCCCGGAGCTGATGTGCTCGACAACGGCGCCGTGGACGTAGACACACCGGTACCCGCGCAGCCGCAGCCGGAAGCCGAGGTCGACGTCTTCGAAATAACAGAAGAACTGCTCGTCGAAGCCCCCGACTTCTTCGAACGCCTCCCGACGATACAGGGCGGCCGCGGCGCACGGCGCGAAGACCTCGGAGTCGGCCGCCGGCCATTGCGAGCCCGGCACCCCATGGCCGTTGCGCCAGGCCCGACCCGAAACGTGATAGCTGTCGCCCGCACCGTCGAGAATCTCCGGCGCCGCGACGAGACGCATCTGGCTCGCGAACGACGCGGCTGTTGGCTCGCGGTCGGCCGCGCTTGCGAGCGCCTCGAGCCAGCCGGGCTCCGCGAACGCGTCTGGGTTGAGGAGAGCGAGCGCATCGAAGCGGCGCGCGGCCCGGGCGGCGAGGTTGTTCGCGCGGGCGAAGCCGACATTCGTGGGGAGCCTGATGAGCTCGACGCGCCGCAGGTCGGCCAGCTGCAGGGACTCGTCGGTGCTGGCGTTGTCGACGACCACGATGTGCTCAGGGCGGCGACGCTGCCGATCGAGCGACTCGAGGCATCGACGGAGGAGATCGCCGCCGTTCCAGTTGACGATCAGAACGGCGATCGTCATGATAGGGCACCGGTGCAGATCGACTCGATCGCGGCTTCCACGACTCTCACATGTCGGGCTCCGCAGAAGTCTAGCCGGACAGTGTAAGTGGCCCCACAGATCTGTAGCGGACGTTGACAGATGAGATGGAACGGCGGTCTGCCTGATTTGACTAACCCTGAATTTATCAACGACTTAATGCCTGTAACAGCGACAAGGACGCCCGGCACAGGCCTTGCGATTCTGCTGAGCATGCCCCGATACTTCGCCGAGCGCCTCTGGAGTCTCAGTATCCTCTTATTGCTGGTATGGGCAGGTACGGCCGAGGCCGCGAGCCTGACACTTGCGTGGGATCCCAGCCCGGGTGCTACAGGATATAACGTCTATTGGGGAAACCAGTCGGGCGTGTACACCAACATCATGAACGTTGGCACCCAGACCTCCCGCCAGATTACGGGACTCATCGACGGCTACCCGTACTACTTCATGGTGAAAGCGTACAACGCGGTCTTCCTCGAGAGCGGGCCGTCGATTGAGGTTTCCCGGCGCGTCGGCATTCCGGTTTCGACCGGCGGCGACTTCGATGGCAACGCGTCTGCCGATCTCACCGTGTTTCGCCCCTCGAACGGCACCTGGTATACCAAGTTCACCGGAAGCGGCGCCGTGCTCGGCACCGCCTGGGGGAACGCAGCGGATCTTCCAGAGGCCGCCGATTACGACGGCGACGGCCGGGTAGACATTGCCGTATTCCGTCCCTTCAACGGCACTTGGTACGTGATGCCGTCTCGCGCCGGCAGCGTGCCATACGGGACCGCGTGGGGCAACTCGGCGGACACTCCGGTGCCAGGGGACTACGATGGCGACGGGAAGGCGGACCTCGCCGTTTTCCGACCCTCCAATGGCACATGGTACGTTCTGAGGTCGAGCAACGGAGTGGCCTTCGGCGTTCCATGGGGGAACTCGGCCGACAAGCCGGTCCCTGGCGACTACGACGGCGACGGCAGGACCGATGTGGCGGTCTTCCGTCCTTCAAACGGCACCTGGTACGTCGTGAACTCGAACACAGGCGCCGTCCCTGCTGGAGTTCCCTGGGGGAACGCGGCCGACATTCCGGCGCCAGGGGACTACGACGGCGACGGGAAGACCGATGTGGCGGTCTTTCGTCCATCAAACGGGACGTGGTACGTGATCAGATCGAGCGACAAGAGCGTTTTTGGATTCGCATGGGGGAATGCGGCCGACAAGCCCGTGCCGGGTGATTACGACGGCGACGGCAGGACCGACATCGCCGTGTTCCGTCCCTCGAGTGGGACGTGGTACATCGTGCCGACGTCGTCGGGGGTGGGGTACGGAACCGCATGGGGCAACGCGGCCGATATCCCGATTCTGGTCCGGTAGCCTTCCCTCGTCTTTCAGCGATGGGCCCCCCAGTCGCGGGGGCTCTTTTTTTCTCCCTCAGCGCCATCCGGACGGGACGCCGCTCTCCTCAATTCATGCGCTATCATTAGCACCACTCACTCCTGGCACTCGCCGTGGACCGGGAGTGGCTCCTTCCGATCAACCTCAAAGTGTGTTGCGCGCCACACCGAAAACACGATGTCCGCTAGTGCTCGGGACCCGAGCGCTGCCGGCCCCGGAGATCTGGTTCGACGACCGAGCCGCCCCTCGTGGCGCCTCAGCGTGCTGCTGGACGCGACGTTGGGCGTCTGCGCCTATCTGGCGGCCTATTGGCTGCGCTTCGAGGCCGAACGATTCGCCGCGTTTCTTCCAAGCGCCTGGTCGACGATGCCGTGGGTCGTCGGCGCACAGCTCATGGCGCTGGCGCTTGCCGGCGCGTACGCGCCGCCCCGGGCCACCTGGCTCGCTCGAGTCATCGCTGGCGCGCTCGCCGGCACGGCCGCATCGAGCATTCTTGTCGGCCTGATCCTCGGCTTCGAGGGTGTCTCGCGCGCGGCATTTGTCGCTGATGCGCTGCTCTTCTCAATTGGCGGCCTGGGCTGGCGCGGCGTCTGGGCGCTGACAGCCCTGACACGGGCTCGCCGCCGCCTCGATTCATTGAGCGACGCCCTCGTGGATCGCACCGAGGAGATGACGACGCTCAGTTCGGTGATCGCCAGCCTCTATCGCTATCGCGAGCTTCTCAAGAACCTCGTCCTCAAGGATCTCAAGCTGAAGTACCGGGGGTCGGTCTTCGGCTTTCTGTGGTCTCTCGCCAACCCGCTGCTGATGATCAGCGTGTACTCCGTGGCGTTCACGGTCATCCTGAAGGTGCGCAGCCCGAGATTCCCCTACTATGTGATGCTCGGTCAGTTGTCGTGGACGTTTTTTTCAAACTCCGTCACGATGTCGACCGGCGCGATCATCGACAACGCCGGCCTCATGCGAAACGTGTTCTTCCCGCGAGCGATCCTCCCCATCGGGACGGTCCTGTTCAACCTCGCGCAATACTTCCTGACCGTGGCGGTGTTTCTCCCGATCATGCTGTTCTGGTATGACGTCGCGTTGTCGCCGCCGATGCTGTTGTTTCCGGTGTTTCTCGCGCTTCAAACGGTGTTCAGCATCGGCCTGGCCCTGATTCTCGCCACGCTCACGGCGTTCTTCCGCGACATCCGCCACCTGCTCGAGGTCGCGCTCGCGGCGCTCTTCTGGACCACGCCCATCATCTACGAGCAGGCGGCGCTGCCTGACTGGTTGCGTCTGCCAATCCTCCTCAGCCCGATGTCGCCGTTTGTCGTGGCGTATCAGAAGCTGTTTTTCTATCAGGAATGGCCCGACACCACCGTCTGGCTCGTGGCGACCACGTATGCGATCGGCGCCTTCGTCATCGGAGCAACCCTCATCCTCGTGTTCGAGGATCGCTTCACGGAGTATCTCTAAGTGACAGTGATCGAAGCGCAGGGGTTGTCGAAGCGGTTCCTGCTCAGACACAACGCGTCGGTTGAGTTGAAGGTCCGGTTCCTTGGCTTCCTTCACCCGGAGAAGCGCCAGTCGATCGAGGAATTCTGGGCCTTGAAAGACGTGTCGCTCACCATCAAGCGGGGTGAAGCCGTCGGCCTGGTCGGCCGGAACGGATCGGGCAAGAGCACGTTCCTCAAGCTCATTGCGGCGGTTCATCGGCCGACGAGCGGGCGTCTGCTCGTCAGGCGCAGCGCGCGGATCGCGTCGATGATCGAGCTTGGCGTCGGCTTTCACGGTGAGCTGACAGGAAGGGAGAACGTGTTCCTGAACGCCGCGATCCATGGATTGACACACCAGCAAATCGAAGCCATCTATGGGGCGATCGTGGAGTATTCCGGCCTCGCGCATTTCATCGACGTGCCGATCAAGAACTACTCGTCAGGCATGTACATGCGGCTGGGGTTTGCCATTGCCGCGAATCTCGATCCGGACATTCTGCTCCTGGACGAGATTTTCGCCGTCGGCGACGCCGACTTCCAGCAACGCTGCATTGAAACGGTGAACGAGTTCCTGAACCGGGGCAAGACGATTGTGTTCGTGTCTCACTCGCCTGGTTCGGTTCGAGCCATCTGTCAGCGCGTCTGCGTCCTCGAACAGGGGCAGCTCGCCTTCGACGGCGATGTGGAGAGCGGACTCGCGTTCTATGCGGGGCTGCTGGCCGAGCTGCATCATCCGTCCGCGAGCCAGAGCGCCGGCTAGCGGCCCATGGTCTATTTCGTGATTTCGTGCTTTCGTGGCTGCGCCTGGTTTGTGAGATAGCGAGAAGTCCCATGGCTTTTACTGCCCACAACATCCGACTCGACGACGGAAGTCTGACGAGACCCGAGACGGGTTACGAAATGACAGAGCACCCACTATGGCGTGCCGTGCAGCGATTTCTCGGTGCTCTTTATCCCGACGGATGCGTTGGTGTAAGCGTTGTCGATCTCGGCTGTCTGGAGGGCGGTTACACGGTCGAATTCGCCAGAATGGGACTGAAGGCCACCGGCATCGAGGTTCGGCAGAGCAATTTCGACAACTGCATACGTGTCAAGGCTTCAGTCGATCTTCCGAACCTGCAGTTCATTCACGACGATGCCTGGAATGTCGATCGATACGGTCCGTTCGACATTGTGTTCTGCTGCGGTCTTCTCTACCACCTGGCCGAGCCTCGCCGCTACATTGAACTCCTGTCGAGAGTCTGCCGGAAGGTGCTCATCGTCGATACTCATCATGCAACCGAGGACGATCGGGAGCACTTCGGATTATCCGCCCTGGCGGAACATGAAGGTCTATCAGGCCGCTGGTACACTGAATATGTGGACGAGACGAACACTCATGACGATGGACTGCATTGGGCGTCATGGGGAAATGCACGATCGTTCTGGCCGTTGAAGCACGAACTGACGAAGGCAATGACGGACGCCGGCTTTACCTCGGCGCTGGAGCTCATCGATTCGCGATCATGGGAGCTCGTCAAGCAACGCACGACGCTCATCGGCTTGAAGGCAACGCGGGAGCCTTAGTAGCACAACCAAACCGCGACCGCGCCAGGCGCACCTGTCGACGCGCATCAAGGCGAGTACGCGGTTGTCGCGACCAGAAGCGGCGTCTTCTAAACTGCTCGCTCTGTTCGTCCCCGTCCACGGGCGCCGAGAGCTCGCGGGAACAGGAATGCCAGCATCAGCACGAATGACATGCTCGCCGCTGATATCGCCAGGCCGAGTGTCAAACCC
>JAHFUL010000010.1:0-6115 GCA_023265155.1 Acidobacteriota bacterium
GGTGCGCGACTACTTCATCAGTCGGGGGGTCGCAGCGGCCCGGCTGACGACCATCAGTTACGGCGAAGAGCGGCCCAAGTACGACAACGCGCGGGAAGAGACCCGCCGGCTGAATCGCCGCGCGGCTCTCGTCGTGAATCTGCAGCGCTGATTCGGGCGGACAGAGTAGGGCAGGTAGGACTGATAAGGCAGGTAGGGCTGGTAGATTCCGCCCTCCGCCTTCTCAGTCTCACCTGTGCCTCACGGCGGACCTGAAAGAGCCGCTCTACTCTTCTGGTTTGCCTTGCCCCACCTGGTCTGACCCGCCCCACCTGCCCTATCTTCCCCTCTTCTGAGTCGCACGGGTTGTGGTAGAAAGGATCGGCATGCGGCGGCCCCTGCCATTCCTGCTCCTGATCCTCTCTCTCTGGTTCGCCGGCGCCTGTAAGGAAGAAGGGACGATTGTCGTCCGGAAGCTCGATTTCAACGGCGTGAACGCAGTTGATCAGACTCAGCTGAAGGAGGCCCTGGCCACTCGACAGAGCGCCAGGCTTCCGTGGGGGAGAAAGCGCTTTTTCGATCGCTCTCGATTCGAAGCCGATCTGCAGCGCATTCAGGCCTTCTACGCGGATCGCGGCTATCCCGATGCGAAAGTTGCGTCATTTGACGTCACGCTGAACACCAACCGGGACGCCGTTGACCTTGTCGTCGTGATCTCGGAAGGCGAGCCGGTGAAGGTGGCGGCCGTCGATTTCGTCGGTTTCGACGTCATTCCGCCCGACCATCTCGACAAGCTGCGGGGCGACATTCCTCTCGAGGTCGACAAGCCGCGCGACCGGCAACTGGTGCTCGCGTCTCACGATCTTGCCCTGAACGAACTGCGCGATCATGGCTTCCCATACGCGAAGGTGTCCGCGACCGAGCCGGACGGCCCCGATCCCAGGTCGGTGAAGGTCCTGTTCACGGCCGAGCCCGGAACGCTGGCTCATTTTGGAGCCGTTGAGATTTCCGGAAACAAGACCGTTGGTGAAAATGTCATCCGGCGTGAGTTGGGCTACAGGCCTGGCGACGTGTACCGCCGCAGTGTCATTCAGAACACGCAGCGGCGCCTGTACGGAATGGCGCTGTTCCAGTTCGTGAACATCGAGCCGGTCAATGCCGATGAGCAGAGCGCCGAAGTCGCGACGAAGGTCACTGTCGTCGAGGGCAAGCATCAGCGGGTGAACTTCAGCGTGGGGTACGGCTCTGAAGAGAAAGGTCGAGTCGATGCGGCGTACAACCACGTGAACTTCTTCGGCGCGGCCCGAACCGCCGGGGTCCACGGCCGCTATTCTTCGCTTGATCGCGGACTCCGCCTCGAGCTCAACCAGCCGTATTTCTTCCAGCCTCGCCTGTCCCTGGGCGGGGAAGCGCAGCAGTGGTACACGTTCACACCCGCCTATGAGTCCGTGATCACCGGAGCCAGAGCAACCATCGTGCACCGCGACAGTGCGAAGATGTCGATGTCGCTGTCGATTGCGAGCGAGCGCTCCAGCAGCTCCATTGCCGCCGCCGTGCTCGACGATCCGGCGCTTCGCGACGATCTGATCGC
Organism: Acidobacteriota bacterium; assembly: GCA_023265155.1. Taxonomy (GTDB): domain Bacteria; phylum Acidobacteriota; class Vicinamibacteria; order Vicinamibacterales; family CAVVIG01; genus JBGOTP01. The sequence goes on from JAHFUL010000010.1 coordinate 1,571, forward strand.
GCTCGGGCTCGACCCGACCACAGGAAAGCAGGAAGGGATCCTCAGCTCGCTGGGGTACGATTTCCAGCGATCGACGGCCGACAATCTGCTCAACCCGCACAAGGGTTACCAGTTCGCTCTTCATATGGAAGAGGCAGGCGTCCTGCTCCCCGGCACGTTCAACTACTACGCGCTGGCGGTCGACGCCCGCTACTACCAGCCGATCGGCGAGGACGTCGTCATTGCCACGCGGCTGCAGCTGGGAAACATCGATGCCGCGGGGGCGAGCGTGACGAACGTGCCCTTTTCGAAGAAGTACTTCCTCGGCGGAGCGGCGGCGCTCCGCGGATGGGGGCGCTACGAAGTCAGCCCGCTCAGCACGTCGGGATTGCCGCTCGGCGGCAACAGTCTGCTCGCGTTCAGCGCCGAGGCGCGCGCCAAACTGAAGGGCAGTCTTGGTGGCGTGCTCTTCCTCGATGCCGGGAATGTGTGGGCGGGCGCGGCCGGCTTCGCGCTGAACGATTTGCGTTACGCGATCGGGCCAGGCCTGCGCTACCAGACCCCAGTGGGGCCGGTACGGCTCGACGTTGGATATCAGCTCAATCCGATCGACGGGTTGCGGGTGAACGGCAGCCCCCAGGCCCGCCGTCTGCGGTTCCACTTCAGTATCGGGCAGGCATTCTAGGGAATAGGGAATAGGGAATAGGGAATAGGGAGAATAGCCAAGCCGCATATTGGTGCCCACGTCAGATGCGCCCGCGGTCGAAGCCTTGAACCACGCGCTCGCGATGGACGGGGCTGCGGTGCTTTCTGGTTGTGATTCGACTGGCGGCGCAATCGGGGCGCCATCAATCGAACCACAACCGCTAGCTGGCGCTGTTACAAGCCGCTAGTGGGGGACCTGCCCCGAGACGTACGTGGCGAGCACGCGATCGTCGCTCTGCCTGGTCCCGCTCACGTACCGCCTGTCGCCATTCCTCAGGTCACCGCACGTACCGCCGCCGATCTGCGTCGAGGCATTCGTGTAGACGTGCGTCCCGTCCACCGTGAATGTGAGGTTCGGACACGTGCCTGCCAGGCTCGCGAGAGTCCCGTTCAACGTTACCGGCGGTGGGGGCGGCGGGGGCGGTGGTGGCGGCGGGGTCTGGGCGCCCGAGACGTACGTGGCGAGCACGCGATCGTCGCTCTGCCTGGTCCCGCTCACGTACCGCCTGTCGCCATTTCTCAGGTCACCGCACGTACCGCCGCCGATCTGCGTCGAGGCATTCGTGTAGACGTGCGCCCCGTCCAGCGTGAACGTGAGGTTCGGACACGTGCCCGCGAGACTCGACATCGTGCCCGTCAGGGAGACAGCCCCTGGTGCCGGCTCTGGAACCGGCGTCGGCGCAGGCGATGGCGAAGTCCGCGTGGTCTCAATCCTGGTGGCGAGCACACCGCCGTCGCTCTCTCTCGTGCCCACCACACCTGCGGCGTCGCCGCTGACGATCTCGGTGCAACTTTTCTCGCTGAATGTTGTCGAGGCGTTCGTTCGGACGGTGGTGCCGCCAACTGACAGGGAAAGCGACGGACAGGCGCCCGCGATCGCGGCGATCATTCCCGTCATGCTGAACAGCGGCTGAGTGTTGAGCGTGGCCGTGGTGCCCGCGACCGTCACACTGATTTGCAGGCGATCGTTCGCCGCGACCATGCCCAACGGAAGGGCCGCGTTGACGCCGGGACCGGCGAAATTGAGGACGACCTGAATCAGCGGAACGTCTGTCAACGTGAAGCTTCCGCTTGAATCGACGGTGGCGGACACGTTGGTGCCGACGACCGTCACGATCACGCTCGACACCTGCTGGCCAACACCGCTCACGCCTGGCATACCGGAAACGATTCCAGCGATCGTCGCGCCTGCCGCAATGGGCACGGGTGGCGGTGTCGCCACCAGGGACGCGGCGGCGCTGCTCGGCGCCGTGGGCGACGGATGGTTGCCGCACGCGACGGACACCACGGACGCCGCGACGAGCGCGAGGACCAAGAGGATCTTCAGAAGATTGAGACGGTCGATCAACGTACGCATGGCTGTTTCTCCGTGCTGGCGTGGGGGACAGCAGCACGGGCTGATTAGGCAATGTTCATACCGATGAGCTGCCTTCGAAGGAATTCCCGCAGAATCAAGGCGGTTACTCCAACCGAGGCCGATCGCGTCCTCCGTGCTGACCTCATTGTTCTGTCCGCTTGTGTTCTAAAGTGACTCTTCAACCACACAAATCGGAAGTAGATATCGGGCTCTGCAAAACGGTTGTAGCAGTCCGTGGCGCAAAGTGAGTTGCCGCTCGAAAAAGGGGTCAGACCCCTTTGCGACGCGCGAAAACACAGGGGTCAGACCGCTTGTTCTGCAAGCGCCTCGGACTGTAACAGCCCGATATGACTTTCACCACGGGCTGTTAGCCGACCGACAGCGACGCGACCTGGACGCGGGCGTCGTTGAAGCAGGCCCCGCCCCCAAGGTCCGTGAGTGTGTCCGGAACGAGGGCGGTGCCCGTGACGCCATTGCGCATGCTGCGGCGCCACACGCCTTTCGGCAGACTGACGGTCCCGGTGCGGACGATCGGAAGCACGCTCAGCGTGCAGTGCATTTCGCCGAGGTCGTTGAACACCCTGACCAGGTCCTTGTCGGCCAGTCCCCTCGCCTCTGCGTCCTCCGGATGCATCGTCAGCTTGACGTCGGACCGGAGGAATTCGCCGAGCGTCGAGCTGATCGTGCGCTCGCTGGCTGGCGAAATGAGCGCCAGTGGATAACGTTCCGTCGCCGGATCGGGCTGGAAGCGATACAAGCCGAGAGGTGCGCTTTGCTCGAGCGCCGCAGGGAACAGGTCAATCTTCCCGTCTGGGGTGTTGGGGAACACATCGACGAACTGGATCGGCGCGAGCCCAAATGGCGGGGTGGGACGCCGATCCCCGCGAATAGCGTCCCCCACGCCGCTCGGCAGCTCATCGAGGACGCGGGCCAGCAGATCGAGCTCCCCGGACTGCTCACCCTCCTCGAGGACACCGAGGCGCGAACAGAGCTCCCCGAACACGTCGGCGTTGGAGCGCGATTCACCCACCGTGTCGATCACGGGGATCGCCAGCTCGAGGCTGATTGGTCCGTACGCCCGGGCAAAGTCGTAGCCCTCGAGAAACGTGGTCGCCGGCAGGATGACATCCGCGTAGAGCGCGGTGTCGGTCATCACCTGCTCGAAGACCACGGTGAAGAGATCCTCGCGCTCCAGACCGCGAAGGACCCGCGTTTGATCCGGCACTGTTGCGGCGGGGTTGCAGTTGTAGACGAAGAGGACGTCCACCGGCGGATCGGAGTACTCGGTCAGCGCCCGGCCCAGCTTGTTCATGTTCACGAGGCGCGTGTTGGGCTCTGGTGCGGCGATCCATGGTCGTTCGATGCCCCATGAGGCGGAATTGCTCATCGAATAGCCGCCGCCGCGGACACCGAACTTGCCGCCGACCGCCGGCAGCGCGAGAACCGCCATCGCCGCATTGCCGCCGTTTCGATTGCGCTCCAGGCCCCAGCCGCAGCGGACCAACGCGGGCGAGCTGCGCGCGTACAGCTCCGCGGCTCGCTCGACGAGCGCAGGATCGATGCCTGCCAGCTCCGCCGCCCTGTCGATCGCCCACTCGGAGGCGCGCTCACGGAGTGCGGTGGCGCCGCGCGCGTGCTCCTGCAGGAACGCTTCGTCCGCGTGCCCGTGCTCGAAGAGATAGCGATGTATCGCCAGCGCCACAGCGACATCGGTGCCGGGCTTCACCGCGAGGTGCACGTCGGCCGATCGCGCGAGCGGCGTTGTCCGCGGATCGACCACAATCAGTTTCGCTCCGCGTTTCTGCGCCTCGCGCACGTAAGGCACGAGATGAATGCCAGAAGCGGACGGATTCACGCCCCAGAGGACGATCAGGGCCGACTCGGGATAGTCCTGATAGGTCACCGAGGGCATCTTGCCGTAGAGGGCCATATTGGCGGCGCCGGTCGGCGCGGCGCACAGTGTGCGCGCCAGCCGGGAGGCGCCGAAGCGACGCCACAACTTCGCATCGAGATTGTCCTGCGTCAGCAAACCGTTCGACCCTCCATACGAATAGGGAAGGATCGACGCTCCGCCATGCTCGGCTTTTGCGTGCTGCATGCGCTCGACGACTGTTTCGAGCGCCACGTCCCATGTGACCCGCTCGAACCGGCCCTCGCCCTTTCGGCCCTTGCGGATCCCCGGGTACAGAAGCCGATCCGGTCCATAGACCCGGTCGCCGAACTTCCGGACCTTCGCACAAATGTAGCCGTCCGTGACGGGGTTCCTGTCGGATCCGTCGAGGCTGATGACCTTGCCGTGCTGTACGGTTACCGCAAGACTGCACGCATCAGGGCAGTCGAGCGGGCAGGCCGAATGCACGATGGACGGCGGACCCCCAAGCGGAGCGTTTCGCCTGCGCGAGCTCACTGACGATGACATGGGGGGTACCATAACATTTAGGAGGCGCAGCGCGAAGGGCCGAGAGCGGAGCGCTGAGAGCCGAGAGCCGAAAGCTGAAAGCTGA
>JAHFUL010000010.1:6215-24303 GCA_023265155.1 Acidobacteriota bacterium
AGCGTTTCGCCTGCGCGAGCTCACTGACGATGACATGGGGGGTACCATAACATTTAGGAGGCGCAGCGCGAAGGGCCGAGAGCGGAGCGCTGAGAGCCGAGAGCCGAAAGCTGAAAGCTGAGAGCCGAAAGCTGAGAGCCGAAAGCTGAAAGCTGAAAGCTCAGAGCCAAAGTCTCCCAATGTCCAGTGTTCCAGAGATCGTGATCATCGGCGGCGGGTTCGGCGGGCTCGATGCGGCTCGAGCCCTGGCAGGGGCACCGGTGCGTGTGACGATCCTCGATCGACACAACTACCATCTGTTCCAACCGCTCTTGTACCAGGTGGCGACCGCCTCGCTCTCGCCGGGCGACATCGCCTCGCCGATCCGCTGGGTTCTGCGGCGACAGTCGAACATCACGGTGTTGCTGGCCGATGCGCGAGCCATCGACACCGTGGCGAACCAGGTGCAGCTCGATCCCGGCCATGGCCGCGAGGCCATCGCGTACGACTACCTCATTCTGGCGGCGGGGGCGACACATGCGTATTTCGGCCACCCCGAGTGGGGCAATCACGCCCCGGGCCTGAAGACACTGGACGATGCGCTGGAAATCAGACGGCAGGTGCTGCTGGCATTTGAGGCAGCGGAGCGTGAAACGGATCCCGACGCCCAACGACGGCTGCTGACGTTCGTCATCGTCGGCGGCGGCCCGACCGGAGTGGAACTGGCCGGCGCGCTGGCCGAGATCGCGCGCCAGTCGCTGAAGCAGGATTTTCGCGCCATCCGCCCGGAGTCTGCCCGCATCCTGCTGATCGAGGGAGGACCGAGGCTGCTCAGTACCTTCCCTGAAGCGCTCAGCGCTGCCGCACACGCCTCGCTCACGCGGCTCGGTGTGGAAGTGCGCACCTCATCAATCGTCACGACGGTGGATGCCGACGGCGTCGGGATCGGCGACCAGCGGATCACCGCGCAGACCGTGCTCTGGGCGGCCGGTGTCGCGGCGTCTCCGCTGGCGAAATCGCTCGGCGTCGACCTTGATCGCGCCGGGCGCGTGGCCGCCGAACCAACGCTGGCGGTCGCCGGGCATCCGCGGATCTTTGTCGCGGGCGACATGTGCGCCCTCGCGCAGGACGGAGCGCTGCTGCCGGGTGTCGCCCAGGTCGCCAAGCAGGAAGGGGCGCATGCCGCCCGAAATGTGCTCCGGGCCATCAACGGGCAGCCGCTCGCGCCGTTCCGATATCGCGACTACGGCAACATGGCGACCATCGGACGCGGGTCGGCCGTGGCTGAAATCGGAAGCTTGAAAGCCTCCGGGTGGTTCGCCTGGCTCATCTGGTTGTTCATTCACATCTTCTGGCTCATCGGATTTCGAAACCGCGCGTCCGTGCTCGGCGAGTGGGCCTGGTCCTACGTCACCTTGCAGCGACGCGTGCGGCTGATCACCGGCGAGCGCCTATGGCCAGGCTCGCGAAGGCTATAATGACCAGGCCTCCAACCACCAGATTCCCCGATGAGAGCCGTCGTCGTCGCGCTTTCCGATCTCGGGCGCAGCGCTCGGATGCAGTATCACGCGCACGCGCTGGCCGCCAATGGCGTTGACGTCGATCTGGTCGGATATGTAGGGACGCCGCTCGCACGCCGGATCACCGACGACCCGCGGATCACGGTTCACCGGCTCACGCCTTTCACCCGGCGATTCCGTCAGGGCTCGGCCGTCCAGTACGCAATGGTCGCCGTGGTGGAATCGCTGCGAATGGGTTTCCGGCTGTGGCGCGCGCTCAGAAAGCTCGGGCGCGTCGACCTGGTGCTCGTGCAGAACCCACCGGCCTTTCCAACCCTGATGGTGACGGCGTGGGCGCTGCGCAAACGCGGCGTGCGCTTGGTCATCGACTGGCACAACGTCGGCTACACGCTGCTGCGGCGGCGGCTGGGACGCTGGCATCCGGCCGTGCGGCTCGGCCGCTGGCTCGAGCGGCGCGACGCGTTGCAGGCCGACGCGCACTTGTGCGTGTCGCGCGGGCTGGCGTCATTTCTCCAGAGCCGCTTCGGCGTCAGCCGGGCACGCGTGCTGTACGACCGTCCGGCGGCGGCATTTGCGCCAATGGACCGCGCGGAGCGAGAGCGATTCCGCCAGGGGCTGTTCGGCCGGATGGGTCTCGTGGGAGACGCCGCCGGCTTCATCATCTGTCCCTCGAGCTGGACGGAAGACGAGGACTTCGACGTCGTCATCGATGCAGTGCTCAGACTGGAGGATCGGGTTCGTGGATGGGAAGCTGCAGCGCCGCATCGACGCTTCCCGTCTCTGATCATCCTCGTGACCGGGGACGGGGCGCGTCGGGCGGAATTCGAGCGGCGGTTTGCGGGCCTGCCGGCGCGACGCATCTTTCTGCGCACGCGGTGGCTCGAACCAGAAGAGTATCCGCGCGTGGTGGGTAGCGCGGACGTGGGGTTGTGCCTCCATCGCTCCTCTTCCGGGCTCGATATTCCGATCAAGATTGCGGATCTCTTTGGCGCCAGCGTGCCGGTCTGCGCGCTCGATTACGGCGCCAGCCTGGCCGAGCGTGTCCGGCACAGCGACAACGGCCTGCTGTTTTCAACCGCGCGCCAGCTGGCCGATGTGCTCTTCGATCTGTTCGAGGGCTATCCCGCCGACCAGGACCTCCTCGAACGGTTGCGCACCGGCGCCCGGAAGTCGTCCCGCCCGACATGGGAAGAGGGGTGGAACAAGGAGGCGCGCGACGTCCTCCTCGGCGAGCATCAGGCCCCGTCGACGCTGGGCGAACAGCATTCGTAGGAACTATTTCCCAAGTTCGCGTCAAACAAGGGGTATTCTGCATATCAGGCAAGGGGCTTCCATGCGCGATGGCGAACACGTCGGACACCTGGCTGCGGTGATCACGCTCGCGGTCGCCGCGCTCGTCAGCGCACAGACGCCCGCGCCGGCTCCGGCGCAAAGCACCAACGCCAGTCAGGTTCTCTCGGCGACCCGGGAGGCGCTCGGGGGCGAGACGCGCCTGAATGGCGTCAAGAGCTTCGTGGCCAGCGGCCGCACGCGCAGAGTCAGTGGCGCGAACCTCGTCCCCCTTGAATTCGAGATTTCGTGCGAGTTACCCGACAAGTACGCGCGCCGCGACGAGATTCCCGCGCAGGAAAGCGGACCCACCACGATCGGGTTCAACGGCGACGAGTTGATTCAACTGCCGGTGCCGCCCCCCCCTCCCATCCCAGCCGTGCCCGGGCGCGCGGGTGGCCCCGCACAAGTCGACGCCGCGCGGCGCGCCCGCGCCGTTGGCGTGAAGCAGGACTTCGTACGGCTCACGCTGGGGATGTTTGCCGGTTCTTTCAGCAGTTACCCGCTGACGTTCACGTACGCCGGACAGGCTGAAGCGCCTCAGGGGAAGGCCGATGTGATTGATGTGAAGGGGCCGGCCAACTTTGCCCTGCGGTTTTTCGTCTATAGGGAGACGCATCTGCCGATCATGGTGAGCTGGGAGACGCGGGCCCAGGGGAAACCGGTCGAGAACCGCATCTACTACCGGGACTATCGCGAGATCGACGCCGTGCGCTTTCCGTTTGGACTCAGACGTGCCGTTGGCGCCGACACGATTGAGGAAACCACCTTCGATCGTTTCCGAATCAACGCGAAGATCGATCCCAAAAAATTCGAGGTGCGGAAATGACGCGTGCTGCAACTGCCCGGCTGGCGGTGGCGCTTTCGGTGTGCCTGGTCTGGTGGGCTCCAGCCTATGGTCAAGCCCGTCAGGCTACTCAGCCGCCGCCTCGACCGGCACCACCGGTTGCTCCCGCGCGGCTCGTCGTCACCGTCACCGACTCAACCGGCGGCGTGATCCAGTCTGCCACGGTCAACGTCGTCAAGGTTGATGGTCAAAGCTCGCCTGCAGACGCGTCGGGCGGCGCTCCGATGATCGAACATGTCACGACCTCGCCCGTGGGCGTCGCGCTGCTCACGCTGCCGCCTGGCCGCTACACGATCCAGGCGGAGTTTCAGGGCCTCCAAACGAGCGCGCCGCGGGAAGTGGTCCTCCGCAGCGGCGACAACCGCCAAACAATTGTGCTCACGCTGCCGCGCATGCAGGATTCGGTGAGCGTGAGCGTCGACCGGCAAGTGGCCGCCGCCGACCGCGGCACGACGTTCGCGACGGCGCTCACGCGCGAGCAGATCGCCGCGCTGTCGGACGATCCCGACGAGCTGAAGCGGCAGCTGCAGGACATCGCGGGCCAGAATGCGGTGTTCCGGGTCGACAGTTTCGAAGGATCCGAGCTGCCGCCCAAAGCACAGATCAAGTCCATCCACATCACGCGCGACGGGTTCGCCGCCGAGAATCACTTCGCGGGCGCCTTGTTCATCGACATCATCACACAGCCGGGTCTCGGGCCGGTCCGCGGCGGGCTGAATTTCAGGCTTCGCGACGGATCGATGAGCGGCCGAAGCCCGTTCACGCCAACCAAGGGGCCGGAGCAGACGCAGAACTACGGGATGAATCTCGGCGGCTCGCTCATCAAAGAGCGAAGCTCGTTCTCGCTATCGGTGTCGGGCACGCACTCGTACGACACGTCGATTCTCAACGCCGCCGTGCCCGGCGCGTATCTGTCCCAGAGCGTGTCGCGCAAGACTCCAAGAGACAACGTGTTCATCTCGGGTCTCTTCGACTACGCGCTCACCAAGGATCAGACGCTGCGCGCCAGCTACAATCAGAGCAGCTTCAAGAGCAGCAATCTGGGCATTGGCGCCTACGACCTGCCCGAGGAACGCGGCTATGCGAGCGAAGACCATTCCTACAATCTACGCCTGCAGGAAGCCGGACCGCTCGGCCGGCGGTTCTTCACGAACACGCGGGTCCAACTGGGATGGTCCGACTCAGAGTCGCGATCGAACGTGGAAAAGCCGACCATCCGTGTCAACGACGCCTTTACGAGCGGCGGGCAGCAGGTGGCCGGCGGCCGTCACTCCCGAACCTTCAACGTTGGATCGGACCTCGATTACGTCAGGGGGATTCACTCGATCCGGACCGGGGTCCTGCTCGACGGCGGCTGGCATCGCTCGGACGACCGGTCGAACTATCTCGGAACCTACACGTTCGAGAGCCTCGAGGCCTATCAGGCGGGCGTGGCGCGGAGCTACACCCGCCGCGACGGCGAAGCGCAGATCGACTACTTCTTCCTCCAGGCCGGTGCGTACTTGCAGGACGACATCCGCGTGCGGCGCAATCTCACCTTCAGTCCAGGCGTCCGGTACGAGGCCCTCACGCACGTGAGCGATTTTTCCAATTTCGGCCCTCGCTTCGGCGTCACCTGGGCGCCGTTTCGAAGCGGGCGAACGACGCTCCGGGCGAGCGCCGGCATCTTCTACGATTGGTTGACCTCCGCGACCTACGAGCAGTCGCTCCGGGTCGATGGATTCCGCCAGCGGGAGCTCAACATCGTCAATCCGGTCTTCGATCCGATCACGCTCGATCCGGGCGACGTCGGTGTGCTGCCGGCCGCCAACAGGTATCGGCTCGGCGACGGTCTGCAGCTTCCGATGTTCAAGCGGCTCAGCACCGGGATCGATCAGACGATCAATTCGCGGGTCCGCGTTGGTCTGAGTTACGCCTACACGCGCGGCTCGAACGCGTTTCGTGGGAACAACCTCAACGCGCCGATCGGCGGCGTCCGACCTGATCCTGGCTTCGCGAACATTGTCCAGACAGTGTCGGATGGCCGCTCCGCGCAGCACTCAGTCAACACGAATTTCAGCGTGAGCCTGGCCCGAACGGCGACGCCGGGTGGTGGCGGGGGACCGATTCTGATCAACGGCGTCGGTCGAGACGGTCCGCCGCCGCCGCCTCCTCCTGGCCTTCTGGCCGCCGGCGGCGCAGCGAACCGCCGGTTCGATTGGCGAAGGCTGAGCATCAACGGCAACTATTCGCTGGGGCGATCTCTGACCAACGCCGCCGAGGGTGCGTTCGGCTTGCCGGCGACCGGCACGCTGGGAGGGGAGTGGGGGCCTGCCGCCAACGACGTCAGGCAGCGGGTGAACCTGGGCATCAACAGTTCGCAGCTCAGGAACCTCAACGCCAATCTCAATGTGAACCTGGCCAGCGGATCGCCGTACAACATTCGAACGGGCAGGGACGACAACGGGGATCTCGTTTTCAACGACCGTCCGGCCGGCGTGAGCCGCAACGGCGCGCGCGGAGACGGTCAGATAACCCTCAACGCCAACTTCGCCTACTCGATCGCGTTTGGCAGGCCGTCGGCCGCGCCGCCACCCGGCATCCAGATCGTCGGAGTCGGCGGCGGTGCGCCAACCGTCACAACGTTCAACGCGCCGGCAGCGGCGCGCTACCGTGTTCAACTCATCGTCAGCATCCTGAATCTGACGAACCACGCGAACTACGGCGGGTACAGTGGCGTGATGACCTCCCCGTTCTTCCGTCACGCGACGACAGTGACCAACCCGCGGAAGGTGGATGTGGGACTGGGGTTCAACTTCTAGCGAGGCTGCGCCTCAGACCCTCGAGGCTCCGCCTCGCTAGACGAACGTTTTCTACAGCCCCGCTGCGCGGGGTCGTCTTGACCTGAAAACTTGACTCATTCGGTGCAAGTTTCGGGAGTCAAGACTTCTAGAAGCGATCTGACGAACCCGTCGTGTGCAGGTGGTCGAATCACCCCTGCAGTGAGAGGTTCGGCGCTTCTCCGCTCAGAACGGGCGTTTGAATGAAATCGTGCGTGAGACTCCTCCTCGACGGATCGAGACGCTGATCGCAGCCCCGGGTCCAGTCGCCTCGCTCATATATTCGAGCTGATAACGCGTGGACATCTTCTTGTGGTCTTCGGCGATCTGCGTGCCGACTTCCTTCAGTTTCCCCGCCAGTGCGTTGGCGGTTGTCAGGAAGTTGTAAGAGCCCCCCGTATTCTTCGAGAGCGTATTCGTGATTTCCGTGGTCACAGTCGGTCCAGAGTTCTGCATTGCCACAGTATGGACGGTGGTGGCCCTCGCCAGCATGTCCGCGAACATCTTGTTCACCTCGTCAGTCTGCATGCTGTTGTCCAGGACCGCGTCGGTTGTGAGGATGAGGTACACCGGCCACCGGACTCCCTCCTTTTTCATGAACCGGGTTTCCGTTTCCCGCAGCGCGTCGAGGAGCACGTTGCCGCCGCCGTCGGCTCCCAATTTGTTCACCGTGTCTTTGAGTTTCACGCGATCGGTCATCGGCTGTGCATGCACGCGAAACTGACGGCCGATCGTGACGACGCCGATCTCGTGCTGTTGAGGAATCGCCTCGAGAAACGCCGTGAGCCCCGACTTGAGGCCCGACTGCCAGCGCTCGGCACCGTCGGTCGTGTCGACCATGATGATGATCCGCATGGGAGCGTTTGCCAACGTCGCGCGGGTTACCGTCCGCGCCGCCCCCGCTTCGGTCAGCTCGAAATCGGCCGTGGTGAGATCCAGCACCGGAGCACCCGTGCCGTCTACGGCATTGACGAGGATCGTCCGGGTCACCTTTTGGGCTGAGAGAAGGGTCGGAACCAGGAGGGAAAGAAACACCAAGGCACCGAAGCGAAAGTGGGCGTTCATCGGAACCTCCCTGAACAGTCCGGTGGCAGCCTGTGTCGAGCTGTCGCTCAGTTGCCGTCCGTGCCAATCAGACGCCAACATGACGAGATTGGCCTGCGAGCTATTTCATGCGACGTCCGGCCGACAACTCGACGCCGGCGCCTTCGCGCCGAACGGAGACCATGATCCTCGCCTGTGGATCCTTCGACTGGGTGATGAAATCCACTTCGTACTGCGTGCTCATTCGCCGCTGGTCGGCCGCGAGTTGCTCGGCGAGCGCCTTCATCCTGCCTGGCAAGGCGGTGCTGGCCGCCAGGACCTCGTGCTGCCCACCCGTGTAACGCGTGAGAGTCTCACTAGCCAGGAACGCCCTCGTGTTGCGCGGTGTTTGCGTTGGCGACGACAACGTGAAGGCGTGTGCGGTCGCGGCAGCGCGCTGAATGTCGCGGATGAAGGCTTCGAGCTCGTTCTCCCGCGCGCCGCTATTGTCCGGGCCATCGGTCGTCAGCGTCACGAACACCGGCCACCGATCCTCGGCGTTGCGCAGATACCGGGACCAGCTCTCGAGCAGGGCATCCAGAAGAGCGTTCGCGCCGCCGTCGCCAAAGAGGCCCTCTACGGTGCTCTTCAGCCGTCTGCGGTCCAGCGTTGGCGGGACGCGCACGCGGCCCTGGCCTCCCGTGCTCATGAGCAGGATTTCGTCCTGGGGTGGGATGGCATCGAGAAACGCCTGCAGGCCGTTGCGAATGTGATTCAGCGAGGCCTTGGCTTCTTCGCTTGTGTCGACGAGGAGCGCGATGCGCATCGGTTCGGTGGCCAGCGAGGCCCGTACGACCTTGCCCTTCGCGTCCCCCACGGTGACCTCGAACCCCCCAGCGTCGAGATCGAGGACAGGATTGCCTGCCCGATCCGTGACCGCCACGAAAACCTTGAGTTGCCGGCTTTGAGCCGAAAGACCGACCGCCATCACCAGCGAGCCGCTGACCAGAGCGAGGATGCGAAGGCACTGCTGCATGCTTGACGCCTGGCCCAGGCTCACCGGAATCGGCTGCGGTGAGACGAGAAAACGGTTCGCCGTGGCGCGCCGACACCGTAGTGTAGCGTGCTCGGACGCGGCGTGACAGGATTAGGGGACTAGGGATTGGTGATTGGGGATTAGGGATTAGGGATTAGGGATTAGGTGGATCTGCGTCAACTCGAAATCCTCCAGGCGATTGCCGAGACCGGTTCGTTCACCGCATGTGGCCGGAAGCTGCACGTCTCGCAGTCGGCCATCAGCCGGCAGGTCCTGCTCCTCGAGGAGGAGCTCGGCGAACCCTTGTTCCTTCGCGTCGGGCGTCAGGTCCGCATGACGCCAGCGGCTGAAAGCCTCGTCCAGCTCGGACAGCGGGTCTTTCAGGACGTTCGCGACACGGTTGGCTCGATTACCGATCGCACGGGTTCGCTCCGCGGAATGTTGCGGCTGGCCGGCGGCATGACCGTCTGCCTCTACATGTTCCCGCCGCTCCTGAAGCACCTGAAGAAGGTTCATCCTCAGCTCGACGTGCGGCTCACCGTGGCCACGGCGTTGCGTTCGGTCGACGAAATACGCGCGGGCCGCGTCGACGCGGGGCTCCTCACCCTTCCTGTGGAAGAGTCCGACCTGGTCACGTTGCCCGTGCTCAGGGAAGAACTGCTCCTGGTGACGATGCCCACCCACCCGCTGGCGAAACGGCACCGGATTCTGCCGGGCGATCTGGGGGGGCAGCCGTTCGTGCTCTTCGAGGCCGGATCCGCTACGCGGCGGGTCATCGATTCGTTCTTCGTCATGGAGAAAATCGAGCCGACGATTGTGATGGACACCGAGAACGTGGAGATCATCAAGGCGATGGTCAAGACGGGGCTCGGCATCGCGATCGTGCCCTATCAGGCGATCGCGCGTGAGGTCCGCGCCGGGCAGTTTTTCTGCGCCCGGATCGAGGGTCACGAGCTGGTGCGGGAGACCGGCTGGGTCTACGCGCGCGCCAACCGCGTGCCGCGGATGATCACCGAGCTGCTGGCGGCGTTCGACGAGATCAAAGGGCGGCTTCAGCTGGCCCTGAGGAAGAAAGCCTAGGGAATTGCAGACTGAACACCGTCCGGCCTGGCTGGCTGTCGATCGATACCTGCCCGCCATGACGTTCGACGATCGCCTTCACAATGGACAGTCCGAGACCGCTGCCGTCTGGCGAAGCCGATCCGGGAGCGCGCACGCTCCGCGACCCTTCGGCCTTGTAGAAGCGATCGAAGATGTGCGGCAGGTGCTCCGGCGTGATGCCCGGGCCCTCATCGCTCACGGTGATCGTGACCTCGTTGTCGCGGCGTCTCGCGTGGAGCTCGATGGCCGATCCCGCCGGCGCATAGCGGAGCGCGTTGGCCGCGAGGTTCTGCAGGGCCTGTTCCAACCGATCGCGGTCGCCCGGCAGGGTCTCCGCACCCGGTTCGATCGACGTGCTCATGCGCACCCCGGCCTCGCGGCATGCCCGTTCGTGCCGGGCCACGACACGCGCAAACAGCTGTTCGACCGATACGTCGGCCACCACGAGCGAACCGCCGCCCCCTTCGAGCCGCGCCAGATCCAGCAGATCGCCGATGATGCGCTCGAGCCGCCCGGTTTCGTCGCTGATGATTCCGAGATAGCGGGCGCGCGTCCCGTCATCGAGATCGAACTCGGGCATCGTGAGGGTTTCGAGGTACCCCCGCATGGCCGTCACCGGAGTGGTGAGCTCGTGGGACACGTCGGCGAGTAACTGCCGGCGCACGCGATCCGATGCGGCGAGCGCTTCGGCGCGCGCGCCCAGGTCGTCGGCCATCGCGTTGAACGCGGTGGCGACGGCCGCCACTTCGTCGCCCCCGCGCGCTGGCGCGCGGGCGGCGAGATCGCCGGCGCCCAGACGGCGGGCCGCATCCTCAACCTGCCGGAGCCGTCGGCGCGCGGGCCCGAAGATCACCACGGCGGCGAACAGGGCGCCGACCACCAGCACACTCGTGGCAATCAGCGTCAGCGTCGGCGCGAAGCGGCGCAGAAGAAAGCCAAAGGGCGCGGTCGGCGAGACGACGACCACGCCCTCGCGCTGATCCTTGACGACGATGGGCGTGGCAATCAGACGGAGAGGGCCGAAGCCGGGATCGCCCCGCCCACGGCGATCGAATCCGCGGCCGCCGCGGTCGAAGAAGTCAGGGCCTCCGCGTCCGTCCCGTCCTCGTCCGCCCAGCCCGCCGGGTCCACCGGGTCCGCCGAGGCCGCCGGGTCCGACACGTCCCCCTGGACCACGCGGGTCCGGACGATCGACGTCCGGTCCGCGCCGCTCGAGCCTTGCCTGCGCCGCTCGCATGAGCGGGTCGGACAGCACGCCCGCGTTGTCAACGACACGGCCGTCGTTCATGAGAACCAGAAAGGGCAGCGCCGTGCGCCCGAACTGGCTCCGCACGAACTGGACGACGTCGAGGGACGCATCGGTATCCAGCGCCTCGGCGACATCGGTCGCAACCGTCTGGGCGAACCGCTCTGGCCGCGCCGGGACGGTTGGCCCCGATACCGGAATGATCCAGACGAAGAGCATCGCCTGGACCACGAGCATGCCCGCCAGACACAGCACGAACCCAATTGCGATTCGCCAATAGAGGCTCTTGTACCAGCGGGAGGACATTGGGCTAGGGATTAGGGATTAGGTTACTGAACACTTCCTAGTCCCTATTCCCTAAGCCTATCCCCAATCCCCATTCCCTAATCCCTAACGTGCCCTGTCACAGTCTTTTCACGGACGCGCGTCATTCGTCGTCGTCGTCGCCGAAGCCGGCGACGACGAAGCGAATGGGCGCGCCGTGGCGGTCGACGGCGGCCAGGGCGCTGTTCAGCGCCTCCTGATAATGCAGCTCGACGTGTCGCCGAACGGCTTCGCTCGGAACCCAGACCGTGATCTGATCGCCGGAATCGCCGGCGTATGCGGTGGCTCCAAACCACCGCCGGAAGTCTTCCGGGGGGACGATGGCCTGCAGCTGACGCAGAACCTGCTGCCAAACGTTGAGGTCCGACATCGTGTTATTGCGGAGCCGGAGCTCCTCCTCGGTGGACTCGGGGATGTGACGTGGAGGACGCGTCTAATCCTGATCCGTGTCGGTATCGGCGTCGGCCGCGTCAGCCGCGTCGCTGGCGTCGGTCGCGTCGGCCGGTTTGCTCGTCGCGAAATCGTCGATGTCGAGTGTGCCTTCGTCCGGCGAGTCGTCATCGAGTGAAAGAGATCGGCCCGTGCGCTTGAGAGGAATCGGTCCTTTCGGCTTGTCGGTGTCTTTCTTTTTGCCCTTCGCGCTGCTGCCACGCTGAGGTCTGGCGTCCGGGCCGAAGTTGCGGCTGCGAGGAGGAACGGGCGCCGCCGGATCGAACGGTCTCGGAGGGCCGCCGAAGGAAGAGGAAGGACGCGGGCTCCCGAAGCCGCCCGGCCGGGGGCCTGAGAAGCCGCCCGGACGCGGCGGACCGCCAGGGCCTCGATCCTCGCGGGCTCTCGCCTCGCTCACAGCGAGCGGGCGGCCGCTGAACGGCTGGCCGTTGAACTTCTGGATCGCCGCTTCGGCATGGGCGCGCTCCATGAACTCCACGAATGCGAATCCACGAGGCCGGCCAGTGTCCCGATCGACTGGCAGCACGACTTGAGAAGGAGGAGCCACCGTGCCGAAATAGGCGCGCAGCTCCGCTTCGGTCGTGGTGTACGAAAGATTGCCGACGAACAGACGGACAGCCAATCAACTCTCTCCTAGATGAACAGAACTCGTGGGAAGATCGAGAACGCTCGCGGGGATTCGCCGAAAAATTGGTAGGGCAGACACACACACGCTGGCAGCCGAATCCAGTGCGCCAACCTTACCCGAAGTCGTCCATCCTGGCAAGCGGGAGCTATAGTAGGGGTTTGGTGTCAAATCCCCGCCGCCGGTCTGCGCATCTCTGCGCTGCCATTCTGGCTCTGGCGATCCTTCGCACGACGGCCGCTTCGCCCGGCCTTTCCCTCATCACGATCGACGAACTGAAAGAGTGGCTGTCCTATATCGCCTCAGATCAGCTCGAGGGGCGGGCGAACTACAGCGCCGGTCTGGGCCTGGCCGCGGCGTATATCCAGGATCACCTGCGGGCCTGGAGTGTCACGCCGGCGGGCGACGATCATTCTTACCTGCAGACGGTTCGCGTCCGGAGCGTGGAAGCCAAGAGCCGGTCGACCGTGACCGTTCAGGTTGGTCGCGAGTCGCGGACCTTCAGGGACGGTGAAGGTGTGACCTTCGCCCCGGACGCCGGAGGCAAGCGCCGGCTGACACTGGACCGTGTCGAGTTCGCTGGTTACGGCCTCGATGCCGATTTGCGCGGCAAGGATGTCGGCGGGGCAGCCGTGGTCTGGCTGGGCGCGAGTGGCCCCAGAGCGTTTGACGCCCAGCGCCTGAACCGCGTGCTGACCGGTCGAAGCCGTCATGCCACCGATGATCTGCACGCGGCCGCCACAATCGGCCCGGACCAGTCGCCGGGTTCCGCCCCTGCGGCGACAAGCCGTGGAGCAGGGTCTGATTTTGTCACCGCAGCGCGTCTCGATCGATCCGTGCCGCCCGCCATTACCGTGGACGATCGGTTCCTCGCGTTTCTGCTCCGTACCGCGCCGACACCGTACGAAGAATTGCGGCGACGGGCGGAGGCGCGGGAGCCCCTGCCCTCGTTCCGCCTTCGGGATGTGAAGATCACGTTCAATGTCGATGTTGAGTACGACGTCGTTCGCACGCAGCTCACGCACAACGTCGTGGCCGTCGTCGAGGGGACCGATCGATCGCTCGAGGAGACATACGTCGCCTTTGGTGCGCACTACGATCATTTGGGATACGCGGAAGGCGAAGCGTCGCAGCATGGCACGCGCCCCGCCCCTTCGTACGGGCGGGTGACGCCGGGCGCCGACGACGATCGCATCTGGAACGGCGCGGACGATGACGGATCAGGGACCGTCGCGCTGATGGCGCTGGCGCGGGCGTTCGCGGAGGGCCCGCGACCCAGACGCTCGCTCCTGTTCGTGTGGCATGCGGCAGAGGAGCTCGGCACGTACGGCTCCCGCTATTTCGTGGACTATTCCACCGTCCCCGTCGATCGGATCGTCGCGCAGCTGAACATCGACATGATCGGCAGAAACCGCGACAACAAGTCGAGCGAATCGAACACGGTGTATCTCGTGGGCTCCGACCGCATCAGCAGCGAACTGCACGAGATCCATCGGGCGGCCAACCAGGCCCTGAGCCCGCCCCTGACGCTCGATTACGAGATGAACGATCCGTCCGATCCCGAGCAGATCTACTATCGCAGCGACCACTTCAGCTACGCCTCGAAGGGAATCCCGATCATCTTTTTCACGACCGGACTGCATCCCGACTACCATGCGAACACGGACGACGTGTCCCGGATCCTCTTCGACAAGATGCTCCGCGTCGTGCAGCTGGTCTACGAGACCGGCGTTCGCGTGGCCAATCTCGATCACGCGCCTGTCCGGGACAACAAGGGTCCCAGGGCGGTCAACTAGTGTCGCGTCCGCTCCTCATCATCTTTCTCACGATCTTCGTCAATCTCGTCGGCTTCGGCATCATCGTGCCGCTGCTGCCGTACTACGCGGCAACGTTCGGCGCGCCGCCTCTCGTGATTGGCCTGCTGTTCGGGGTCTTCTCGCTGTGCCAGCTGTTTGCCGCGCCGATTCTCGGCGACTGGTCGGACCGTTTCGGCCGGCGTCCGGTGCTGATCTTCAGCCTCGCCGGCACCGTGGTGAGCTTCGTGATGCTGGCGCTCGCGCACAGCATCACCGTGCTCTTTCTCGCCCGCATCGTCGACGGTCTGTCGGGGGGCAACATCTCGACGGCGCGCGCGTACGTTGCCGACATCACCGAACCGAAGGATCGCGCCCGCGCCTATGGGCTCATCGGCGCCGCGTTTGGGCTCGGATTCATCGTCGGACCGGCGCTGAGCGGTATCCTCGCCGCGAAGGTGAGCTACACGGCACCAATCTGGGCGGCGGCGGGCATCACGGTCATCGCGATGCTGATGGCTTGGCTGTGGCTGCCCGAGACCGTGCATCGGGCGCAGGCGGGGACGGGCATGCCGTTCCGCAATCTGAGGGAGATGGTGCGGCGTCCCGGCCTGCGGCGCATTCTGATGATCGATTTCGTGTACTGGCTGTCCTTCGCGGTGTTCCAGACGACTTTCGGGTTGTTCGCGGCCAGGCGCTTCGGCTTCGATGTGGCCGAGACCGGCTATTTCTTCGCCGCGTTCGGCGTGCTCGGCGCGATCGTCCAGGGAGCGCTCATCCGGCCGGTCGTGCGCCGCATGGGCGACAAGCCGACGTTGATGCTGGGCCTGGTGTTCGGCGCGGTCGGCCTCGTCGCCGCGACCGAGACGCACTCGGTTCCCGTGTTCGCGCTGACGCTCGTGCCGCTGGCTCTGGGGATTGGCTTCGGACACCCCACCATGTCGAGCCTGGTGAGCCGCGCGGCTCTCGGAAATGAGCAGGGACGCGTGCAGGGCGCCGCCAGCGCGATCGAGAGCCTGGGACGGACGATTGGCCCGGTCTGGGGCAGCGCGTCCCTGCAGCGTTTCGGCGAAGGGGTGCCGTATCTCACCGCCGCCGGGTTTCTCGTGATGACGCTGTTGTTGACGATGGGATATCAGGAGGTCGACACGGCTAGTGCGGCCTGACGATGCCGAGAAGACTGCGCAGGCCATTGAGGATCCGAATCATCTCCGCGATGAGTGAAGCGTTGGCGGCATCGCGCGGAAAAATCTGTCCGACAGCGAGCTCGAGTCTGCTCACGAGCTCGTCCGCTTTCTGCTTTTCCTGATCGGTCACGTCGCTCTCCTTTGGGTCGCCGCCGGTCGCACGTCCTCCAGCCGATCGCCCTTGCCCTTCACCGGCTGCGCACCGAGCAAGATACACCATCGGATGCTCCACTGCCCCGCCCGACAGAGCCCGAACCCCTGCCTCAGAACGCCCTCACGGAACGCCGGAAGATCGGACGCCCGCCGGCCGGGGCGGGCGTGCCGCGCGGCCCTGATCAGGCGAACGCGCCGGCCGGTTCAACCGCCGCCGCCATGGGCAGATGGACGAGGAACGTCGCGCCATGGCCCGGCTCGCTCACGACCGAGACGTAGCCGCCGCTCTGCTTGACGATCCCGTACACGTAGCGGTTGATCGCGGCGATCTGCGCGCCCCGTATCATCGGCGGCAGCAGGAGCTCGACGTTGCGGCCGAGCATGTGCATGCGCGTGTGGCCGAACAGTTTTTCCGCCGCGGGGTTGAACTCGCGGATGTTCAGCTGCTGATCCATCGTGATGATGGCATCGTGCGCCGCTTCGAGAATCGCGCCTTGCCGCGCCTCGCTCTCCGCACCGGCGCGGTACACCTTGTACGTGAGGTATAAGCGCTGCGCGCTCGTAAGTCTCTGAATCCACAAGAGTTGTCACATGAGGAGGCCCGAGCTTCAGCTCGGGCGACAGTTGGCCCCGAGTCGTAGGCCCGAGCTTCAGCTGGGGCGATTGAGCTCAAAACGGCGTTCCTGGTCACAGGAATACTTAATAATATCAATTTACATATTGACAAACTTGATCTTGTTGGATAAAACATCCACCAGAGTCATGTCCCACGAATGGCAGGCACTGACCAGGCTGACGGGTGGCGGTCCGGTTGAGGTGGAGCGCGTGCGGTGCACCGACAGCGGCGTGGCCATCGAGGGGCGATTCGAGCTGCCGGCGCTTGCGCGGCTCTCAGCCGAGGACCAGACATTCGTCGCCGCGTTTGTCCGGTGCCACGGATCGATCAAGCAGATGGAGAAGTACTTCGGCGTCAGCTATCCCACCATCAAGAACCGGCTCAATCGCATCGGCAGTCAACTGCCGTTCGTAGAAGTGGATCCTCCCCCGGTGAAGGCGGGCGATGTGCTCGGCCAGATTGAACGGGGCGAGATGACGGTTGCGGAGGCAGTGGAACGCCTCAAGGAGAAGCCATGAGCGACGACACACGGCGCGTGCTGGATCTGCTGGCCCAGGGGAAAATCACCGTCAGCGAAGCGGAGCAACTGATCGGAGCGCTCGGCGTCTCCGCGGGTCGGACGTCGGCCGGCGCGGAGCCGGAAGGCGATCCGGTCCGCTCCCGGTATCTGCGCGTCGCCGTGCACAAGGCTGCCAGCGATCGGCGGCCGGAAAAGGACATCAGCATTCGCGTGCCGCTGTCGCTCGTGAGAAGCGGCATGCGTCTCGGGGCCATGATCCCTGGTGCGGCCGGCGAGCGGATCACCGAGCACTTTCGAGCAAAGGGTCTCGATATCGACCTCGGCAAACTCGACCCCGCGCATCTGGAAACGATGCTGAAGAATCTGGGCGAGCTGACGATTGACGTGGATCAGGGCAAGGCCCAGGTCCGCTTTACCTGTGAATGAGGGCCGGACCCGACTATGAAGCTCACCCGGGCCGTCCTCGTCCTGCTCGTGCTGGCCGCGGCCGTCAGCGCCTACATCTACTGGAATCGCGAGCCGGCTGCGTTGGTGCTGACCGGCATCGTCTCGACCAACGACGTCATCGTCAGTCCGCAGATCGGCGGCAAGATCGAGAAGTTGCTCGTCACCGAGGGTGACGACGTGCATCGGGATCAGCTGCTGGCCGTGATTGCGCCGGCGGAGCTGCAGGCGGAGAGCTCGTACGCGACGCACAACGTCGAAGGCGTCGCCTCGCAGGTCCGCGAGGCGGAAGCCGAGCTCCGGTATCAGCAGCGCCAGACCGTGGAGCAGATTCGCCAGGCCGAATCCAAGCTCGCCTCGACCGAGGCCCAGCAGGCCGCAGCGGTCGCCGATCTCGAGAACCTCCGGCTGACGTACGAGCGTACCCAGAGCCTCGCGAGTCAAGGGGTCGCTTCGACTCAGCAGCTGGACGTCGCGCGTACGGCCAATCAGGCCGCCGCGGCGCGCGTTGATGCGTTGAGGAAGCAGGTGGAGGCCGACCGCGCGGCCGTGTCGCTCGCGCGCGTGAATGCCGAACAGACCGCCGTGCGCCAAAGTCAGGTGCAGGCGAACGAGCACTTGCAGGAAGCGGCGACGGCTCAGCGCACGAGAGCGGACGTCCGGCTGGCTTACGCGGACATCAAAGCGCCGCTCGAGGGCATCGTGGACGTGCTGGCCGCGCGCCTCGGCGAAGTGGTGAATGCCGGGCAGCCGATTCTGACGCTCGTCGATCCCGACGACCTTTGGGTGCGCGTGGACGTCGAAGAGACCTATATCGATCGCGTCCGGATTGGCGATCATCTCCAGATCCGCTGGCCGTCGGGATCCACGAGCGACGGCGTCGTGTCGTACCGGGCGGTCAACGCGTCGTACGCCACGCAGCGCGACGTGAGCCGGACCAAGCGTGACATCAAGACGTTCGAGATCCGCCTGCGCTGCGACAACACGGATCGCAAGATGGCGGTCGGTATGACGGCCTACGTCATGCTGCCGGTCGAATAGGGCAGGTCTCGTAGGCCCGACCTTCAGGTCGGGCG
>JAHFUL010000010.1:24403-35038 GCA_023265155.1 Acidobacteriota bacterium
CGTTCGAGATCCGCCTGCGCTGCGACAACACGGATCGCAAGATGGCGGTCGGTATGACGGCCTACGTCATGCTGCCGGTCGAATAGGGCAGGTCTCGTAGGCCCGACCTTCAGGTCGGGCGGCAGGACGGTGCGACAGGAATGAGTCTCGTAGGCCCGACCTTCAGGTCGGGCGGCAGGACGGTGCGACAGGAATGAGCGCGATAGACGTTCGCAACATCGTCAAACACTTCGGCAAGTTCGTTGCGGTGAACGGGATCAGCTTCACCGTCGAACCGGGCGAGATCTTCGGCCTGCTCGGGCCCAACGGCGCCGGCAAGTCGACCCTGATCCGCATGCTGACCACGCTCCTGCCGGCGACGTCGGGAACCGCCGTCATCAACGGGTTCGACGTGCTGAAGCAGCCCGATGGGGTGCGGAGGTCGATCGGAGTCATTCCCCAGGCGATGACGAGCGACCTCGAACTGAGCGTCGCCGAGAATCTGATGATCTATGCGAAGCTCTACGGCGTGCCGCGCGAGAAGCGCATCCGGCTGATGGAGGAGCTTCTGATCGCTGTGGAACTGACGGAGTGGAAGGACAAGCAGGTGAAGAATCTCTCGGGCGGCATGAGGCGCCGCGTGGAGATTGCGCGCGGGCTGATGCACGAACCCCGCATCTTTTTCCTCGACGAGCCCACGACGGGTCTCGATCCGGTGTCGCGCGTGGCGGTCTGGGGCATGCTCAAGCACATCAAGACCGAGCGCGATCTCACCATTCTGATCACGACCCATTACATGGACGAAGCCGACAAGCTCTGCGATCGCATTGCCATTGTCGATCACGGGCAGCTCAAGGCGCTCGACTCGCCGCTCAAGCTCAAAAGCTCGATTCCCGGCAAGAACGTCCTCGAGGCCAGCTTCTCGACACCGCCGCCGGACTGGGAACGCACGCTGGCGGCATTGCCAGGCGCCGAGGCTGTGACCGGCAAGGACAGCATCTATCGCATCAGCTCCACCAACGGTCCGGCGACGACGCTGGCGCTGATGGAGGCCGCCGAGCGGGCCGGCGTGCTGGTACAATCGCTCGCCGTGCAGAGCACCTCGCTCGACGATGTGTTCGTCCACTACACGGGACGCGCGTTGCGCGACGCGCTGCAGGAGCCGTCGGCGCAGGATAGTCCCTTCGTGCTCCGTCGAGGCTGACATGTATCGCACCTGGGCCATCGTCGAACGGGAGCTGCGGCGGTTCCGCCGGAGCCCCGCCCTCATCGTCATGTCGATGATCTTTCCGGTGGTGCAGCTCGTCGTGCTGGGCTACGCCTTCGGGGGCAACGTCAAACATCTCAAGCTGGGCGTCGTCAACCAGGACAGCGGCGTCCCCTCCGTGCGGGTGCGGGAGCTCGCCGGCGCCGTCACCGCCGGCGCGCGGACCTTCGACACCATCGAGTACGGCGACGAGGGGGTCGCCCTCCAGGATCTTCGCGACGGTCGCATCAACGGGGTGCTGACGATCCCGCCCGATTTCTCGCGACGCGTGCTGGCGCGCAATCAGCCGAGGATCGCGCTCATCGAGGACAACACCGACAGTTTCGTGTCCGCGTCGCTGGCCGGGACGGTCGCCGGTCTTGTCGGCGCGTTCAACACGCCAGAGGCGACCACCATCCGAGTGACCGGGAACGCCAAGCTCGACGTCGTGGAAGTGTACCCGTACGTCCCGTACGTGCAATACCTCCTCCCGGGGTCGATCGTGATGTCGATCTTCATGATGGTGATGATCGGCGGCGGCATCATCTTCATCGATGACAAGGCGCGGGGACTGCATGAAGGGTACCTGGTCACCCCGATCAAGAAGCTCGAACTGATCGCCGGGTTCAACATCTCGGGCACGATCAAGTCCGTCCTGTCGGGATCGGCGCTGATGATCGTCGGGTCCCTCATCGCCGGCATTCCGAATCCGTTCGTGGTCCTTCGACTGTTCCGCCTGTTCGTCGTCATCGTCATCACGGCATTCGCGCTGATCAGCATGATGTTCCTCATCATGGTGCGCATCTCCGATCCGCTGCTGCCGCGCGCGATCTTCGGCGTGCTCAACACGCTGTTGTATTTTCCGAGCGGAGCGGTGTATCCCCAGCAGGGCTTCCCCCCGTGGATGCAGGTCATCGCCGTCGTCGATCCCTTCACCTACGCCGTGCACGCATTCAAGTGCCTGTTGCTGAAGAACACCGGTTTCGGCGCGATTGCGGGGGATCTGGCCTATCTCCTGATCTTCTCCGCCGTCGCGATGTCTGCGGCGACGCTGTTGTTTCGGCGAACGCTGTGAAGAAGGTTCACGCGGTTCACAAGGCGCCAGCTGTGGGTGGCGGTTGGACCGTGAGCGGGGAAGCGGTGGGCCTCCGGCTCGACAAATTTCTGGCACTTCCGGATCATCTCGGGTCGCGCAGCCGCGCCGTCGGAGCCCTCGAGCGAGGCAAGGTCTTCGTGAACGACCGCGAGGTGGGCAACGACGACGGCGGGCGGCGACTCGCGGCAGAGGACGACGTGCGGGTGTGGATGGATCGGCCCGGCAGCGCACGTCCACACAGGCGCCCGGAGGCGACCGGCGACTTGTGGATTGTTTACGAAGACGACGCGCTGATTGTCGTCAACAAGCCGCCGGGCCTGCTCACGGTTCCGTTGGAGCGGCGCACCGAATTGTCGTCCGTTCAGGAACAGCTCGTCGATCACCTGCGGCGGCGGGGAAAGCGGCGCCCGTTCGTCGTCCATCGCATCGACCGCGACACGTCCGGGCTGGTGGTGTTTGCCGTCACCGCTCGCGCTCAGCGCCGGCTGCGGGAGCAGTTCAAACGGCACGACGCGGAGCGCGTGTATCTCGCGGTCGTCTACGGCAAGCCGGCGCCCGAGTCGGGCGTCTGGCAGGATCACATGGTGTGGGACGAGCGTGCGCTCATCCAGAAGGAAACGCACCACCGCGATCCCCGGGGGAAGCAAGCCGTCAGTCAGTACAGGGTGGTCGAGACCTTTCGCGACACCGCCCTCATCGAAGTCACACTGGTGACCGGGAAGCGCAATCAGATCCGTCTGCAGGCCCGGCTTCGCGGCCACACGCTCGTCGGTGAGCAGCGCTACACGTACGGTCCGGAGACGCTGCGCGCCATCGCATTCCCCCGTCAGGCCCTCCACGCATACCGGCTGGGGTTCGAACATCCCGACACGCGCGAAGCGCTCCGGTTCGAAGCACCGGTGCCCGAAGACCTGCAGGATCTGCTTGGCAGGCTGGGCAGAGGCTGATCCGTTTCGGAATCGTTTTCCTCGCGCGACCGTCTTATAGCGGGGGGGACTTCTTCGTATGGCCAAGCCCAAACCGTCAAAACGGGCGGCCGCAGGCGCCGTCACCTGTCCGCGCTGCGGGATGCCGGACGCTCATGTCGTCGGTCGATCCGAGTCGCTGCCCGTTCTGTATCTTCGGTGCGACGATTGC
The DNA here is from genome assembly GCA_023265155.1 of Acidobacteriota bacterium. Taxonomy (GTDB): domain Bacteria; phylum Acidobacteriota; class Vicinamibacteria; order Vicinamibacterales; family CAVVIG01; genus JBGOTP01. Next base: position 27,862 of record JAHFUL010000010.1, read on the forward strand.
GGACGGATGTCGATCGCGCCCGAGCACGGATGAGGCCGATCGCCGGAACCCAGCCACAAATTCGGTCGTCGGGCCTCGTTTCTGCAATCGACAAAATCCGACGGCCGGCCACGGTTCTGTAACTTCAGGTAGGGGCCACGCGCCCGTAGAATCAGACTCAACCTGCTAGGTTGCAGTAAGTTACAGCGTCAAACTCAGGAACGCGGCCGAGCGGCACAGTTCGCGCATCTCCCCATCCCCGAATAACGGAATTGAGGGATTTGATGGAGCGAGCTGCCGTTACTGCGTTGGCCCCCCCCGCGGTTGCCTTTCGTGATGGACTCGGCGAGCGGCGCCACGTTGTCGACCCGACAGGGAACGAAGCGCTCGAAGTTTTGTGTCTGCGCAGCGAGCTCTCGAGCGTCCCGTCGTTTGAGTTCGCGCTGCGCGAGCGCGTCAGCCATCTCGCCCCGTTCCGTCACGCCTACTACGGACGCGTGCGGGGTGTCGAGCGCCTCGGTGCCCGTGATGCCATGCTCGCGATCGTCAGCGATGCGACTCCTGGCGTCCGGCTCTCTGAAATCCTGACTCACGCTGAAGAACGCCGCCTTCCTCTCGATATCAATGCCGCGCTCTGCCTCCTTCGACAGCTCGTGCCCGCCGTGGCCATGCTCCACGAGAATACCAGCGACGCCGCCCACGGCGCGATCGGCCCCGAACGGCTCGTCGTGACCCCCAACGCGCGCCTGGTCATCGTGGAATATGTGGCCGGCGCGGCTCTCGAGCAGCTGCGGTATTCCCGCGAGCGGTACTGGAGCGAGCTGCGGGTGCCCCTGCCGCGGACGGCCGGGCTCTCTCGCTTCGACCAGCGGGCAGATGTGACGCAAATCGGCGTCGTCGCTCTCTCGCTGATCCTCGGCCGGCTGCTGCGCGACGATGAATATCCCTCGCGCGTGACCGATCTTGTGGCCTCGACGTGGGCCGTCTCGGCGCGCGGGGGCTTCGAGCCGCTGCCGCCAGGTCTGCGGGCGTGGCTCGGCCGCGCACTGCAGCTCGATGCCCGGAACGCCTTTGCGTCGGCGATCGACGCGCGAGTGGAGTTCGACAAGATGCTCGGCGACAGCGAGCTGATGGCGTCGCCGGCCAGCCTTGAAGAATTCCTTGCGCGCTACCACGCCGAGGTTGACCGACCGGCTGGCGCCCAGTCGGGCACCGCGCCCGGACGGGCCGCGGCGCCGGCGCAGTCGTCCGTCGCCGTGCCGGTGCGCCAGGTGGCGGAGCCCTCGGCGCTCGTGATGGCTCCCCTCGTATCCGCGCCCCCCGTGGTGCGTGCACCTGACGGCCCCTCGTCGCAATCGCCGTATGCCGTGGCTGTCACGCCGGCCCGGCCGGCCGCGATCGCGGATGTTCCAGCGAAGCTCACCGCCGAATCGACGAAAACGCCGCCAAAGCGACAGCCGGTTCCTGCTGAACCGCCCGCGCCTGCGAGGCGTGACGACACGGCTCCTCCTGCCCACGGCGCGAAGCGGACCTGGCCGATGTTCGCCGCGGCGGCCGCGGTGGTGATCGTGGCGACGGGAGGCTTCGCAGCCCGCAACTATTTCACAGCCGCCCCGGTCGTCGTCACAACGGGCACGCTCGTCTTGACTACGAATCCTGCTGGCGCCCCAGTCTCTGTTGACGGCGAAGCGCGCGGCACGACCCCGGTGACGCTGACCCTGACCGCCGGCATGCACGCGATTGAGCTGCAGGGAGGGAGCGAGCCGCGCAGCCTGCCGGTCACGATCACGGCCGGCATGCAGGCCAGTCAGTACATCGAGCTCCCGACGATGAAAGCGACAGGCGGTCAGCTCCTGGTGCGGACCGATCCCGCGGGCGCGCAGGTCACGGTGGATGGCGTCTCGCGCGGCGTCTCTCCACTGACAGTGACCGATCTGGCACCCGGCGAGCACGCCGTGGTCCTTTCCACCCCGGCCGGTTCGTCGAGACAAACCGTGAGCGTTGAGCGAGGCGGGACGGCGTCGCTCGTCGTCTCCCTGGCGGTTGCCGAGAGTGTGCCGTTATCAGGCTGGATCTCGGTGGCGTCGCCGATCGCCGTGCAGCTCCTCGAAAACGACCGCCTGCTCGGCACGAGCGCGACCGATCAAATCATGGTCTCGGCCGGCCGGCACGACATCGACCTCGTGAATGACGCGCTCGGGTATCGAGTGACGCGCACCGTCCAGGTGCCGCCCGGCAAAGTGGCCTCGATCAATCTCGAGCTTCCAAAGGGTACGCTGGCCGTGAACGCCGAGCCGTGGGCCGAGGTCTGGATCGACGGCGAGAAGGCTGGGGACACGCCGATCGGCAACTTGTCCCTGACGATTGGACCGCACGACGTCGTCTTCCGGCATCCCGACCTTGGTGAGCAGCATCACACCGCCCTGGTGACCTTGAAGGGCACCGGGCGACTCAGCGTGGATTTGAGGAAGAAATGATCCGCCAGATGACACGTCTCGTTCCGGTGTTCGTGGTGCTGGTGCTGATGGCGACGATGGTCGTCGCAGCAGACGAATCGCTGGCCACGGCCCGCGAGCTCTACGCGGCCGCGGCGTATGAAGACGCACTGCTCATGCTGAACCGGCTGCGCGCGACCGACGTGCCGGCGGCCGACAGGCGGGGGATCGATCAGTACCGGGCCTTCTGCCTGCTCGCGCTCGGGCGCGCGTCGGAGGCGGAACGCGCCATTGAGGCCGTCGTGTCAGCCGAGCCAACCTATCAGCCGTCCGACGTCGACATGTCGCCGCGTGTGCGCACCGCGTTCAGCGACGTGCGGAAGCGGATGTTGCCAGGCATCATTCAAGATCTGTACGCGCGCGCCAAAGAGGCATTCGACCAGAAGAACTTCGAGGTGGCGACCAGTACCTTCAAGGACATGCTCAACACCCTCGCCGACCCCGCCGTGGGCGCCGCGGCCACGCAGCCGCCGCTCTCCGATCTGCGAACGCTGGCCGTCGGCTTCAATGAGCTGAGCGCGGCGGCGATTGCCCCGCCGCCCAAGCCGGTTGTCGCGGTCCCACCACCCGTCATCGCGATCAAGCAGCCGGCGCCGCCTCCGCCCGTCTTGCGCATCTACAGTTCGCGGGACGCCGACGTGCAGCCGCCGACGAAAATCCGCCAGGACCTGCCCGAATACGACAAGCGGCTCGGCACAACGCCCGGCCGGGGAACCCTGGAGATCGTCATTGACGAGAACGGCAACGTCGAGCGGGCGCTGATGCGAGGATCGGTTCACCCGAAGTTCGACGAGATTGCGCTCGCGGCGGCCCGAACCTGGCGCTATAAGCCGGCGACGCTGCGGGGTGTGCCAGTGAAGTACAGCAAGGCCATCGCCATCGTGGTGAAGATCGGGCCCTAGGCTGCTACCCCGCTTTTCACGTAGATGTAGCGCGTGAAGGAGCCGTTCCTGGGTGCTCTAGCGCTTCTCCCGGGCTTTCTTGAACAGGTCGACGATGTCCATGTGGCCGGCCAGGCCCGCACGGAGCCAGGCCGTGTCGCCATCCGCGTTCTGGGCGTCGAGATTGGCGCCCGATTCCAGAAGCAGCTGAACGACATCTGTCAGGCCGTCGCCCGCCGCCACCATGAGCGGCGTCGTGCCGTCGCTCTCCTTCACATTCACGTCCCCGCCGTTGCGGAGCAGGAAGCGCAGGGTGTCGAGGCAGCCTGCCGTCGTCGCCAGCATCACGGCGTTCGCCCCGTTGCGTTCCACGCGCACGCTGATGCCGCGCGCCACGAGCATCCGGACAATCTCGGTACCGCAGTTGGACGCCGCGAAGATCAGCCCCATCTCGCCGCCCTTGCGAAGCCCAGCTTTCTCGAGCAGTTCGACGATTGGCGCGTGCAGCGTCACGGCGGCGAACGTGAGCGCGGTCGATCCACCGCCGTCCTCGGCATTCAGGTCGGCCTTCGCGGCAATCAGCGCCTGCACGACGGGCGCGCTGCCGCCGCGCGCCGCGGCCATCAGCGGTGTTCTGTCGCTGCTGTCCTTCACGTTGACGTCGGCACCGCCCGCGATGAGCAGCCTGGCCGCATCCGGATAGCCACCGAAGGCGGCTGCCATCAGCGCCGTGGCTCCGGCCTTGTTCTGAGCGTTGATCTTCGCCCCGTGGCTGAGGAGCCATCGAAGCGTTTCCGTCCGATTGGCAGAAGCGGCGGCGATGAGCGCCGTCACGCCGTCACTATCCACGGCTTCCAGATCCGCGCCCCGTGCGGCGAGCGCCCCGACCACGGCAGCGTGACCTTCGGAGGCCGCCACGATCAGCGGCGTGACGCCCGCGCGATCGGCGGTGGCCACGTCGGCACCGGCCGCGAGCAGTGCATTGACGGCGGCGGTATGTCCGTGCACTGCGGCAAGAGCGAGCGCCGTGGCGCCAGAATCCGTCGTCGCCTTGATGTCGGCTCCGGCATCGAGGGCGCTGCGGATGTCGGCCGCCCGCCCGGACATGGCGGCTTGCAGAAGTCGTGCAGTGGGACCGTTCTCTGCCGGCGACGCCGCGTCCGGACTCGGCGCTGTTGGCGGGGCCGACGGAGCTGACGGAATCGGAGTCTGTGTCTGAGATTGGGCGGTGCGCACGGCCGGCATTGCCGGATATGTCGCCATCAGAACGAGCGCGCTGACGACCAGTGTTCGCATGGCGATCGGAGTATACGCGAATGACGGTTGCAGTCGACGGTTGGGCTATGTCAGAATCGCGCCGGCCGAAATCGATGCCAGCGCTCAACAATCCAGGGAGATCTGAACCCATGCGCCCCGCCTCAACCGTGCTCATAACCGCATTTGCGTTGACTTTCGTGGCGTTGGTCGGCGTGACGACCAGCGCTCAGAACCCCGGCGGCAGCCCCGAAGCGAAGAAAGTCCTGAACCCCATCAAGTCGAACCCCGACTCGATCGCGGCTGGGAAAACCGTGTACCTGAGAACCTGCCGGTTCTGCCACGGTGAAGACTCCAAGGGCGCCGCAGCCACGGCTCCGAAAACCATTACGCCACCCTCCGATCTGACGGATGCGAAATGGGATCGCGGGTCGACCGACGGCGAGATTTTCGCGGTCATTCGGAACGGCGCCGGGCCGAAGTTCGAGATGAAACCGAACAAGGTCCTGAAAGACGACGAGATCTGGAACATCGTCAACTATCTGCGCAGTATCGGTCCTCAAACGAAAAAATAGGCAGCGTGGCACTCCTCAGGCGCGTCGGTTTCGCGCGGTTCTGGACGGCGATGGTGTGTGTGGCTGCGGTAACGACTGGTGTCGCCTGCGGCGTGCTCGCACCGCCCAGGCCGGGAACGGCTCCCCTTACGGTGCTGCCCGGCCAGGCGTCCGGGATCTTCACACCGGCGCACAGCACCTTCGGGAGCGCGGTGAACGACTTCTTCGGCCGCAGGCCGGTGGCCACGCAGCCAGTCGAATTCCCGCACTATCGTCACGTCGAGATCGGCAAGGACGGTCCGGAACTGAAGTGCACGGACGCCTGCCATGAGGGCGCGCTCACGGGACCGGTGGCCGGTTTGCCAAGCGTCAACACTTGCATGGGCTGTCATTCGTCGGTGGCCATCGACAAGCCGCGCATCCAACAGATCACCGCCATGCAGGAGAAGGGCCTCGACCTCGCGTGGCAGCGGGTCTACGGCTACGTGGCGCAGTCGCACGTGAAATTCAATCATGCGCCGCACATTCGCGCCGCCGTCGAGTGCTCGACGTGCCACGGCGACATTGCGCACCAGACCGTGGCCGAGCGTAACGTCAACCTGCACATGGGGGTGTGCGTGACGTGCCATCGCGAGAAGAACGCCCCCAACGAGTGTCTGACGTGTCACTTCTGATCCCGGCCCCCACGCGCGAAGGCGACGACTGATGGACCGCCGCAATTTCATCAAGCTCACCGCGTTGACCGGGTCGGCCACGGCGCTGGCGAGCTGCGGCAACCCGGAGCACCAGATCATTCGCTTCCTTCCCGAAGACGAGATGACTCCCGGGATCGCCGAGTGGAAGCCGAGCGTGTGTCCCCTGTGCGCGAGCGGCTGCGGCCTCACCGTGAGGGTGATGGACACCGACGTCGAAGTGGTGCGTGACGGCCAGGCGGGTGTGACGCGGATGGCGGTTGCGAAGAAGCTCGAAGGGCATCCCGACCATCCCGTCAGCCGCGGCGGCCTGTGCGCGCGCGGCCAGGCCGGGATCCAGGTCACCTATCATCCCGATCGCATCACGCGTCCGCTCAAACGCGCCGGCAACCGCGGCGAAGCCAAATACGAAGCCGTCACCTGGGATCAGGCGATCGCCGAGCTGGCGTCGCACCTTGATGGCCTGGCGACCGCCGGGGATCAGAAATCGCTTGCGTTCATCGCCGTGCGCCGTGCAGGGCAGCGGACGGCACTCATCCAGCACTTCCTTGCCAGGTTCGGGGCGCCGGCGCCGGTTGCCTTCGAGCTGTTCGGCGACGATGTGCTGCGGCGCGCCAACGGGCTGAGCTTCGGACGCGCACAGCTGCCGACCTTCGATCTGGCCAGGTCGCGCTACGTCCTGAGCTTCGGCGCCGACTTCCTGGGGACATGGAACTCACCCGTGGCTCACGCCGAGGCGTACGGCGCGATGCGGCAGGCGCGTCCCGGACTGCGCGGATCGTTCGTGCAGATCGAATCGCACATGACGCAGACGGGCGCGAACGCCGATGAGTGGGTGCCGGTGACGCCCGGGACCGAAGGCGTGCTCGCCCTCGGCTTCGCGCACGTCATCCTGCACGAGAAGCTGCGTCCTGGCGACGGGGCGGGCCGCGCGGGCGCGCTCATCGCGGGCTGGGGGTCCGGGCTGGAAGAGTACGCACCGGACCGTGTGTCCAAGCTCACCGGCGTGCCGGTGTCCCGCATCGAACGTGTCGCGCGCCATTTCGCCGAGCGTCGCCCCTCGATGGCGTTCGCCGGCGGTCCACCCCTCGCGCACACCAACGGGCTCTTCACCGCGGTGGCCGTCAACGCGCTCAATGCGCTCGCCGGCAACGTCAACGAGCCGGGCGGCATTTTCTTTACTCCTCAGATTGATGCGGGCCGGACCTTATCAGGTCCGGCAGCTCCCTCCATCGACAAGCTCGCGGCCAGCATCCTCTCCGGGCAATCGCCGGTGAAGGTGCTGCTCGTCGACGGCGCCAATCCTGTGTTCGCGACACCGC
>JAHFUL010000010.1:35138-38948 GCA_023265155.1 Acidobacteriota bacterium
CGGACCTTATCAGGTCCGGCAGCTCCCTCCATCGACAAGCTCGCGGCCAGCATCCTCTCCGGGCAATCGCCGGTGAAGGTGCTGCTCGTCGACGGCGCCAATCCTGTGTTCGCGACACCGCGGGCGTGGAAGGTGAAAGAGGCGCTCGACAAAGTTCCCTTTATCGTCAACTTCGGCAGCTTCCTCGACGAGACCGGCGCGCTGGCCGATCTGATTCTGCCGGACCATTCGTTCCTCGAATCGTGGACCGAAGCGGCGCCCGAGTCGGGCTCGCTCGGCGCCGTGGTGAGCGTCGCGCCGCCGGCCATGAAGCCGCTGCATCAGACGCGCGCGATGGGAGACGTGCTCCTCGAAGTTGGCCGCAAGCTGCAGAAGCCGCTCGATCTTCCGTGGCAGACCTACGAGGAGATGCTGAAGGGCGCCATTGCGCCGCTGGCCGGCGGGAAAGACATCGACGAAGCCTGGTTCAACATCCGCAAGCAGGGCGGCTGGTGGGGCGATCTCTCCAGGGCGGCTGCCCCCGTGGCGGGGGCCGCCGGCAAGGCCCCGATGAGCCCGATGAGTTATGTCGAGCCGCAGTTCGACGGCGACGCGCAGCAGTTCCCCTACCATTTTCTCCCGTACCAGTCGGCGGCGTTCCTCGACGGATCCCTGGCGCACCTGCCATGGCTGCAGGAGCTGCCGGACCCGCTGACGTCGGCGATGTGGAGCAGCTGGGTGGAAGTGAATCCGCAGACCGCCGAACGGCTCGGCATTCGCGACCGCGACATCGTGGAGGTCGCCTCAGGTCACGGGTCGATTCAGGCGGCGGCGATCGTCTCACCCGGCCTCGCCCCCGACATCATTGCGATGCCCGTCGGGCAGGGGCACTCGATGTTCACGCGCTACGCCACGGGGCGCGGCGCGAACCCGATCTCAATTCTCGCGCCGGTCGGCGAACCCGAAACCGGCACGCTCGCCTGGGCCGCGACGCGCGTGAGGATTTCACGGGTCGGCGATCCAGACGGCCGGCTGATTCTTTTTGCGGGCGCCAAGGAAGAGAAGCCGAACGAAGGGCATCGGTAATCGTCGATCGACGATGTGGTGATTTGGCGATCTGGGGCCTCGCGATCTGAAGAAACCAGGCACGTCAGAAGTGGTAGCCGAGAGCTGAGAGCCGAGAGCCGAGAGCCGAGAGCTGAGAGCCGAGAGCTGAGAGCCGAGAGCTGAGAGCCGAGAGCTGATATGGCCCACAAATGGGGACTTGCGGTCGATCTCGACCGCTGCGACGGATGCGGGGCGTGCGTGACGGCGTGTCATGCCGAGAACAACATTCCCACCGTCGGCGAGATGCAGGCCGCGCGCGGCCGCGCGATGCACTGGATCCGGGTCGAACGCTATTGGGAAGGCGAGTTTCCCGACGTGCGGCTCAAGTTCCGCCCCGTGATGTGCCAGCAGTGCGACTCGGCGCCCTGCGAGCCGGTGTGCCCGACCTACGCCAGCCATCACACGGCTGACGGCTTGAACGCGCAGATCTACAACCGCTGCATCGGCACCCGCTACTGCGCCAACGCCTGTCCGTACAATGTCCGGTTCTTCGACTTCTTCAACCCGGCCTGGGACAAACCGCTCCAGCTGCAGCTCAATCCCGACGTCTCGGTCCGCGAAGTCGGCGTGATGGAGAAATGCACCTTCTGCTCGCAGCGGATTCTGGCGTCGGAGATCCAAGCCAGGGCCGAGAAGCGGGAGGTCCGGGAGGGTGAGATCAAGCCGGCCTGCGCGCAGGCCTGCCCCGCGAAGGCCATTGTCTTTGGCGACATGAACGATCCAGAGAGCGAGGTGTCGCGGCTGTCCGAGTCACCGCGCGGCTCCAGGCTGCTCGAGGATCTCGGCACGCGGCCCAACGTCAACTATCTCCAGCGGCTGACTGAGGCATGAAGCTCCCGAGCGACGAGACAATCACGAGCGACCTGCTCCATCCGCTGCTGAACACGTCGTGGCGGTTCTATCTGCTCGTCGCGTTCCTCGGCGGCATCGTCGTGATGGGCCTGGGCACCTGGCTCTTCCAGATGATCATGGGCTTCGGCTTGACCGGGATCAACAACACGATCTTCTGGGCCTTCTACATCACCAACTTCGTGTTCTGGATCGGCATCAGCCACGCGGGGACGCTGATCTCAGCGATCCTGCGCCTGGTGAATGCCGGATGGCGGCGGCCCGTCACGCGGTGCGCCGAGGTCATCACGGCCTTCGCGCTGATGATCGGCGCCTTGTTCCCGATCATCCATCTGGGCCGGCCATGGCTCTTTTTCTGGCTCGTGCCGTACCCGAGCTCCCGGATGATCTGGCCCAACTTCCGTTCGCCGCTCGTGTGGGACTTCTTCGCGATCAACACGTACCTGACCGGCAGCCTGCTTTTCCTCATCCTGCCGATGATTCCCGACTTCGCGATCGTCCGGGACAAGTCCACGGGGTTGCGCCGCAAGATCTACGGCGTCCTGGCGCTCGGCTGGCGCGGCACGACCAAGCAGTGGCATCGGCTCGAGACGGCCATGTCGATCATGGCGGTGGCGATCATTCCGGTCGCCGTCTCGGTGCACACGATCGTGTCGTTCGACTTCTCGATGGCGCCGGTGCCGATGTGGCACTCGACGATTTTCGGACCCTATTTCGTGGCGGGCGCGATCTTCAGCGGCATCGCGGGCCTCATCATCGCGATGGCCACTCTGCGCAAGCTGCTCCACCTCGAGAACTATCTGTATCCTCTGCACTTCCAGAACCTCGGGAAGCTGCTGCTCATGATGAGCCTGTTGTGGGGTTACTTCGTGTTCAACGAACGCCTCACTGTGTGGTATGGCAACGACGAGGCGGAAATGAACGTCTTCTGGGTGACACAGAGCGGGTCGTTCTCGCCGCTCTTCTGGACGATGGTGACGGCGAATTTCGTGATTCCGGTGATCGTGCTCGGCATCAAGAGGTTCCGGACCATCACGGGGTGCGTGATCGCGTCCTTCGGCGTGTGCATCGGCATGTGGCTCGAGCGGTTCCTGATTGTGGTGCCGTCGCTCGGACACAAGTACTTGCCGTACAGCTGGGGCACGTACACGCCGCGGCCGGTCGAGCTCATGATCACGACGGCGACGTTTGCCGCCATGGTCCTGCTGTACACGCTGTTCGCGAAGTTCGTCCCGATCATTTCGATCTGGGAGCTGAAGGCCGGAAAGCACCCGTCACCGGCGCTCTTCCCGGAAGGCGCGCGGGAGCATCCCCTGGGAGAGATTCACCCATGAAGGCCCTCTACGCGCTGTATCCTGACGGTCACGCGGCCGAGCGGGCGGTCGACGGCCTCCGCAAGGCGGGTGTGACCGACAACGACATCACGGTCATCAGCGCGCAGCCGATGGAGGGGTTCAATTTCAGCCACATCGGGCACAAGACGTACATGTGGCACATCGCCTGCGTAGGCGGTCTCGTGGGCTTCCTCACGGCCACCGGGCTCGCGTACATCACCGAAACCTCCTGGCCGATTCCCACTGGCGGCATGCCCATCCTGTCGTGGTGGCCGAACCTGATCATCATGTTCGAGCTCACCATGCTCGGCGCCATTCTGGCTGCTGTTATGACTTTGATTGTGACCGCCCGACTCGGCCGGCGGCGTCCGGTGCTCTATGATCCCGAAGTCACCGACGGCAAGATCCTCGTCGGCGTCGAGAACCCGCGAGAGGCGTCGATTCCCGATCTGCAGAAGGCGCTGCAAATCCATCCCAGCGTCAGCCTCAAGACAATCTAGCCGAGCGTTGGTTCGACATCTCGAGGAGCACGGCTGCGAGC
>JAHFUL010000010.1:39048-41192 GCA_023265155.1 Acidobacteriota bacterium
GGGACCTTGCGGGCGGCGGCGGCAGTCCGGCGGACAATGATTTCATCAGCGCCGAAATTCAGCGCTTCCCGAAGTAGGCCCGAGCTTCAGCTCGGGCGACCCAGAATCCGCTTCGTACGGATTGTTTACGAGTGCAGAAGTGTCGCAAAGCGCCCGGGGTTCGCGTAGACTTTCCTTGCACGCTGAGATCGGCCTGACGGGAGTTCCGCAGGGCGGTTGGAGGGTTAGATGCGAGCTCGATTCTTCAGAGTTTCGGGACTGTCCGTTGCTCTCACACTGACGCTATGGACCGGCGTGTCTGCCCAGGCGCCAGCGGCCGGAGGCGCCACCCCCGCCGGGCAGGCTGGTGGCGGACGCCAGGGAGCGGCCCGCCCACAGTCGCCAACCTTCGCGCGCATTCAGGCGCGGACGTACGACTTCAAGGAAGCCGGCACGCCGATGCCGTACGAAGTCTACGTGTCGACGAAGTACGATGCCTCGAAGCCGACGCCGCTCATCATCGCCCTCCACGGCCTCGGGTCGAACCCCACTCAGCTGATTCGCTACCAGGGCCTCACCGATCTCGCCGAGGAACGCGGCTACATCGTGGCCGCGCCGATGGGGTACAACACGGGCGGCTGGTACGGCAGCCAGGGCACCGGACGTCCGCGCGTCGGCGCGGGGCGCGGCGATCAGTCGGCCATTCCGGAGAATCTCGGAGAGTTGAGCGAGCTCGACGTGATGAACGTCCTCGGCATGATGCGGACGGAATTCAACGTCGATGGGTCGCGGATTTATCTGTTCGGCCATTCGATGGGCGGCGGCGGCACGTGGCACATCGGGATGAAGCATCCCGAGATGTTTGCGGCGCTTGCGCCGGTGGCACCGGCCATCTATTCGAGCGAGAACGATCTCGAAGCCATCAAGGGCACGCCCGTGATCGTCGTCCAGGGCGACGACGACAGGCTGGTGGATGTTGCCGTTACGCGCCGCTGGGTCGAGAAGATGAAGTCGCTCAGCATGAAGTACGAATACGTCGAGGTCCCGGGCGGCAGCCATACCGACGTCATTACCGCCAATCCCGGAAACATGAAGAAGATCTTCGACTTCTTCGACGGAGCCCGAAGGTAGTAGGCGCAAGAATAGGCACGTGACGACCGGGAGTGTCTCGGCGATCGTCCAGGCGCTCGTGGCACACCTGGCCCGGCAGACGACGGGCCCTGGCGCTTCGCGTACGTCATGAGCAATTGGGCGCGCGGGGCCAATCGAGCGCGCCGGCTCGCTCCGCTTCTTTTCTTTTCCGCGGTCGCGTGCGTGACGACGTGGCCGCTCGTCACGGGCCTGAGCTCCCACCTCGGGGCGCCGTACGGGCCAGGCGATCCGTTTCTCAACCTCTGGATTCTCGGCTGGGATCTCGAGACCATTTCCGCGCATCCGGGATGGCTCCTGACGGGCCGCGTCTTCGACGCCAATATCTTTTTTCCTGCGACCGGAACGCTCGCGTACTCAGACCATCAGCTGATTCAGTCGCTCGCGGTGTGGCCTCTGTACGCCGCAACGGGCAACCTCGCGCTCTGCTACAACGCTGTCCTGCTGCTGTCCTTGATCTTCAGCGCCTGGGCGATGTTCGCCTTCATCCGATCGGTGACGGGATCCACGGTGGCGGCGTACTGTGCAGGCCTCGTCTGGGGCTTCTGTCCGTTTCATTTCAGTCACCTCATTCACCTCCAGCTTCAGTCGCTCTACTGGATGCCGCTGACCTTCTGGCTCCTGCACCGCCTGGTCGCCGGCCGGCGAACGCGCGATGCCGCGTGGCTCGGCATCGTGTTCGCGCTTCAGGCGGTGAGCTCGGTGTACTACGGCATGATCGGCGGGATGGGACTGGTCGTTGCCGCGGCCATGATCATCTGGAGAACCGGCCGATGGCCGCCGCGCTTGGTGAGTCGCTTCGCTCTGGCTGCTCTCGTCGCGATCGTCGTGGCCGTGCCGGGGCTCTGGCCGTACTGGCGCGCTCAACAGCGCGAAGGTTTTGGCCGCACGCTCTTCGAAGCGGAGCACCACAGCGCGGCGCTGGCGTCGTACCTCCGGGCGCCGTCCACCAACTTGATCTATGGGCAGACCGGCTGGCTCCGTCCCAGGCTGGACAAGAGCGGCTCTTTGGACCT
>JAHFUL010000088.1 GCA_023265155.1 Acidobacteriota bacterium
ACCTTGTTCGAAGGCGTCGAGGCTCGGATGACGATGGACAAGACGGCGCGGTAGGGTCAGGCCGCCTCGTCCGATTGAGTCGATCCGTTCAACGATTCACCATCGTGTAACGCCATCGGCGATGGCGATCCCGGACGTCGAATGTTCCCCGTGCGGCTCGAGCCTGAAGGCATGTCCGCTGTCGATCTCCTGGAAAACGAGAGTCCCGTTGGAGTCGTAGACCCAGCCGGCTTCCTTTTCTTCGCCGCTTCTGAGTCCGAGCGATTTGGCTACTTGTTGAAGTTCTGTTGAACCTGATGCAGCGGACGTTTGTTCTCGAACGTGCTGGCCTGTCCGCGCTGTGCCGGCCGGCGCCAGTTCTTCAATCCGCAGCTCATCCTCCCGGCGGGAGCCTCGAACCAGCAGGTGGACGCCGCCATCGAGTTCACGAGCGACTCCCACATCTGGGCGCTGATCCCGCACACGCACCTGCGCGGCAAGAGCTGGGAGTACCGGCTCGTGCAGCCGGACGGCCGGTCGGAAGTGGTGCTGTCGGTCCCCAAATGCGACTTCAACTGGCAGACCTACTATCACTTCACCAAGCCGCTCGCGGCGCCGAAGGGCCCCAGGCTCGAAGCGGTCGCGCACTACGACAACTCGACGGGCAACAAGGCGAACCCCGATCCGACCAAGGAAGTGCACTGGGGCGAGCAGACCTGGGAAGAAATGCAGTACACCGGAATTACCTTTACGGTTGACGGCGCGCGTTCCGCGACCGGACAGCAGCAGTAGAGAGTCGCGAGCTTCCACCCCGAAGGGCGCGCCGCGCAGGCGCGCCCTTTCTTTTATACGTGGCCAGTGGAGCGTATTACCCGGGAGGGTGCCTGACTACGAACCGATGAGGGCTCTGAGCTTCGAGGAGAGCTGACGGACTTGTCGCAACGACTTCATGGATCGAATTGATCCGTGGCAGTCACCGCTTATTGTGCATCCGCACTGATCCGTTCCCACGTGATCGTCGACTGCCGATCGCCGTCCGCGTTTCTCGTCGGTGGCGGCTTCAGGATCAGCCGCCTGCCGGAGAATTCGTAGAAGCGCTGGTAGTCCTGGCCGACTCCCCCGGGATTGATCGTCCCGATCAGGTGGTGGACCACGAACTTCTCCGACTCGTTCACCGTGTACGGGCCGAAGTAGCTCGTGTAACTCCGCATGGCCGCCATCGTCTCTTCGGGAGTGGCCTGTGGAGCGGCGTTGCGGCGCCGGTAGGCTTGCATCATGTGCACCATCATGTGGCCCGAGGCCGTGTAGATGATGAAGCCCGTCTGACCCGGATTCGACGACACCACCTCGCCCTTCGCGTCGCGCGTTTCGCTGGAGATCAACTTCCAGAAGCCGATGAGCTTCTTGTGGGTCGACGTGAGGTTCGGGAGGTCCGGTACACGTTCCCACGTGAGGCTCGACTGGTTGCCGTTCGCGCCGGCAGGTGGCCTCAGCGTGAGACGGTTGCCCGAGAACGTGAAGCCGCGCACCTGATCGGTGCCCGACATGCTCGTGCTCAGCGCGCCAAAGGTCTGGTGGGTGACGATGCTCTGTGGCTGATTGACTGCGTACGAGCCCCAGTACGACGTGTACGAACCCAGCGCGGCGCGGGCCTCTTGCGGCGTCGGCTGCTGGGCCGCGTACTTCTGGCGCCCGCCCTGCTGAATCACCACCGCCATGTAACCGGCCGGGTCGTAGACGATGAAGCCGAGACGCGCTTCGGCGTTGGCCACCGTCGCCGGATTGGGTGGAACGATCTGCCCCTTCGCATCCCGCGTTTCCTGGCTCACCAGCTTCCAGATCCCGGCGAACTGCTGATTGATCGCTGGCGGCGCAGCGGAGGCTGGCACCTGACCGCCACCTCGCTGTGCAGATGGCGAGTCTGTCCCCACGAACGCGCCGACGACGACTAGAAACGCCGCTAAAGAGGTGCGCACAGGCATGGAGCCCTCCCAGGCCGTTTTCATCCGGCAATCATTATAGCGAGCCGCCCTGCAACTGGGACTGCCAAAGTGATGTCTGCTGCGCGGAAGCGTCTGCCGGCGTACGACGTCAACATCGGCGTGTACCAGCCTTGAATCGATGGTGCCGGGTGTCGCGAACCTTGGCCCACCACCACCTCGATCCTCAATTCGCGTTCACCTGCAGCCCTTCTCACGTCAGCTGACGCGCAGGTGTGGGCCCCGGCTGACATTCGGATGCGCAGCAAAACGCTAGTCGTTCTTGACCGCTCGGTCTATCAGCCGGGATCGCGGCGCAGCGGCCGTCCCGGGCGCCGCCTCGACTCGTCGAGGACGCGTCGAGATCGTGCTCGTGGGGTTGAGAAGCCAGGTTGTGGGCCTTGCAACAGGTGGAGGAGCGGCCGCTGGCCGACTGCGAGCCGTTCGGTGGCTCCGAGCTACGCCACGGTGCTAAGCTGCGCTGTCCGAAAGGGGGGCTACGGCAAGGGAGGACCAACGGTCTTCCCGTGACCGGCCCCGCCAACGCGGCCTATCCTTTAACTGGAGAGAGCGCATCATGACAACGTCTCAACCACAGAAGCGCATGCTCCGATTTATCGTCCTGCTCGCAATCGGCGCGAGCATCTCCGTCGCGGCACAGGCTCCCGTTGCGCTGGATAAAACCATCCGCGATTACAAACTGCCGTCAGAAATTCCGTGGATGGAGCGCGGTGGCACGGCAAGTCTCAACCTCTACGGGAACGCGTCACAACCGGGCGGAATCTATGTCTCGCTCCTGAGACGCCCATTTGACAATTGGGCCGCCCCCCACACTCACGGGACGGAACGCTACGTCACGGTGCTGGAGGGGACGTTCCTGGCTGGCACAGGGCCGGTTCAAGATAAGAATCGCGTTGAGCCCCTCAAGGCCGGCACGGTGGTCAGCGAAACTCCCGGCAGAATGCATTATGACGGTGTGGGGGAAGATGGCGTGACGCTGCTCTTTATCGGAATGGGTGGCCCTACCGGCCCGCGGCCCAACGAGGAACCTCGTGCCCCAGGTGGACCGAATGTCGACCCGACTGCGCGTAACGCCAAGAAACTGGAAAACATGGTGTGGACCAAGGCAGCCGACGGCAGCACGTTCACCAATGTCTTCGGCGATCCGGCCAAAGCCGGCATCTACGTTCAGTTTGTCCGCCGGCCACCGAACAACTGGAGCACGCCGCACAAGCACGCCAACGACCAGTTCGAATGGGTCATGGGCGGACGGATGTACATCGGCACGGGTTCGACCGTCGACAAGGACAAGACGGTCAGCATGCCGAAGGGGTCGTACATTCACGACTTCGCCAACGGCACGCACTATGAGGGGACGAAGGATGAGGACCTCTGGCTTCTGGTTGTTGGCATGGGACCTGCCATGCCAGAGAGAGCGGCCAACTAGAGTCGACAAGCCATGCGCTCGTGCCGCGGACGGGAGAACCGACGGAATAAGTACTCGTAGCGCAGACCTTTAGGTCTGCCCGTGCGAGGCAGGACTAAAGTCCTGCACTACGAGTGCGCCCCGTTATACGCCGTCGCTGCATCGTTCATGAATTGGCCGGCATCAGAAGCGAGGTCCCGCTGCTTGTTCAGCGACGCCGCGGACCATCATCCCGTCTCCTTGTTGTGGTGCTGCAGCAGCCATTGCAGTCCTCGTTGAACCGATGGATGCGTTGATGCGAGCCCGGCTTGCTGCTGGCATGGGCTTATCGCGTGATCAAGCGCTCTTACGATGACGTCCGCCGTGCAACGGCACCGCCTGGCGGTGTTACCATGAAGCGCCTCTTGCCGGCAAGCAGATGTCCAATCTCTTTCTGGGGACATTCTCACAGGGCCTCCAGGCATTCATGCCGATCGCCGCGGCGCTTGCCTGGTGCGATGCGTACGGCGTCGGCAGCCTCTCGTCGGCCATCAGGCGCGCGCTGGTTCTCTCGATTCCGGCATCCTTCCTCGCGGCGTGGCTGTTCCGCGTCAGCGCGCGTCAGCCGCTCGACGAGGCGCTGCTCGCGCTCGCGGCGCTGATCGTCATCGTCTTGTTCGATCGGATGTCGGCCGAATCCGACCCTCGGGCGCGTTCTGCGTCGCGCAGGACGACGATCACTTTCTGGACGGCCGCCGGATGCGCCTGCCTCATCGTCGTCCGGCAGACGATGGTGATCGTCGCAACGCTCGGGACCGCTGCAGTGGAGCTCCGCTCCTTCGACCCCACCGCCACGATTCTGGCCACCGCATCTCTGACAGGTCTCATCGCCTGGCTGTGGTCGCGTCTCGTCCGACGGCTCCCGGCAGCGCTCGTGCAGAGCGCGACGCGGACCTTCCTCGCCTTGTTCTTCATCCAGGGGCTGATGTACGCCCTTCACAAGTCGGCCGAGGCACGCCTGCTGCCCTGGAGCGAAGCCGTTCACGCCGCCACGGAACCGTACGGACCCGACGGTCTCTACGGCCTCCACTTCAGCGACCTGCTGGTGCTGGCGCCGCTCATCGTTGTGGCGCGCCTGTGGATGCGCAACCGAGTGAGTGTGGTGCCGGCGCGCCGGAGCCCGGCTGCACGTCACCGCGCCGCCATGGGCGCCGCGACCCTGGCCTTCTGCATGTTGATGAGCGTCCAGCACAGCGATGCGCGCTTGCCGCAAGCCGAGCCGGGAGCGCGCGCGGCCGATCTGGCCAGACTGGCGTCGCGGCCGCACGTGCTCTTCAGGCACACAGCGACCGGGCCGGACTTTGGAAAACTGGCAATCGCGCCGCTCGACACGCCGGACCGCGAAAGACAGTTTGCCGCCCTGACGTGCGAACGGCTGTCGTTTGCGAACGGGCGCGGCCTCTGCCTCCACCTGCAGCGCGGCGTGTTCAACACCTACACGGCCTTCCTGCTCGACAACAGACTCGCGGCGGGTGCGTCGATCAAGTTGCAGGGCCTTCCCAGCCGAACACGCACCGCCGCAGACGGGCGCGTCGGCGCCGTCACCGTGTTCGTCACCGGCGACAATTACGCGACTGATTTCTCCACGCGAACCACCATCATCGATCTGGCGGGCGGCGATCAGATTGGCGATCTGGAAGAGTTCTCGGTGTGGCGCGGCGGCCAGCGATTCCGCGCCGAAGACTTCAACTTCTGGGGCGTGACGTTCGCGAACGACGGGAACACGTTCTACGCGGCGCTGCGCTCCGCGGGATCGACCTATCTCGTCCGCGGCGAGCTCGCGCTCCGCCGCCTTACCGTCATGCGCGAGAACGTCGAGTGCCCCTCGCTCTCTCCGGACAACCGGCTGCTGGCGTACAAGAAGCGCGTCGGCCCGAGCCCCGACTCATGGCGCCTCCACGTCCTCGATCTGAAGACCAACGTCGAGCGCCCGATCGCGGGCGAGACCCGTGCGGTCGACGATCAGGTGGAGTGGCTGGATGCGGGTCACCTGTTGTACGGTGTCCGGCGCAGGACGACCTCCATCTCGGATGTCTGGATGGTCGCTATAGACGAAGCGCAGCCGTCGCGCGTCTTCATCGCCGAAGCCGAGTCGCCGATCGTCGTACGCTGACATGGGACGTCAACTTGGAACTTGGAACTGAGAAGAGAGTCCGCTATGGATTCGACCATCTCGATCAAACGCCTCAACGCGCTCGTGCTCTCGGGCCTCCTGTTGATGGTGACACTCGAGCTAGCCGGAGCCCAGGCTCCGGCCGGACGCGGAGGAGCGCCGGCCGCGGCTCCGCAGGCACCAGCGGGTCGCGGCGCGCAGGCGCCGGCCGGACGGGGCGCACAGGCGCCGGCTGGGCGAGGCGCGCAGGCGCCCGGAGGACGCGGCGGTCAGGGTAGTGGTCGCGGCTCGCCTTCGGCGCAGGAAGGGCTCGATCGCATGGGGATCGTCGGCTACGCCGATCACATGAGCGTCGAGCCGGGCGAGGTGATCACGCTCATGGTCAGCAGCCAGGCGCCGCGCTATCGGGCCGACATCGTACGGCTCATTCACGGCGACGCCAACCCGAACGGGCCAGGCATCAAGGAAATCGTCATTCAGAGCGCAGCAGCCGGCGAATACGCTGGAAAGCGTCAGGCGCTGCCGCTGGGGTCGTACGTGACAGTGCCAGACAATTCGGCGCTCAGACTGACTGGCAGCTTCACCATCGCGGCGTGGATCGCACCGACCCGACACGACCCGCAGGCGCCCGGCGGCAGTGCGCCGAACGGTGATCAAGGGATCGTCACCAAGTGGTCCGAGCGCGATCGAAGCGGCTATGGACTATTCATCGAAGACGACGGGCGGCTGGCGCTCTGGCTGGGCGACAAAGGCGGCCGCATCGAAAAGGTTCGCAGTTCGATTCCGCTCCGGCCCTGGGTGCCGTCGATTCCGGGCGCGGCAGGCGCCCGCCCGCAGCACGTGACGACCGCCTGGTATTTCGTCGCGGCCAGCTACGAGGCGTCCAGCGGCCGCGCGGTCGTGTATCAGCAGCCAGTCACGGAATTCCCGTTCGATTCCACGCGCGCGGTGACCGAGCAGACGACGCCCGTCACGGGCCTCGCGACGAACACGCTGCCGCTGCTGATGGCCGCGTTCTGGACGTCGGCCGGCGGCACTCCGCCGGCGATCGGGGGCCTGTACAACGGAAAGATCGACAGTCCGCGGCTCTACGGACGCGCGTTGAGTGCCGGAGAGATCGACCAGGTCGCCCAGGGACGTCCGCCGAACGGCGCCATCGCGTCGTGGGACTTCTCCCTCGACATCCCCACCAGCACCGTCACAGACACCTCGACGCGGAAGCTCAATGGCACCGCTGTCAACATTCCCACGCGCGCCGTGACCGGACACAACTGGACCGGGCTCGAGATGGACTATCGCCGCGCCCGCGATCAGTACGGCGCGATCTACTTCCATGATGACGATCTGGAGGATGCCCGATGGGAGGTCGGCTTCGAGCTGAAGCTTCCGGCCGACCTGAAGAGCGGCGTCTACGCGGCGCGGCTGCGGACCGACACGGCCGAAGACTACGTGCCCTTCTTCGTGCGGCCCAGGAAGGGGACGTCAACGGCGAACATCGCGCTGCTCATCCCCACCTTCAGCTACCTCGCGTACGGCGCCACCGGAACGAGCGGGTTCGGGATTCTCAGCAACTACTCGCATCACACGGATGGCAGCGGCATCGGCAATTCGTCGCGCCTTCGGCCGATCACCAACATGCGTCCGAAGATCAACACCCGGAACCCCTGGCAGTTCATGGCCGACACCCATCTCGTCGACTGGCTCGAGGTGAAGGGATTCGCGGTAGACGTCATCACGGATCAGGATCTCAACTTCGAGGGCGCGGCGCTCCTCGCTCCGTACAGAGTCGTGGTGACCGCCACGCACCCCGAGTACTACTCGGCTCCCATGCTCGACGGCCTTCACGCGTATCTCCAGAAAGGCGGACGCCTGATGTACATGGGCGGCAACGGCTTCTATTGGGTGACGCCGATGGACCTGTCAGGCCGCTACATCGAACTGCGGCGCCGCGACGGCACGGAACACTGGCAGGGAGCGCCAGGCGAGTCGCACCACAGTCTGACAGGCGAGCCCGGCGGGCTGTGGCGGTTCCGCGGTCTGCCGCCGCAGCGGTATTTCGGCGTCGGATTCACGGCGCAGGGGTTCGACAAGAACTCGCCGTACAAGCGGATGCCGGGCAGCTTCGAGCCACGCGCCGCGTTCATCTTCGAGGGCATCGGCCCCGATGAGATCATCGGCGATTTTCCGTCGATGGTCCTCGGCGAAGGCGCGGCCGGATCTGAAATCGATCGCGTGGACTATGCGCTCGGATCACCGCCGCACACGTTGATTCTCGCCGAGTCGTTCGGCCACTCCGATGCCTATCAGCATGTCGTCGAGGAGCTCAATACGTCGGACTCGCGGCAGGGAGGCACGCAGAATCGCCTGGTGCACGCGCATCTGGCGTTTCTGGAGTATCCGAACGGCGGCGGCGTCTTCTCCACCGGCTCTATCGCCTGGTCGGGCAGTCTGTCCTACAACAACTACACGAACAACGTCTCGCGAATCACCGAGAACGTACTTCGGCGGTTCAGCTCGAACGTGCCGATTCCGCCGCCCGCGAGCGCACGGCCCGCGACGACGCAGACGGACGGCCGCCCGTGAACGCTCATCACGAAGGCACGAAGGAGCACGTTCGTGCCTTGGTGATTGATGTCGTGAAGGACTGACTGGCGATCAGCTCCCCGTGGACTCGGCTGGGAACAACTTCGTCGACACGAGCGCGCCAACGCGGCCGACACCACTCCGCTGATCGCCATCTGAATCCAGGTGCTCCGCACGCGATGCCCAGAAGGCGTGCCGTAGGCTTCACGCGCGTACTCTCGCGACCGGTGCAGGTTGCTAGCGTACATTTGTCGCTCCCGAGCCGAGAAGAACTCGAGCCCGGCCAGCGTGAACGGCATTGATTGAGCGCCTGCGACTTTCTCCGAGATCGGGCTCATCGTGCGCTGAACGCTTTCAATACAGCCTGTACGCCCGCATGCCGCGGTTGATGTTCGTCCGCCTGCTGCCGTGCTCCCGCCTCGAGGAGCGCCCGGACAGTCGCCCCATAGTCTCCGTCCGGATCTTCCACGAAATCCGCTCCGAAACAGGCCCAGCCCAGCGGCGTCGACGAATGCTCTCGATCCC
Organism: Acidobacteriota bacterium; assembly: GCA_023265155.1. Classification (GTDB taxonomy): domain Bacteria; phylum Acidobacteriota; class Vicinamibacteria; order Vicinamibacterales; family CAVVIG01; genus JBGOTP01. The sequence continues at coordinate 8,645 of JAHFUL010000088.1, forward strand.
GGATATTGACGACGGCACCAGCGTCCAGCAGCACGCGAACGGTCGCCACACGGCCACGAACGGCGGCGTGGTGAAGGCCGGTCGCGCCGATGTCGTCGAGCGTATTGGCGGGAAAGCCGGCGGCAACGCAGGCCGCCACGGTGGCCGTGCGGCCTTCGCCGGCCGCCTCCGTCACGAGCAGACGGTCCGCGGGCGCGAGTGCGCTCAGGTGTTCCGGCGATGTGAGACGGCGAGCCGCCTCGATGTCGCCACGGCCGCAGGCGGCGAGCAGCGTCTCGATCGGAGAGAGCGGCTGCGGCCGCGCCCCTGCGCGCTCGAGCAGCGTCGCGAGCGCGTCGAACCCGACACGCCGCGCGAGGAGCCACGCCGTGCTGCCGTCGCTCCGCCGCAGATGTACATCTGCGCCGCGCTCCAGCAGCAGCTGGACGGTGGCAACGCTCTGACCGCGCCGCGCCGCGACGTGCAGCGCGGTTTCCTGCTCCGTAGTGCTCGGCACGTTGGGATCGGCACCATGAGCCAGAAGCCAGACGAGACCCTGGCGCACGCGGGGCTCGTGCTCGACGTCAAACCAGCGCAGCAGGAAGTACAGCGGCGTGTTGCCCCACTCACCTATGTAGTTCAGATCGGCGCCCGCGCCGAGCAGCAGCTCGAGAGCGTCCTCGTGAAAGTGCTCGGCGGCGTGAAAGACCGATTCGCCATCAGTGGGCTTCGCACCAGCGTCAAGCAGGAGACGCGCGATCGGCAGCACGCTGCGCAAGCCGGTGACCGCGTACAGCGCCGGTACGCCGTTGCCGGCGTCGGCGGTGTTGGGATCGGCGCCCGCGTCAAGCAGCAGCCGCGCCGTCGCAAGCAGGCCCGCGTCGCGCTCTGCGCTCTCGCCATGAAACGGCGAGTAGCAGAGACAGAGCAGCGGATCGGTCTGGGATTTGCCGACGCGCGCGGTGACGCGCGTCCTGTCTTCCGCGATGAGGCGCTCGGCCTCGCTGGCGAGCCCGAGCGCCGCGGCGACATGCAGACTCCCGGTCGCGAGTCGTGGCTGCGCGCCCAGCACGCGGCGGGCGACCGAGGCATCCTGTTCACCCACTGCGGCGAGAAAGGCGTCCACGGCTTCGTCGAAGCCGCGCGAGGCTTGGACCTGCGCGCGAAGCCGAGCCCATGTCGGGAAGCCATACTCGCGCGCGACGACGCGCTGGGCCTCGGTCAACTTGAGGGCGGGCCTGTCCGCCAGCACGGCACGGACACGCTGAAGGGCGTCGGTGCGGCCGGCGAGGAATCCGGCGTGCAGCACCTTGGCTTCGTGCTTGAGATGATCGAGATTCGGCCGAGCGGGCAGAGGACGAGCGGACATCGGAAGCCTCCTTTGCAAGTCGCCCGTTGTCCGCGTGGCCGGGCTGAAAGGTGGCTTTTCGCGTTGGCCAGCTTCGCAGGTGGACTGAGTCCTTTCCGCGGACGGAAGCGCCCTGTTGCGCAGCCCTGAGCTTACGCAACCCTGGCGCTGGAATCAATCCTGCGAAATCACCCATAGCGACCGAGTAGCGCCCAAGAAACACTCAGCAGGCGCGTCTCGCCAGCAGCCTGCATGGCGAAGCTCGCAGAGCGAAGGTGGGCGTATACTCTGGACAACAGCGAGCGATTCCGCGGACTCATCTGCGAGGAGAGGACTCATGGGCGTGAAACGACCTGCTCGGAGAGAATTCCTGAAAAGCGGCGCCGCGTTGGCCGGCGGCTTCACCCTGGGCGCCGCAGC